>JABDOZ010000060.1 GCA_013043005.1 Flavobacteriaceae bacterium | reverse complement strand
CGTTCACACTTCTTAATTCATCAATGAAGTTTTGAGTGCCACATATAACACCTCCAACAGTGTCATTTGTACCATTAATGAATTTAGTTAAACTATGAATAACAACATCGGCACCAAGTTTACCCGGTGAAACTGATAATGGTGAAAATGTATTATCTACGACTAATTTAAGATTATGTTTTTTAGCAATCTTAGATAACCCCTCAATATTAGCAACCTCTAATAAAGGATTGCTCACCACTTCACAAAAGATCATTTTAGTTTTATCTGTAATGGCAGACTCAACAATCTCAAGATTTGTAATATCTACAAATGTTGTGTTTACATTTAATCGAGGAGCAAAGTTTTTAAGAAACGCATAAGTGCCTCCATAAATTGTTCTACTACTAACCATATGGTCTCCAGCTCCGCAAAGTTGGAGCATAACTGGTGTAATCGCTCCCATGCCTGAAGCCGTAACATGAGCAGCTTCAGATCCTTCCATAGCTGAAATGGCTTCACCTAGATACAATGTACTTGGGGAAGAATGTCTTGAATATAAATAACAACCTTCGGCTTTACCTTCAAATGTATCGAACATTTGTTTAGCCGATAGGAATGTATAAGTTGCAGAATCTGAAATAGAAGGATTTACGCCTCCAAATTCACCAAAATGATGATGATCTTGAATGTCGTTTGCTGGTTTGAATTTCATAACTATGAGATTTGATTTATAGCATAAATATCGGAATAAAATGATTAAAAATCAATGTATTACTAATAATATAGAATATAAAACTATAAATATTGAAATAAATAGATATATTTGTTATAAAATGATTTCCCTTTTAAATTAAACTGAAAATTTTTCAAAATAAAAATGGATAATATTGATCAAAAATTATTGGAATTACTTCAGTCTGACAGCAAGCAAACTAACAAGGAGCTCTCAAATAAACTAGATCTATCTGTAACAGCGGTATATGAAAGGATAAAAAAACTGGAGAAATCAGGAGTTATACATAAATATGTTGCATTGGTAAAAAAGGAAAAAGTTAATAAAGGGTTTGTAGCCTTTTGCCATGTTAAGTTAATTCAGCATTCACAGGAATATGTAGTAAAATTCGAAAAGGAGGTAGCCAATCTACCCGAAGTTTTGGAATGCTATCATATAAGTGGAGACTATGACTACTTGCTGAAAGTTCTTGTAAAGGATATGGAAGCATTCAGAGAATTTATGGTTAAAAAGTTAACAACAATTAATCATATAGGCAGCACGCACAGCATGTTTATGATTAACGAAGTAAAGCATACAACTACAATACCTGTTTGATTTGAATATGCACAAATCCAATTTTTTATTATTAGAATTACTGTTACTTTTCATGGTCTTTCCTATAAGTTTATTTTTTGACTATCCGATTTGGATCAAGCTGATTTTAGGGCTAGTCGGATTTATTTTTGTTGTCTATTATTTGCTTAAAGTTGAAAAGAATACCCTTAAAATTTCATCCCAAATTGACTGGAAAGAGTTTTGGAAAGTCACCTTAGTCAAGTTTTTAATTATTGCCTTATTAACTACACTATATGTCTGGTTTACAAATAGAAGTGATTTGTTTGTGGTTTTGAGGAATAAACCGGTATTGTGGCTAATAATTTTATTCGTGTATTCTCTATTATCAGTATACCCTCAGGAGATTCTTTACAGAACCTTCTTTTTTCAACGCTACAGATCTCTTTTTAAAAATGAAAAATTATTCATATTACTGAATGCACTAGTCTTTTCAATGGGGCATCTATTCTTTAAAAATGGTTTAGTATTGGTATTAACATTTTTTGGAGGATTATTATTTGCCATGACCTACGCCAAAACTAAATCTACCGTATTAGTTTCTATTGAGCATGCCATTTATGGATCTTGGCTATTTACTGTTGGAATGGGATCCATGTTGGGTTTTCCAGATTAAAATCGGTTAATTGGATTGAGTTAAAAAACTTCTTCAATTTTTTTGCTGTAAGTATTTAAGTATATTTATTGCTGAACATATTTTAGAAAGTCAAAAAATAAACCGCTATATTTTTAGAATAATATGACTCCTAATGAAATAGAAGAAGTATACAAGGAAATATTCAATTCTTATGATAAACCCAATTTATCAAAACACATTGAGAAAATAATTGAACTAGATGAATATCTTCCTTACAGTTCTACTTTTTTTTGTATTACAGACACACAGAAACTGGCCTTTCATTATATAAGCAAGAGCATGTATACCACTTTAGGATATGATCATTCCGAATTGATGGAGGGTGGAATGAAATTATTATGGAATAAAATTCACCCGGAAGATGTCGACAATTGGTTACATGGTTTAAATGAATTAATGGAATTCACAACAAATGAGATACCAATAAAGGACAGAAATCAGATGAGTTATACCTGGAATTACAGGCTGAAGAATGACAAGAATGAATATGTCAATATTGTTCAAAACACAACACCTTTGGGATTTGACACCAGTATGAAGCCAATAATTGGACTCGCTCATTATACAGTGCTGAGTCCAAATATAACCTTGCCTCAAACGGTCTCTGCTAAATTGCTAAATGCTAAGGGAGAATATGAAACCAAGTATTTCAATAATTTATCTCAAAAATTGTTAAGTGATGGTATTACAAATCGTGAACGCGATATTATTAGGTTGCTCATACTTGATTATTCCAGTAAGGAAATTGCCGAAAAACTATTTATAAGTTCAAAGACGGTTGATACACATCGAAGAAATATTCTAAAGAAATTAAACATCTCTTCTACCGGGGAACTTGTTGGCATTCTTAAAATCAACAAGAATTTAATTTAGTTCCGGATGACAATAATAGGGTTTGAGAGTACGAAAAACCAAGAACTAAAATACTCAATTTGAGTATTGTGAGAATATTTAAGTTTTGGCATCTTTACAGAGCTATTAATCTTAAGGGGATTGCGGAAATAAGCCTATTCCAGTTAATCTTAATATTTTAGTTAGTTTAGGGATAGGCGAGTTTTCCATCTAATTTTACTTATTTCTAGTATTTTTATTCCATTTAAAATTCATCCACAGTCATTCGCAATTCATAAATCAAAATTGTACTTTTGTGTTCGATTTAAAAAACACAAAAATGAATACGTACGATGTAGCAGTAATCGGTTCAGGTCCTGGAGGCTATGTAGCAGCAATTCGTTGTGCCCAGTTAGGGATGAAAACGGCCATAATAGAAAGATATTCAACCTTAGGAGGAACCTGTTTAAATGTTGGGTGTATTCCCAGTAAAGCACTTTTAGATTCGTCTCATCACTATGAGGATGCTGTTAAACATTTTGAAGATCACGGAATAGAAATTCCTGGAGATCTTAAAGTGAATTTGAAGAAAATGATTGCGCGTAAACAAGCTGTTGTGGATCAAACTACGGGAGGAATCGATTTCTTAATGAAGAAAAATAAGATCGATGTTTATCAGGGTCTGGGTTCTTTTAAAGATGGGACTCAAATTACTATTTCGGGTGATGAATCTACGGAAATAGAAGCCAAAAATACAATAATAGCAACTGGAAGTAAGCCTTCAAATCTTCCATTTATAACTATTGATAAAGAGCGAGTTATAACATCTACTGAGGCATTAAAACTGAAAGAGATACCGAAACATTTAATCGTTATTGGAGGCGGAGTAATAGGTCTGGAATTAGGACAGGTTTACCGCCGATTAGGATCAGAAGTTACCGTTGTTGAGTACCTGGATCGAATAATTCCAACCATGGATTCCGGACTTTCTAAAGAATTGAATAAGGTCTTTAGAAAAGCTAAATTCAAAATGAATGTATCTCATAAGGTGAAGTCGGTTGAGCGCAAGGGGAATGAGGTCATAGTTAAGGCAGATAATAAAAAAGGTGAAGAAGTTGAATTTAGAGGAGACTATTGTTTAGTTTCTGTAGGTCGTCGTCCGTATACAGATGGTTTAAATGCTGAAGCAGCTGGAGTCAAGTTGAATGAAAGAGGACAAGTCGAAGTAAACGACCGTTTACAAACAAGTGCTTCTAACATTTATGCCATAGGAGATGTGGTGAAAGGTGCTATGTTGGCTCATAAAGCTGAGGAAGAAGGTGTATTTGTGGCTGAAACCATTGCAGGACAAAAACCACACATAGATTATAATTTAATTCCTGGAGTCGTTTATACATGGCCGGAAGTTGCTGCTGTTGGTAAAACGGAAGAAGAATTAAAAGAAGCAGGAGTAGACTATAAAGTTGGTCAATTCCCAATGCGAGCGCTGGGTAGGAGCAGAGCCAGTATGGATCTGGATGGGTTTGTAAAAATACTTGCAGATAAAAATACAGACGAGATCCTAGGAGTTCACATGATAGGAGCTCGCTGTGCCGATCTAATAGCTGAAGCGGTTGTAGCCATGGAATATAGGGCTAGTGCCGAGGATATTTCACGAATGTCTCACGCACATCCTACTTTTACAGAGGCCATTAAAGAAGCAGCATTAGCGGCTACAGAAGATAGGGCATTGCATATTTAGATAAAACATTGATTATAATTTTAGGCAACCTTTTTAGGTTGCTTTTTTTATGTTTATTTTTGAAGTATGGAAGAACTAACACTTACAACACCAGCTCTCTTATTTTCAGCGATATCGTTGATCATGCTCGCATATACCAATAGATTTTTAGCTTATGCTGCGGTCATAAGGAATTTACATGACAAGTATCTGGAGAAAATGGATGAGTCACTAATTCAGCAAATCAAAAATCTTAAGCTTCGTCTAAATTTGACTCGATATATGCAAATTTTTGGTATTACAAGTCTTTTGTTGTGTGTACTCACAATGTTCTTGATATATATAGATCAGCACATTGTTGCCATTTGGATTTTTGGAATCGCTTTAGTATTACTGCTTCTATCTTTGGCACTTTTAATAAAAGAAATTCAAATCTCTGCCAAAGCATTGAAGCTACATTTAAGTGATATAGAAAGTCATTTAAAAAAGAAATAGACTATTCCAATTAGGAAAAAAGAAAAAACAAGTACATCTAATATTGGAAATCGTATATTCAAAATGAAATTATTTAGAAAAATTAGACAATCTTTAATTAAAGAGGGGAACCTAAAACGATACATACCCTATGCGATTGGAGAAATTCTATTAGTAATGATAGGTATTTTATTGGCATTTCAAGTCAATAAATGGAATGATTTAAGAATAAAAAAGAATAACGAATTCATTTATTATCAAAATATAAAAGACCAAATTGTTGAAGATAAAAACTTAATTAATGACCAGATTGAATTTAATAAACGCTACCTACTTCAATTTCAATATGCAAATGAAATCATAGAAAAGAATGATAGAAGTCAAATAGATACGCTTGGTGTAATTATTAGAAATCTAACGCAGTATTCAGATTTCGATAGACAAGCAAATATTTATGAATCAATGGTTAATAGCGGAGAAATAAAACTTCTTAAGAATCATGAAATTATTAGTTCAATAAGGCTATTGGAAGAAAGATATAACTTTATAAATAGGATGGAAAACACGCATCATGAAGCTATGATTCAATTTGCAGCTCCAGCTATTTCCAAAACAATAAAATTGTCAAACAATAAGATTATGAAACCTGAAGCGGTATATTCATTTGAATTTCAAAATCTAATTTTGACACTTATTCAGGTTATGGATGAAAAAGACAGAACATACACAGACACAAATAATTATATAGACGGAGCTATTGATTTGATAGATAAAGAACTTGAAAATAGATAAATTATATAATCCTTCTATTTCTTTCTATTCCGCTTATTATAATTCTTATCGCCTCTCGTTAAAGGCTTGTTACACTTCTTTGCTATTTCCCGTCTGTATTTAACACCAAGAATTACTTTTAGATACTTTTCAGATTTTTCATAAAAAGCAGGTCTAGTGATATCTGATTAATTTTTTTCCAGATAAAACTTAATAATATCTGCAGTCGAAACTATTCCTACCACTTTGCTGTTTTCTACAATAGGCAAGGCTCTAAAATTCCCTTCAGAGAGTATTCTTGCGGCACTTTCAATAGTTGCATTGGGTTCAGAAAAATGTGGATTTGAGGTCATAATATCTTTAACGGTAAGTTCAGTGTAAATTGCATTGTTGTCATCTAAACCAGCACCTTTTATTTTATACATAAAATCAATCAGGCTCACCATACCAACCAACTTGTCGTTTTTGGTAACAGGAATATGATGATGAAATGCCTTTTTTTCGTAGATATGTTTAACATCAACAATTTTTTGGTCAGGAGAAACGCAAACAACATTTTTTGTCATAATTGTAGATATAGGATTTGTTTTCATGATTACGGAATTTATATACATAAATTTACGACATAAAATCAAAATATTAATGCTCAAAACTGACTTTAATCAATCACATCAAATTCTAAATTATCTATTATGAATGTCACTTAAAGCAATTATTTTTTTTCTTTGAGTTTTGGTTTCTGGCCTTTCCTTCGAAGGCAGGAATCTTTTTTAACGATCATATAATTGTTTAAATTAATAGATGTTTAAAATTTTATAACAGCATTAAATTTCAGTAATTTGCAGGCAATTTTTATTCATTGAGGACCAAAGAAGTACATACGATAAGTGATGTGAAATTACTTAAAGAGCAAATGTTGCTCTGGAGTCAACAATTTGATGATATTGTTTGGTTGGACTCCAATAACTATTCCTCAAAATATTCAAACTATGATGTGGTTTTGGCTGTGGATGCCTTTACAAGTATACAAACCGATTATCATAATGCTTTTGATAAATTAAAGGAATACCAATCCACGACAAACGACTGGATCTTTGGTTATTTTTCTTACGACCTCAAAAATGATATTGAAGAATTGCAGTCGGGTAATTTTGATGGGTTGGACTTTCCCGACCTGTATTTTTTTCAGCCTAAGAAACTTTTTTTTATCAAGGGTAACAAATTGATAATAAGGTATTTAAAATTGGTTGATGATGAGTTAAAGGATGATCTTAAATGTATAAAAAATGAAGTGGATTGTCACCTTGATACCCTTGACTATTCAAAGGATAAACTCAGTCAAGAAATTACATCAAATCAGGTGAAAATTAAGTTAAGGATCCACAAAGACCAGTATTTCGAAAAGATAGAAAGCATGTTAGCGCACATTCACAGAGGCGATATATATGAAGCTAATTTTTGTCAGGAATGCTATGCCGAGGATGTATCGATCAATCCTTTGGAGACTTATAATCATTTAAATAGTATTTCGAATCCTCCCTTTGCTACATTCCTGAAATTAAAAGATAAGTTCTTACTGTCTGCATCACCAGAACGGTACCTTCAAAAAATAGGAAAGAAGATCATTTCACAACCTATAAAAGGAACAGCAAAACGCTCTCTTAATTTAAAAGAAGACGCTTCTTTAAAGGCAGAATTAAGCAAAGATGAGAAGGAGAGAAGTGAGAATATCATGATTGTGGATCTGGTAAGAAATGACCTTTCTAAAACGGCAAAAAAAGGTAGTGTAAAGGTTAAGGAATTGTGCGAGGTCTATACCTTTGATCAGGTGCACCAAATGATTTCTACAGTTGTTGCCAAAACAAAAAAAGAGGTACACCCTGTTGATGTAATAAAAACGACATTTCCAATGGGCAGTATGACCGGAGCACCAAAAATTTCAGCAATGAAGATCATAGAAGCACTTGAAGAAACCAAACGTGGAGTTTACTCAGGAGCAGTGGGTTATTTTACACCAAAAGGCAACTTCGATTTTAATGTAATCATCCGCAGTATTTTGTTCAACCAGACCAATAAGTATGTGTCATACTCAGTAGGAGGTGCTATCACAGCTAAAAGTGATCCTTTGAAAGAATATGAAGAATGTCTTGTAAAAGCCAAAGCGATGCGCGAGGCACTTGAAAAATAGTCTTCAGTTAAAAGTTGTAGTGTTCGTTAAGCACATATCAGTAAACGACAGGCAACTAAAACGTTACATATTTATGCCTTTGCGAGAAATTTTAATTCTGGAAACCGTAAATCGTCAATTGCTCTATCCTAAATGATTCCTGAAACTTTTTTTGACAGCTGTAAATATTTTTTCTACATGCTCAAGACTCATTTTTTTAACCTTGGCTATTTCTTCAAAATTCAAGTTTCCAAACGCATAGAGATCGATGATATCTGCAGCCATGATAGGCAACCAACGATACAGACCCCCAATCAGGTTCTTAGACTTCAGAGATGCCAGGTCCTCTACCTCAAATGCATTTAAAACACTCGAGTCACTATCATCATAAACAAAGACATGCTCACTATTGTCTTGCATGTAGGAGATATCACTAAGTTCGGTATTCAGAATTAGGTCCAAATCTGCATCAACAGTATAATCTTCTTTTAATTTATCTAGCTCTTCTTCCAGAATTTTGCTCGTACTAACGGTATCTTTATGAAACGCTTCGTTTTTAAATAATTCTTCGAGATCCCTGTCAATGATTTGAAATAATTTTAATTTAATTTCCATGGCACTAGCATCAATATCAAATCCTTTGTCATATAGCTTTACAATACCATCGTCTATGATTCCATTAGAGAAATACATGTTTTTAGGTAAAATCCTGGTAGATTCTGCTATATATAACCTGTGTTTTACATAAGGATGCAAATGTTGAATTGCAGCTAGAACCTTTTTATCGAAATCTGATTTTGTCTTTTTATCGGTAATTTTTTGTTGTGAACTCATGGTCAAATATTTTTCATTATCATTTCTAAAGTTAGTAAATCGTAGATATTATAATATGACAAAAATCATAAGTAATAACGAATTTAACTTGATTGTTTAACGTGCCCAAAATTGTATATTTACCGAGTGTTTGATCAATTTAAAAACCATGTAAATGAACGCCTTTCCTTTTTGAAGGGTAGTAGGATACTGATTGCGGTTTCAGGAGGAGTTGACAGTGTTGTATTAACACAATTATGTCATTTGTTAAAATTAGATATCGCTTTGGCGCATTGTAATTTTAATTTGCGGGGTGAAGAAAGTGATTCAGATGAGTCTTTTGTATATGAACTTGCGAAGGAGTTGGATTTAGAGGTGTTTATTGAAAGTTTTGACACAGAGATTTATGCAAAATCATATAAGGTTTCCATACAAATGGCTGCTCGTGATTTGAGATATTCATGGTTCGAAGAACTAGCAGAACAACTTGGTTTTGAGTATATTCTAACAGCGCATCATGCTGATGATGAATTGGAAACGTTTCTCATAAATTTATCAAGGGGAACAGGATTAGATGGTTTGGCAGGAATCCCGGAAATAAATGGTAAAGTCGTAAGACCTTTGCTACCGTTTTCCAGAGATGAGATAATTGCATTTGCTAAATCCAATAAGTTAAAGTGGCGAGAAGACAGCAGCAATCGATCTGAAAAATACCTTCGGAATAAGTTGCGTTTGGAAGTCATCCCTAAACTGAAAGATGCAAATCCTAAATTTTTAAAAAATTTCAAACAGACCCAGAAGTTTCTAAAAGATTCAAGAATCATTATTAATGATAAAATTGATGATATTTCTAACCATGTTATAACCCAGGTTTTAGAAAAACAGGTTCATTTTAATATTCAACAAATTAAGGAGCTAACTTATCCAAAAGCTTATTTGTATGAGCTATTTAAAGATTATGGATTTACAGAATGGAATGATATTGAAGACCTGCTAAATGCACAACCGGGAAAGTATGTGATTTCCAAAACACATAGGCTATTAAAGGACAGGGAGAAATTGATATTAAGTGAATTGTCTGAAGATTATCAAAAACCAGACTTGATACATGAAAATACTAAAGAAATAGATACAGCTGCAGGGCGTTTAATCTTAAAGGAACCTGAAACATTTACGACAGATAAAATTAACAGTATTCACATAGATAAAGAATTGTTAAAGTTTCCCTTAGAATTGAGAAAGTGGCAGGACGGTGATTACTTTTACCCTTTTGGAATGAAGGGCAAGAAGAAATTAAGTAAGTTTTTTAAAGATGAAAAACTATCTTTGCTTGCCAAAGAAAATACCTGGTTGTTGTGTTCAGGAAATGATATAATTTGGGTGGTAAATCGTAGATTAGATGATCGATTCAAAGTAACACAAAAGACCAAAAGCATACTTAAGATAACAGTAAAAGAATGAAGAAATTTTTAATTGTATTTATAGCATTTTTATCTTTTTTTAATTCCTTTTCTCAAATTCAACCCGTAAAATGGAGTATTGAAACAGAGAAGATCTCAGAAACCGAATTTAATCTTATTTATAAAGCCAGTATTGATCAATCCTGGCATTTGTATTCTCAGGAATTACCAGAGGGTGGTGCAATACCAACAGAATTTATTTATGATTCTATCCAGAGTACTCAGAAATTCAAATTAATAGGTAAAGCTGTTGAAAGTGAAAGCATTACTAAGTTTGATAAGGTTTTTGAAATGGATCTTACTTTTTTTGACAACGAGGCAAGCTTCACTCAAAAAATCGAATTGATAGATCCGAATTTAAAATTTATTGAAAGTGAAATATCTTTTCAGGCCTGTGATGATGAACTCTGTATTTTCGATAGTGAAATAGTAAAATTTAATTTAACCGATTCAGCATCCAGTTCAGGCATTACAAATGGTAGTTTATCAATAGATGAAAAGAGCAAAGAATTAGCAGAAAAATTAAATATCAATGTAAAAGGTTGGGATAAATATGAAGTTGAAGAAGTCAAAGAAAAAAGTAACTTCTCCATATTTATTTTAGGCTTTCTGGGAGGATTGATAGCTTTATTGACGCCATGCGTGTTTCCAATGATCCCATTAACTGTATCCTTTTTTACTAAAAGTGCCAACAATTCAAAAAAAGGAATGAGGGATTCTATTCTCTATGGTTTCTTTATCTTTTTGATTTACGTTATTTTAAGTTTGCCGTTTCATTTGCTAGATACCTTAGATCCGGAAATCTTAAATAATATTTCCACGAATGTAGTTCTAAATATTATTTTCTTTGCCATATTTATAGCATTTGCCATTTCATTCTTTGGTTATTTTGAATTGACTTTACCACAATCATGGAGCAATGCCTTAGACAATAAAGCCAACAAAATTGGTGGCTGGATAGGCGTATTCTTTATGGCTTTAACATTAGCTATTGTTTCCTTTTCATGTACTGGTCCAATACTAGGAACTTTATTGGGTAGTTCACTATCAACCGATGCCGGAGCCACTCAATTGACTATGGGAATGAGTGGATTTGGTTTGTCATTAGCTTTACCATTTACGTTGTTTGCTATGTTTCCTAAATGGCTAAATTCTCTGCCAAAATCAGGTGGTTGGTTAAATACAGTGAAAGTTGTTTTGGGCTTTGTAGAATTGGCTTTAGCGCTTAAATTCCTATCTAATGCAGACCTTGTTGAACATTGGGGATTGCTGAAGCGTGAAGTTTTTATTGGACTATGGATTTTGATAGGTCTTGGTTTGTTCCTGTATTTAATAGGTAAAATTAAATTTCCGCACGACGGACCATTAAAACGTATCAATTTCAGTCGAGGTGCTTTTGCATTTTTGGTATTGGCATTTGTAATTTATTTAGTTCCGGGATTACAAAAAAATCCAATTTGGAATCTAAATGCATTAAGTGGTTTTCCGCCTCCTACACCTTATAGTATTTATGAAAGAGATTCAGAATGTCCATTAGGATTAAATTGCTACAAAGATTTTGATGAAGGTGTTGCTGCAGCTGAAGAACAAGGGAAACCCATTATGCTGGATTTTACGGGTTGGGCTTGTGTGAATTGCAGAAAGATGGAAGAGCAGGTCTGGAGCAAAGACAAGGTTTATAGTATTTTGGAAAATGATTATATAATAATCTCATTATATGTCGACGACCGAAGAGACCTTCCAAAAGAAGAGCAATTTAAATATCTAAAGACTAACGGAAGCATAAAAAACATTAGATCCATTGGTGATAAATGGGCGACTTTCCAAACGATTAATTTCCAGAATAACTCGCAACCATACTATGTTTTGCTGAATCACAATATGGAATTATTGAATTATCCAGCGGCATATGTACCAGATGCAGATGAGTATTCCAATTGGCTGAGATCAGGACTAGATAATTTCAATGAATAATCCATGCCAGTAGTTGAGTCTGATTACAATCCAAAATTTCTGTTCAAAAACAGTCACTTTTCTACTGTCTATTCCGGGATTTTTAGAAATGTAAATGGGGTTGATCAGCAAAGAGAACGTATAATTTTAAAAGATCAGGATTTTATAGATATAGATTGGAGCTATGCTTCAGAAAAAACAAATAAACTCATTATTATTTTACATGGTTTAGAGGGGAATGCACAACGACCTTATATGTTGGCTACTGCTAAATTGTTTAATCAGAATGAAATCGATGCTGTTTGTGTTAATTTTAGAGGCTGTAGTGGAGAACCAAACTTAAAATACAGGTCATATCATTCAGGAGTTACTGATGATCTGGATGAGGTAATAAAACATATTATCAATACTAAGCATTATTCAGATATCTATATAAAAGGTGTTAGTCTTGGCGGCAATGTAACGTTGAAATATTTAGGAGAGGATCGGATTATTCCGAAGCAAATTAAAGGAGCTGTAGGAGTTTCTGTTCCCTGCCATTTATACGGGTCTTGTCTCGAGTTGCACACATTTAAGAATATCCTTTATGCTAATCGGTTTAAAAAATACCTTATTGCCAGATTAAGGATAAAACAAAAACAGTTTCCGGAGATCATTTCGGTTGAAGAAATAGATACTATTAAAACTTTGAAGGATTTTGATGATGTGTATACATCTAAAGCACACGGTTTTGAAGATGCTTTAGATTATTATGAGAAAAGCAGTAGCCTTCAATTTCTTAAGGGCATTAAAGTTCCGACTCTAATCTTAAATGCCTTGGATGATTCCTTTTTATCTCCAGAGTGTTTCCCGGTAAAAGAAGCTAAAAACAATGCAGATTTATTTTTGGAAATGCCCAAGTTTGGTGGTCATGTCGGATTTTTTCAGAAGAACAACATATATTACAACGAGCGAAGATCATTGGAATTCATTAATAATATGGATTGATCTAATTTTCTTACATTTATCCAAATCAAAAATTTATGCTCAAAAAGGTTTTTGGAAGTGCTGTTTTTGGCGTAGAAGCTACGACTATTACAGTTGAAGTAAATGTTGATAAAGGAATTGGTTACCATCTGGTAGGACTACCAGATAATGCTATCAAAGAGAGTAATTACAGAATAGCTGCTGCCTTGCAAAATAATGGATACAAAATTCCAGGAAAAAAGATTACTATCAACATGGCACCAGCCGATTTACGCAAAGAAGGGTCGGCCTATGATCTCACATTAGCCGTAGGTATTCTGGCAGCATCCAAACAAATTAAGGCGGAAAATATAGGAGACTTTTTAATCATGGGTGAATTATCACTTGATGGAAGTCTGCAACCCATAAAAGGTGCTTTACCCATTGCCATTAAAGCCAGAGAAGAAGGATTTAAAGGATTTATATTACCAAGCCAAAATGCTAAAGAAGCAGCCATTGTAAACGATTTAAAGGTTTATGGTATTGACAATATAAAACAAGTAATCGATTATTTTGATACAGGCCATGAAATTGAGCAAACCATTATTAATACCAGAGAAGAATTC
>JABDOZ010000050.1 GCA_013043005.1 Flavobacteriaceae bacterium | reverse complement strand
ATTCCATTGCAGTTTTAGAAGGACATATAGGTAAACCAAGTGAATTCGTTCGGACTCCAAAATTCAATATCAACACTATTTCAGATTCCTGGAAAGGCAACAAATACTTACGCAAAAAACTATCGCTCAATGTGATTATCGAAGGCATGCTAATGCTTTATTTTGCTTTCGGAATGTATAGCGCTTTTATTGTTGGTGACCAGGGAGGTGATTTTGGATTATTCCCTTTCCACCTTATGCTGTTTATTGGCTTTGGTTATGTATTTTTTAAATCTATTCGTGCAAAGGTTTAACCGTACTAATTATAACTAATCTTTCTGATAAACCCTTACCCAATCCACATACATATGCTGTGGAAATTTGGTAGTTTCATCAGGTCGTCCAGCCCAAGTACCACCAACTGCTAAATTCAGAAGAAGAAAATATTCTCTATGGACTTCAGAGAATTGGTCATCTGATATCTCTATCGAGGCGTATTGTTCACCATCTACAAACCAGACAACTTCATTTTCATCCCATTCTAATTCAAATGAATGGAAGGCATCAGCAAATTTTCCTTGCTTTAACTTGAAGGGCTTAGCTCCCATTTGTGCATGAGAGTCGGAAGCATCAGCATAATGCAAATTAGCTTCAACTACACCATCATCATTAGTGCCATAAAGTTCCAAGATATCTATTTCTCCACATTGTGGCCAAGGTGTATCACCTCCATTTTCATCAATATTTGAACCTAGCATCCAAAATGCAGGCCATATACCTTCACCTTCAGGTAGCTTTATACGAGCAGCAATCTTACCGTATTTCCAGGATTGTTTTTTTGCTGTATTTAATCTTGCTGATGTGTATTGGTTCAATCCATGCTTATCACTTTCATGAATTGCCTTAAGAACAAGCTTACCATCTTCTATATATGCATTTTCTTCATTGTTAGTATAACGCTGCCATTCTTCATTAAATCTTCCGGCTTTCACCACTTGTCTATTCCAGTTATTTGTATCTAAAGATTCACCTTCAAACTCATCAGACCAAACTAATTTCCAGTCTTTATCAGATTTAGAATTTCCTTCATTAGTTGTTGAAGTGGTTTCTTTTGCTTGCTTCATTCCTTTATTGTTTTTCTTTTCTTTATCAATACAAGAAGTTAATCCTACTGACATTATTAATAAAACTGCTACACTTAAAAATAGTTTTTTCATTTATTTTAATATTGGATGTTTCAAGATTCTTTATCTATCAATTAGCGAATTTAGAAAATTTTGAAAAGTAACGAAAAAAACCTCATGACAATAATTGTATATTTGGTTCATGCGATTAAGCCTGCCCATATTAAAGCTCTATAAACTACCAATTTTATTGGGTATTTTAAGTGCAATATTGTATTATTTATTTGCTTATGATTTAGTAAGAACTGAATACCTAAAGCTGATTAACCTATACACAGCTTTGTTCATTCTATTCGTTTTTTTTGTTAGAAATCAAAAAGAGAATATAAAATTCTTAACATCAGTTTCTTTTTTATTCCGCATTATTTTATTGTTTTCTATTCCTAATCTGTCACAGGATTTTTATAGGTTTATTTGGGATGGCAGAATGATTCTTGAAGGATGGAACCCTTACCTCGCAACTCCAGAATTCTTTATCTCTAAAGGCGAGTTCCCTGTGTTACAAGCACAAGAATTGTATAATGGCATGGGTGCTTTAAATGGCAGTCATTTTACCAACTATCCACCGTTAAACCAGATTTGTTTTGTCATAGCAGGAATGTTTGCCGGTAAAAGTATTTTAGGCTCGGTTATAGCAATGCGATTACTAATTATTGCTGCTGATTTTGGCACACTTCATTATGGTAAAAAACTACTGGAGAAATTGAATATACCTGTTCATTATTTCTTTTGGTTCATCTTAAATCCGTTTGTTATTATTGAATTGACTGGGAATCTGCATTTTGAAGCAGTCATGATATTTTTCCTGGTTTGGAGTTTATACATGTTATATAATAATAAGCAAAACTTGGCTGCTATTCTCTTTGCCTGTTCCATTTCTATTAAACTGATCCCATTGATGTTTCTGCCAATATTCTATCAGAAATTGGGTTGGCGAAAAAGTTTACGGTTTTATGTAGTTGTTGGCATCATTAGTTTTTTGTTCTTCATTTCTTTTTATTCAACAGAGTTCCTAAATAACTATTCAGAAACAGTTGGGTTGTGGTTTCAAAAATTCGAATTTAATGCAAGTTTGTATTATATAGCCAGAGAACTAGGTTATTTATTTAGAGGATATAATGAGATTGCTATTATTGGTAAAATCATTCCAGTTGTAGTTGTCTTGTTTGTGTTGATTATAACTTTTTATAGAAAGA
>JABDOZ010000048.1 GCA_013043005.1 Flavobacteriaceae bacterium | reverse complement strand
CCATTGGGTAGTTATTTAAGTGAAATAGCACCATTTTTTGAAAGCTATGAAACCGAAATTTCTGCATTGGTTGTTGGTATCTTTTTACACATAAGTACTACCATTTTGTTTGAAAGTGATAAAGGCCATAGATTTAATGTTTCTAAACTTATCGTCATTGTTGCAGCTGTTGCCATTGCTTATTTCATGTAAATGTTTAGTAAGGAAGAAAGCAAAAAAATACGTCACGAATTCTGGACCAGTTTCGGAAAGTCTTTCCCCAAAAAATGGATTCTTTATAATACCAAGCTTAAGGGTTTATCTTTTAAATTTCATTTTGACACTAAGAAAGCGTTTGTTTCGTTGGATATTGAGGATACTTTAGAAGGACGAATCAAATACTGGGAAAAAATAGTCGCATTAAGATCTATCTTGAAAGAAGAATACTTACCTGAAGCTGTTTTTGAAGAAACTTTTTTTCTGGAAAATGGTAAAGAAATTTCCAGAATACATGTCACTTCAGATCAAAAAGTATCTATTCATAATAAAAATACCTGGCAAGAAACCATGGAGTTTTTTAATGAAAAAATGAATTTATTTGAGGCTTTTTTCCTTGAAAACCAAGACATCTTAAAAGTTTAAATTTGATAATTTAATAAAAAAAGATGACCTTAGTTGAAGTTGAAATCCATATTTCAGATAAATCATAAGTTCAAATAAATGTCATTTAGCTTAAAATTTCTTCCCATCAAAGACCTAATATTTTCAGTTGTACCAACGATTGGAACTTATTTAAGTTATTTAGAAGGTCTATCTACATCTATTCTACCTAACAAATTTATGGCGATAACAATTGGTTTATTAGCATCTATTCTATTGGCCATTGTTTTTTACACAGAAAATGTAAGAACTTATAAGAAGTCATTAGCCGAAATTCTGGCAACAGGCTATTTTATGAACTTTACTGGAAAATTAGGAACATTATTAAAATCTAAAACTCCAATCTCTTTTATATTTCCAAACAATAAAAAAAAATCATTTAATACAGATCAAATTTTGGTTGAAATAGGGATACCAAAATCTCTTAATTCACTCATTTCTTTTAGTGAACAGGTTGAATCTGATTCAGATATAATATACGTTGACAACTCGGAACTTAGCGAGCCTTTTTGGTTAAGAGGAAAGGTGACGGATCAAAAACTCACAATTTTCGAGTTTCCAAGAACTTTGTTTTCCATTCCTAAATATTTAAAAAATGACTTTAATTCTGACAGTAAAGCAGAGAAAAAGTCTAAAAAGATCTTTGCATATTTTAATGATAAAATTAATAAATTAAGAATTGAGAATAGTCAACAAATCCCAACTAAAAAGTTAAAATTCAAAATGGTGTAATAGCGTTTTGAATTTTCTTTTTTAATTTCAAGAATGTAATCCATAAATAAAAATGAAACTAATAAAAGAGTTTAAAGAATTTGCTGTAAAAGGAAATATGATCGATATCGCCATTGGTCTAATTATCGGGGCGTCATTCAATAAAGTAGTAGATGTCTTGGTAAAAGAGATATTCTTACCACCACTGTCCTTTTTAACAGATGGCGTCAATTGGGAAAATAAAAAAATCGTTCTGCGAGATGCATTAACCGAAAATGGAAATCTTAAAATGGAAGAAATAGCAATTGGCTATGGAAAATTGATCGAGGTAACAGTAGATTTTCTGGTTGTTGGAATAACTGTGTTTTTAGTAGTAAAATTCATCAATGTATTACGAAATAAAGCAGAAGATCCTAAAGACGAAACAATGACGACTCCAAAAGACATTGAGCTTTTAAACAAAGTAACCGAACTGCTTCAAAAACAAAATGAAATATTGGAAAATAAAAAATAAGATTCTCAATAAAAGTCAGATCACATGAAAAAACACCATAAAATAATGAAAAATGGCTCCAGCCAATACAAACAAATGCCAGATGACGTGGTTATAAGGAATACGTTGTATGACATAAAACACGATGCCTACTGTATAAAATAAACCACCTATAATTAAAAATATTATCCCATTAACAGGCATTAGTTCTAAAAGCATTCCAAAATCAAATGCAATGAGCCAACCCATGACCAAATAAAGTAAGGTAGAGACAAGATCATACTTACCTGTAAAAAATAGTTTAAGTACAGAACCAATAAAGGCAAATCCCCAAACTACCCAAAATAAGGTCCAACCTTTACTTTCTGCAAGGGTAATAAGTAAAACTGGTGTATAGGTTCCTGCAATCAACAAATAAATGCTTATGTGATCTACTATTCTGAAGTAATGTTTTCTTTTTTCACTTTTAACCGAATGGTATAGCGTAGATGCTGTAAAAAGAATAATGATTGACAAACCATAGACAATCACACTAAATAAACTCCAATTTGTTTTTTTTGATTCAAAAATTATAAGCAATATAAATCCTGCTATTCCAAGTAATGCACCAATAGCATGCGTAGCAGCATTAAAATGTTCTTCACGTCTGGTTTGTAACCGCATACTATTCGTGTTGTTTATTATTCCATTCCACTACCAGATCAAAATAATCAAACTCCATGGCAGGTTTTTGTTTCTCTAAGTTACCTACCTGAAATTCTCTTTGCAATATATCTTCAATTAAAAAATCTTCTTCAACAGTAACAGGATCAAATTCCTTCTTTAACGAAATTTTGAATAGTTTTGCCGTGTTTTGATACCAAAATGCCTTCCATCCACTTCGTAATTCTTTTACTAGTTCAAATGTAGTATTACCAGTTTGCCTGTGAATTAGTTTTACTAAGATCTGACCTTCGGTTCGTGTAAGTTTTTTTAACTCGGCAGAGAATTCATCCTCTATATATTTTTCTATTCGCTTTGCATATTTTCTTCTGTGTCTTTTCTTGGTCATAGATTCTAACCGTTCATTTAGGGAAATTAATCTGTCCGCAGCCAGTTTTGCATATGGATAAACCTTTTTGGTCTTTCTTTTAAGAATCAAATAACGTATGCGTTCATTTTTATCTTTAAATTCGAGTTTGTTGAAAAGCTTGATCTCATCCAGATCTATAGCGTCCTTATGAATAGTATCACCTTCAACAACAAAATATTCATACTCTGTAGAGTCTTGAACCTTTTCAACAATTTGACCAAAGCTCAAAAAAGGAAATAAAATAAATATGTAGAGTAAGTTTTTCATTATCAAGAGTTAAGCTAAAATCATTCCAAACCAATTTAATTAGTCTGTTTCCAGTTGATTATTTGAATAACTTAAGATGCGTAAAATTAAGAATTTACATCCTTTAATAACCTTAAAATCTTATTAATATTATTAAATTAGTGCAAAACTTTTATCAATGGCAAAAAAGAGAATACTCAATAAAAAATCAATTGACTTTTTAGAAAAATATTTAAACAATGCTGCTCCTACCGGATATGAATGGGACGGACAAAAATTTTGGATGAATTATTTAAAACCATATGTAGACGAATTCATTACAGATACTTATGGAACAGCCGTTGGTGTTATAAATCCAAAGGCCCAGTACAAGGTGGTTATTGAAGGTCATGCCGATGAAATTTCATGGTATGTAAATTATATTTCTGACAATGGACTGCTATACGTGATTAGAAATGGAGGAAGTGACCATCAAATTGCACCTAGTAAAATAGTTAATATTCACACTAAAAAAGGAATCGTTAAAGGTGTTTTTGGATGGCCAGCAATTCATACAAGAAATAGAGCAAAAGAGGAGCCTCCAAAATTAGATAATATTTTTATTGATATTGGAGCTAAAGATAAAGACGAAGTTGAAAAAATGGGAGTTCATGTTGGTTGTGTAATAACTTATCCAGATGAATTTCATATTCTTAACAAGGATAAATTTATATGTCGTGCTTTAGATAACAGAATGGGTGGTTTTATGATTGCAGAAGTTGCGCGTTTATTGCATGAGAACAAAAAGACCTTACCTTTTGGACTTTATGTTACTAATTCGGTTCAGGAAGAAATTGGTCTTAGAGGTGCTGAAATGATCACTCAAACTATTAAACCTCAGGTGGCAATAGTTACAGATGTAACTCATGATACAACAACTCCTATGATCAACAAGAAGAAAGAAGGTCATTTGGAAATGGGTAAAGGACCTGTAATAGCCTATGCTCCAGCCGTTCAACAGAAGTTGCGTGATCTTATTACTGAAACTGCTGAAGAAAAGAATATTCCTTTCCAACGTTCGGCCTTATCAAGAGCCACAGGAACGGATACAGATGCCTTTGCTTACAGTAATGGTGGTGTAGCCAGTGCACTTATTTCTTTACCACTAAGATATATGCATACCACAGTAGAAATGGTACATAGAGAAGATGTTGAAAATGTGATTAGAATGATATACGAAACCTTATTGAAAATAAAAGATGGTGATTCTTTTAGTTATTTCGAATAGATAAAATAAATCGTCATTGCGAATACCATTAGATACCGGGAGAAGCAATCTTTCTTTTAATTGGCAGATTACATCGTCATAAATTCCTCATAATGACGATTTTGTATTATATGGATGAATATATAGACATAGTAACAGAAACTGGAAAACCAACCGGTAAAAAAGCGTTAAAATCTGAAGCTCATAAACATGGTTGGTGGCACAATACCATTCATTTGTGGTTGTATACCCTAAATGGTGAGATATTACTCCAGCAAAGATCACATAAAAAATCAATTTTCCCATTGTTATGGGATGTTTCAGCCGCTGGTCATATAGACGCTGGCGAATCATTTATAAGTGCTGCAGTAAGAGAAACCGAAGAGGAACTTGGACTACGCCTAGATGCAAAAGATCTAATCAAAATTGGTGTTAACAAACACTTGTCAACCTATGAAAATGGAAGTATCAAAGACAATGAATTTCATCAGGTATACATAGCTGAACTAACTGTGGAATTAAAAGACCTTATACCACAGGAAGATGAAGTTGAGGAATTAAAATTAGTGTCGTTTAGAGAATTCAAGACCTTGCTCGATACTAAGGATAACAATCATTTTGTTGAAAGTAATAGGTCTTATTACCTTTTTGTCATTGATAAAATTTTAGAATTGGTTTAATTTTTAAGTATGAGTTTAATCCTTGCAGCAATAGCTCCAGCATTCATAATTATTATCTACATCTACTTAAAAGATAAATATGAAAAAGAACCAAAACGCATCTTGCTTTTTAGCTTTTTACTCGGCGCAATTGTGAGTGTTTTAATAACAACTATACTATACCTTTTATTCGATTATTTTTTACCCCTAACAGATGAGAATAGCATTTCGCAACTATTAATTAAGGCATTCTTAGTGGTAGCCTTAACTGAAGAGTTTAGTAAATATGTTATAGTTAGATATTATTCTCAATCTAAAAAATCATTTAATGAACCCTTTGACGGAATCATATATGCAGTCATGGTATCAATGGGTTTCGCAGTGGTAGAAAACCTTATGTACGTGCTTCAAGGTGGTTTGGAAGTAGCTTTAGTTAGAGCTTTTACAGCTATTCCTGCACATGCTACTTTCGGCATTCTAATGGGATATTTTATGGGTAAAGCTAAATTTAATGGTAAAAGAATTGCTGATAATTTGATAGGACTTACTCTGGCAATTCTCTTTCATGGTATTTACGATTTCTTCCTTTTTCTAAAATTTATTCCTGGTATTTGGATAGGTGCATTCATTTCCTTGTCATTGGCAATAATTCTATCTAGGAAAGCCATCAAAATTCATCAGAATAACTCGTTTTTTAACAATAATAAATCTGAATAAAACATGACAACTCTCATATTGTTTAACTATTAAATTATCTAATTTCGTTGGGTTAAATTTCTTCTTAAGAAATCAGGTAAAGAATAGATTTTTCAAGTATTGTAACAGTTATTTCAAATATTTAAATTTTAACAACTACGCTTATGAACAATAAGTATAAAGTAAAAGTCAACAACTCCATTGAGTTTGACATTACAGATGATGATGTTTCAAAATTAAATGCTGAAAAAACGGCAGATAACATATATCATGTATTACAAAACAACAAGCCGTTTAAAGCAGAATTAGTAGATTCAACTTTCAATCGTAAAAAATATTCCATAAAGGTTAACAACCATTCTTACGATGTAGATATCTCAAATCCATTAGACCTTTTAATAGATAAAATGGGATTCACTTTCGGTTCTTCAAAACAAGTTAATTCTATCAAGGCGCCTATGCCAGGGCTTATTTTAGATATTCATGTAAAAGAAGGTCAGGAAGTGAAGGAAGATGAAGGATTACTCATTTTAGAAGCCATGAAAATGGAAAATGTAATCACCTCACCTCGCGATGCAGTCATTAAATCTGTGAATATAGCCAAAGGTGATGCTATCGACAAAGGCCATTTATTAATTGAATTCGAATAGATATGAAAAAGATATTAGTTGCAAATAGAGGTGAAATTGCCATTAGAGTAATGAAAACTGCACAGAAAATGGGGATTAAAACGGTTGCTGTTTATTCTAAAGCAGACAGAAATGCACCTCATGTACGATTTGCAGATGAAGCAGTATGTATTGGTGAACCTCCATCAAATCAATCCTATTTATTAGGCTCAAAAATTATTAAAATAGCTAAAGAATTAAATGTAGATGGCATTCATCCCGGATACGGATTCTTAAGTGAAAATGCTGATTTTGCTGAAGAAGCAGAAAAAAATGATATCATATTTATTGGACCAAGATCAAAAGCAATAAAAATGATGGGAGATAAATTAGCAGCAAAGGAAGCTGTTAAAGACTATGATATTCCAATGGTTCCTGGAGTTGATAGAGCTGTGACTGATCCTAAAGAAGCGGTTGAAATAGCTAAACAAATAGGTTTCCCTATCTTGATAAAAGCTGCTGCTGGTGGTGGTGGAAAAGGTATGCGTGTAGTTGAAAAAGAAAAAGATGTTGAAGAACAAATGAAACGTGCTATTAGTGAAGCAACTTCTGCTTTTGGTGATGGCTCTGTTTTTGTTGAGAAATATGTTACTTCACCTCGTCATGTTGAGATTCAAGTTATGGCAGATGCTCATGGTAATGTTTTACACTTTTTTGAAAGAGAATGTAGTGTACAGCGTCGTCATCAAAAAGTAGTTGAAGAAGCTCCTTCTTCAGTTTTAACTCCAGATTTAAGAGAACGAATGGGTCAAGCTGCTATTAACGTAGCAAAATCCTGTGATTACCTGGGTGCAGGAACAGTAGAATTCTTAATGGATGTAGATCTTAATTTCTATTTCCTTGAAATGAATACACGTTTACAGGTTGAACATCCTGTTTCAGAAATCATTGCAGGTGTTGACCTTGTTGAGTTGCAAATTAACGTAGCTAGAGGTGAAGAATTAAAAATCAAACAGGAAGACCTTAAAATTAATGGTCACGCATTAGAATTACGTGTTTATGCCGAAGATCCTTTAAATGATTTCTTACCAAGTGTAGGAAAACTTGAAACTTACAAGTTACCAGTTGGTGAAAACATTCGAGTAGATAATGGTTTTGAAGAAGGAATGGATATTCCTATTTATTATGATCCAATGTTATCTAAACTGATAACCTACGGAAAAACTCGTGATGAAGCCATTCAACTCATGATAAAAGCAATCGATAATTATATAGTGGAAGGTGTACAAACTACGTTACCATTCGGAAAATTTGTTTGTGAGCATGAAGCATTCCGATCAGGTAATTTTGACACACATTTCGTGAAAAATTTCTATTCACCTGAAGCCCTAAAAGCTGATATGGAAGAAGAAGCAAAAATTGCTGCTACATTAGCAATAAAGCTTTACAAAGAAGATCAAAAACAATTAAGAATACCTATTCATTAATCACCTAAAATTAGATGTATTATGGAAAAACAAATGAATAAAAAAATAAATGAACTTGACAAGCGATTAGCCTTGGCATATTTAGGTGGAGGTGAAAAAAGGATAGAAAAACAACATGCCAAGAAAAAATTAACAGCACGTGAACGAGTAGAATACTTGCTAGATGAAGGTTCCTTTGAAGAAATGGGAGTTATGGTGACACATAGAACCACAATTTTTGGAATGGACAAGGAAGTTTATTATGGTGATGGTGTAGTGACTGGTTATGGAACAATTGATGGACGGTTAGTTTACGTATTTGCTCAAGATTTTACGGTTTTTGGTGGTGCCTTATCAGAAACACATGCAGAAAAAATCTGTAAAATAATGGATCAGGCTGTTAAAGTTGGTGCACCAGTAATAGGATTGAATGACTCTGGTGGAGCGAGGATACAGGAAGGCGTGAAATCTTTAGGTGGTTATGCAGATATTTTCCATCGAAATGTTCAGTCATCTGGAGTTATACCTCAAATTTCCGCAATCATGGGTCCTTGTGCTGGTGGCGCTGTTTACTCACCAGCTATGACTGATTTCACTTTAATGGTTGAAGACACAAGTTATATGTTTGTTACCGGACCAAATGTTGTAAAAACCGTAACCAATGAAGACGTCACGGCAGAAGAATTAGGAGGAGCCAGTACACATGCAACTAAATCTGGTGTAACTCACGTAACATCATCTAATGATATTCAGTGTTTAGAAGATGTAAAAACATTATTGAGTTACATGCCACAAAGTAATAGAGAAACTACAAAGAAAGTACCTTATGAAATTGGTGACGAATTGAGAGAGTTTTTAATTGATATTATTCCTGAAGATACACATAAACCATATGACATGCATGATGTTATAACTGGGATAACTGATGAAGATTCATTCTTTGAAATTCATAAAGATTATGCAGAAAATATCATTGTAGGGTTTGCAAGAATTGCAGGAAGAAGTATTGGTATTGTTGCCAACCAACCCATGCAATTAGCAGGTTGTTTAGATGTAAATAGTTCTGTAAAAGGAGCTCGTTTTACAAGATTCTGTGATTGTTTTAATATTCCATTATTAGTGTTAGTTGATGTACCCGGATTCTTGCCTGGTACCGATCAGGAGTGGAACGGAATTATTATGAATGGAGCCAAATTATTATATGCATTGAGTGAAGCGACCGTTCCAAAAATCACAGTTATTACTCGTAAAGCCTATGGTGGAGCCTATGATGTAATGAATTCTAAACATATCGGTGCTGACTTGAATTATGCCTGGCCTACGGCAGAAATTGCTGTGATGGGAGCAAAAGGAGCAGCCGAGATTATCTTTAGAAAAGAGATAGCAGCCGCAGAAAATCCTGCTGAAAAATGGAAAGAAAAAGAAGCAGACTATGCCAATAAATTTGCGGATCCGTACAGAGCCGCTAAACGAGGGTTTATCGATGAAGTTATTTATCCTAAAAATACGCGTCGCAAGCTTATTAAAGGATTTCAGATGCTTGAAGGAAAGCAAGTGGATGGTCCAAAACGAAAACACGGAAACATTCCTTTATAAAACCAAAAAAAGCCACTCAAAAAGAGTGGCTTTTTTATTATTTTCTATCTATTAAAAGCTACCATCGTTTACATCTTTTATAAAGTCTATTAATCCTTCAAAGAAGACCTTTTGATCATCAAATTGAGATAAGTGACTTCCATTTGGACATAATAAAAATCGACCATTCTTGACTTCTGTAGAAATCCATTTCATGTGTTCTGGGTCCATAGTGTCAAAAGTGGCACCAATGGTTAGCGTTGGAACCGTGATCTTATGCAATTGGTCTTTTACATCCCAATTCTTTAATGTAGCATCACCTTTAATACCAAATTCGCTCGGCCCTTGCATGGTTACATATACATCAGGATTCAAGTGCTTAAATGTCCTGTTCACAGGCTCCGGCCATTCATCTACAGGCATTCTTAAAACGTGTTCTGTATAGTAATTATTCACTATCAATTCCATATATCTCGGATTGGAATAATCTTCTTTTTCTTCATAGCTCATGATCTCTTTTAATACTTCAGGGTCCATTTTGGGCGCCAAAACCTCATCTGAATATTTCTGATACTCTGGTATGGATGCAACCATATTTGAAATAATTAAACCCTTAATATTTTCCTGATATTTTAACGCGTATTGCATACCCAAAATTCCACCCCAGGATTGACCATACAAATAGAAATTATCTTTATTTAAACCCAAGGCGACCCTTACCTGCTCTACTTCTTCCACAAAACGGTCTAAATCCCAAAGAGATAGATCTTTAGGTTGGTCACTATAGTAGGATCCCAACTGATCGTAATAATAATATTCGATTCCTTCTAAAGGAAAATAGCCATCAAAACATTCATAGATCTCATGGGTCACTCCGGGACCACCGTGCAGCAACAAAACTTTCATGTCAGGATTATTTCCAACTCGTTTTGTCCAGACTTTAAACTCACCTTTAGGTGTTGAAATTGGAATCATTTTAATGCCTCCGGAAAATTTATCCTCATCAGGATAGTTGAGATATTTAGTTTTTGATATTTCTTGACCAGATTCAATATTTTTAGTTTCTGTTTTACAGCTTAATACGGCAGAAATCAAAAGCCAACAGATAAATAACTTGTTTCGCATGGTAAAATAATTTGATTAGTTGACTAATTTAATAAAAATGTAAAAAGTACTCCAGTTAATTGAACTACATTTGCCGAATGCAACAACAAACTAACAAAGTTAGTATTGAATTCGTAGCATTAATGGCTTCATTAATGTCAATTGTTGCATTAGCAATTGATGCACTGTTACCTGCTCTGTCAATAATAGGAAGAGAATTAAAAACCTCTGTTACTACAGACAACCAATTATTGATCACCATGATTTTTTTAGGTCTTGGTTTTGGGCAATTATTGTTTGGTCCTTTGTCTGATAGTTTTGGAAGAAAACCTATAGTTTACTTCGGGTTTATCATCTTTTTAATTGCCAGTATTGTTTGTATTTATGCGGAAACATTAACTATTATGGTTGTTGGCCGTATTCTGCAAGGCATCGGCTTATCTGCACCTCGGACCGTTAGTATATCTATAATTAGAGATTCGTACAAGGGTGATTATATGGCTAAAATCATGTCCTTTGTTACAGTTGTCTTCATATTAGTTCCAATAATTGCTCCTGCTTTAGGAAAATTTATTCTCAATATCTATAGCTGGCAGGCAATTTTTTATGCACAATTAATTTTTGCAGCGATAATAGGAATCTGGTTTTGGAAGCGACAGAAAGAAACCTTAAAAACAGAATTCAAAGTTAAATTCAGTAGCCACTTATTTGTTGATGGGCTTAAGGAATTAATCAAATTTCAGGAAACTATTGCATTTACTTTAATCTCCGGGTTTATCACTGGAGCTTTTTTGGTATACTTAAGTGCTTCGCAACAAATATTCGAGATCCAATATGGTTTAGGTGATGCATTTCCATACATTTTTGCCGGATTAGCCATTACAGTTGGCTTAGCCACCTTTTTAAATGGTACTTTGGTCATGAGATTTGGAATGAGAAATTTGGCTTTCTACGCTCTGATAGCCTATTGTATTATATCAATTATCTATGTGGTAATATTTTGGTCACAAGCCAATCCATGTATTGAGGTTTTACTCATCTTTTTAGGTCTACAATTCTTTGCTTTAGGTTTTCTATTTGGTAATTTAAGGTCTATTGCCATGGAACCTGTTGGTCATATTGCTGGAATAGGAGCAGCAATAACCGGATTTATTTCTACGTTGCTTGCTGTACCAATAGGAACTTATATTGGAAAGTTTGTAACCACTACTGTGCATCCTGTGTTCTTTGGATTTGCAATTTGTGGAATTATTTCATTATTGATATTTATTGCTTTTAAAGATAAAAGAACGCATCGTTTAGAATAAAACTGAAGGGTTTATAGGTTTTTAGCTAGCCAGTCTCCTACTTCCGATGTTCCATATGATTTTCCGCCATCGGCAAGATCTTCTGTTACAACACCTTCAGCTAACGATCTATTTACAACATTACGTATGGCTTCAGCTTCATCATGCAAGCCGAAAGCTGTTTCAAACATCATGGCTGCAGATAATACTGTTGCCAAAGGATTTGCGATATTCAAACCAGTTGCCTGAGGATATGATCCATGTATTGGCTCAAATAATGAAACTTCAGATCCCACAGAAGCAGAAGGCATTAATCCCATTGAACCTGAAATCACGGAAGCTTCATCAGTTAATATATCCCCAAACAAATTTTCCGTAATCAAGACATCATATTCATTTGGCCATTGAACTAATCGCATAGCAACGGCATCTACAAATTCGTAAGACACTTCAACTTCTGGATAATCCTTTTCCATGGCTTGAACTGTTTCACGCCATAAACGAGAGGTTTCTAATACATTAGCCTTATCC
>JABDOZ010000042.1 GCA_013043005.1 Flavobacteriaceae bacterium | reverse complement strand
TTGTATTTTTCGGACTGGATTCTTCAGTCCGGGTTCTTGCTATCTGCTTTTCTACTTTCTCGGAAACAGATCGATACAAATCTTGTTTTTGACTTAGTATCAAACCAATTTCTTCAAAAGAACGCTTGTCAAAAGCCTGCTTCGATCTGCTTAGCAGGGATTCCAAAGCTGTATTTATTTCAGAAAGTTCTTTGATCTGATTGTACTTTAACTTTTTGTGATGGTTGTTAACGTGTTTATGACTAATCTTTGTTATGTATTCCAAAGATTGTGTCATATCCGTTAGATAGTCCAGAATATTTATATAAAAATTACTTGCTTCCAGACTGCTTTCCTCCAAATTCTTGATAAAGTAGAAGAGATTATCCCGCAAATCATCAATCTCTGAAGATAATTTAGAAACATTTTTCTTGTTCTTTTTCAGTTGATCCAGATCTTCTCTGGCCAGACCGTCAACGCTATTACGGTATAGTTTGCCGCTGCGTTTCATTACATTGGAAATGTTTTTAGCACTTTCCTCTATAACGCCCTGGATAGAACTGCTTTCAGCTCTTATCAAAGAATCTTCTGCACGAATAGCCTTTGACCTTTTATTGTAGTTAATGTAATTCCTAACCAGCAATAATATGGCAATAAAGAGCAGGATGGCTATGGCTGTTCCTTTACCAAAACTGATTAGTGCCAGGATGGTGCCAGCTGCAATAAAGGCAATTATCGCTGTTGCAAACCAACCGCCAATTACGTTAATTACACCGGCAACGCGGTATACCGCACTTTCACTTCCCCAGGCTTTGTCGGCCAGTGAAGTCCCCATCGCGACCATAAAGGTTACATAGGTAGTAGATAACGGTAATTTGTAAGAAGTAGCTATAGAAATAAGAATTCCTGCTACCATCAGGTTAACTGCAGCACGCACCATATCAAAAGCAGGATACTCATGTACTTTCCCTTTTGGCAGGTGGATCACTGGCTTTGTAAACCTTTTATCTATTTTTTCAAGGATAGAGTTAGGCACTACTGTTGCCGTATATTTTGAAGCCAACAAGGTAAATCTAACCAATGCGCGTGAAAAATTATTAGGTTGGAAACGTTCCTTTGCCTCTCCGACTCTCGCCAGATTGATTTCTGTTTCAGTTACATAACGGGCTTTCTTCGATAACCAAAGGGTGGCTACCATAATAATACCAGCAACAAATAACAATATAGTAGGTGTGGGTACTTTCTTAGCCAGCACATCCATACTAAACTCCATGGCAGGCACTCCGGAGGCCGTCCAGGCTTCATAGGACTGATATGCCGCAATAGGCACACCAATAAAATTCACCAGGTCATTACCTGCAAATGCCAGGGCCAGGGCAAAGGTGCCAACACCAATGATCAGCTTATAGATGTTTGTTCTGGTCAGCGTGATCAGTAGGAAGGATAAGATTGCCCAAAATGCGAAACTGACAAGCACAATCATCATTACCTGGTCTTCAAGAAAATCCTTGATAGTAACGCCACCGATGAGGTCATAACTTTCTCCGGCCCAGGGGGTTCCTTTTATCCCTTTCATGAAGATGAAATAAGTGATAGCCGAAAGAGCAGCACCCCCAAAAAGGGCGCCTACCCATTTCGCTTTTTTCTCAAAATCATAGGAGAGCAAAACCCTTGAAATCCATTGAACAATAGCTCCTATCGTAAATGCGACTACCACGGATAAGAGAATTCCCATGATAATTTGAAAGGCTTTTGCGGTATTGATATAGTTGACAATTTCCGAGAAGTTATCACCTGCCGCGGCAATCTTTAACAAAGACATGGCTACAGCAGCTCCTAACAATTCAAACACAATGGATACTGTTGTAGACGTTGGCATCCCCAGGGTGTTAAAGAAATCCAGTAGCAGAATATCTGTGATCATCACCGCCATGAAGATGAACATGATCTCCGCAAACATAAACTCACCAGGGTTGAATATCCCCTTTCGAGCTACCTCCATCATACCACTTGAAAAAACAGCTCCGCAGGCAATTCCTAAACTGGCCACGATCATTAAAGTCCTGAAAGAAATGGCCTTTGATCCTATTGCCGAATTCAAAAAATTAACGGCATCGTTGCTTACCCCGACCACCAAATCCGCCACTGCCAGTGCAGCAAGGGCGATGATCATAATTAAATAAATATTGTCCATAGTTTGATTATTCCTTTAGTGCGTAAATATCCTAAGTCTACTCTTCAGCAAGGTTAGCTAAAAGTTATGATTTCTTTTAAAAATGAACATCCAATTGCAGCCTGAACATCAGTTCATCTGAACCGCCATCAACAGACAAATAGCTGAGATCTGATTGTACCTTTAGTTTATGCCCGACAATATATTTGGACAAGCCGAGGGTATATTGTGTTTCGGGGGATCTTCCGGTAATACCTTCATCCAATTCTATGTTGGTATATCGTCCGGAAATTTCCCAATTATTTTTAAACAAATAACCTGATTGAAGATTAAGACCTTTTCCTACCTGTACAATATCCCCTGTCTCCGTGCCGTCAGAATTTTTGGCAATCGGGTCATCTGCATCCCTTTTGGCATATTCCCACATAAAAGATAAGCCATTATATTTAAACATGCCATCAAAGAAGAATGTGTTAATGGTAGTCTCGTATAACCCTACATCATTAGTCATATAGGACCCCAGATTGCTCCGGGTTTTAACGGCATCTTGGTTAATATCGTAATTAACGGCAAACATCAGTTTGGGTTTTTCCTCGCGCTTAAGATCACTCCCACTATAATCACCTTTGCTTGTGAATTTCCCAAAAGGTAAAAACTCCAAACGGCCCGTAAATTGATGCCCCCCTTCATTGCCCTGGGTTACATTACGTCCTTCTCCCTGGGATAGAGCTATTTTTTCGCGGATAAGGAAATTATCCGATAGGTTGAAGTGATGCCTTAACTGGAATCCCACATCTCGATCTATATTAAACCTACTATTAACCAGAGAGCGATCAACTTGTTGCAGATTTCCTGATGAAATAACCCGCTCGATATTTCCTGGTAGTTTGGTTTGACCAGCCCATAATTCGAAATTACCGGCAAAATTCCACATAACTACGGCGTCGAGAATGTATCTCGGGGTGTTTCTTGTAAATTCAGATCCACCTGAAATATCTCTGTTCGAAAGGCCCAGTTCAATTTTATACTTTAATTTTGGGCTAAATGCATGGCCATCAAATTTTAATCGAGCACGTCTAATTAACATATTAGATGAAGGGCTTTCTCCTTCTGATGCATTGACCGTAGTCAAGAATTGCATTCTGGTTGCAATTTTCATAGTCCATGAGCTATCTTGACCTACTAAATTGAACAATCCTTTTCCAAATTTTGGAGCATTTGTTTCCTGAGAATTTGCCGCAATAGAGAATAACATCATTGCAGCAACAAATAAAAATTTAAATTTCATTAAGTTAGTTTAAAATGTTAGTCAAGCCAAAAATATATTATCAGTATGAATCTAATGTTTCCTTAAGGTTAAATTTAAACATACGAATTTTTGATCTGCCTAATACATATATTCAGTGTTTATAAACCTGATAAATACAGTTTAAATGTTTGCTCCAGTGAAATGTTTTAAAACGGGTCTAAACATATGATTATATAGTTATTAAACAAGCTTAATAATTAATGAAATTAATTATCTTGCTTATCTTAATTAATTACAATGAACTGGGAACAATTACTTTCTCTAAAACGCTCTGGAGACACCAATAAACGCATACGAAAAGAACAGGACGAAACCAGATTAGGCTTTGAAGTTGATTATGACAGGATCATTTTTTCTTCTGAATTTAGAAGCTTACAGGATAAAACTCAGGTCATTCCTTTATCCAAAACAGATTTTGTACATACTAGGTTAACACATAGTTTGGAAGTGAGCGTAGTTGGACGATCATTAGGTAGAAAAGTAGGTCAAAAACTACTGGAGAAACATCCGCATTTAAAAACTATTCATGGGTATCAGGTCAATGATTTTGGAGCCATAGTAGCCTCAGCAGCTTTGGCACATGATATAGGCAATCCACCTTTTGGGCATTCAGGGGAGCAAGCGATTGGAGAATATTTTAAAACCGGAAACGGGAAACAGTTCAATGAAATGCTATCGGATAAGGAATATCAAGATCTCTGTGATTTTGAAGGGAATGCTAATGGATTCAAGATATTAACACAAAACAGAAAGGGAAGAGAAGGAGGATTGCGGTTAAGCTACGCAACACTTGGAGCATTTATAAAATATCCAAAAGAGTCCTTGCCAAAAAAACCAACAAGTAATATTGCGGATAAGAAATATGGTATTTTTCAAAGTGAAAAGGATTCTTTTCTAGATGTAGCAAGTGATCTCGGTTTACAAAGCACGTCATCAGGGCAAAATATTTCGTTTAGCAGACATCCATTAGCTTTTTTAGTTGAGGCTGCTGATGATATTTGTTACACAATAATTGATTTTGAAGATGGTATTAATCTTGGTCTGGTACAGGAAGAATTTGCTTTGGAATATCTGATTAATTTGGTAAGAGAATCAATAAATGTCAATAAATATAACTCCCTTACCAATACTAATGATCGAGTAAGTTATCTCCGTGCTTTGGCTATTAATTCTCTTATCAATGAAGCAGCAGATATTTTTATTAACAATGAAGAATCTATATTAAGCGGAGAATTTAAAACTGCCTTATTGGATAAATGCAAGTATGAAGCTCAAATTAAAGATATAATTGCACTAAGCGTGGATAAGATATACCAATCTAAAGAGGTTATTGATAAAGAGATTACGGGATATGAAGTGATCAGAGAATTACTGGATAAATTAATTACTGCTGTCAATAACAATTCTGACAACAAACCAACAAGTTACGATAAACTACTTTTAAAAACACTTCCAAATACTATTAATTTTACGGGTAAGTCTTTGTACAAAAGACTTTTAAATGTATGTCACTATGTAGCTTCTCTTTCTGACAGCCAGGCAATTTTAAGCTATAAAAAAATCGCCGGCATTGAAATTTAAGCTTAGTAATAGGTTAATTTTTTGGATTACTCTTGCTATTGAATTATTTTAGTAAACTTAAAAAAAATAAACATGAAGAAAAGAATACAATTATTAATTGGCTTAACTGTTGTCACTTTAGGAATTTTGATCATAAATGATGTTCTATCAGGAGAAACGATGTCAGAAATTGAACAAAAAAGATTTAAGCATCAAGAATTTCTTGCAAATAGTCCTTTTAAGGAAACTTTAAAAATGACCAGAACTGAGAGGAAGGCAATGGGTATTCCTCCAAACGCATATAACGAGCAAGTTTGGGAATTAACTATGGATCCTGCCACAGGTAGACCTATGACAGAACGTGCCTTACAAGTTTTGGAACAACTAAAAAGCGAACGCGGAAATTACAGAGGTGTTGGTGGTGATTCCAATAATGCTTGGGTTGATAGAGGGCCAAACAATATTGGTGGGCGTACAAGGGCTTTAATGTTTGACCCTAATGATGTTGGTGCTGGTAATGGAGATGGAATAGATTATAATCGTGTTTTTGCTGGAGGTGTTTCTGGTGGACTTTGGGTGAACGATGATATAACTGATGCAAATTCATCATGGAGTTTGGTGCCTGGTTTTGCATCAATGACTTCTGTGACGGTAATAATTTCTGATCCAAATGACTCGAATACATTCTATTTAGGAAGTGGTGAATCTTATACACAAGGTGACGCTATAGGAAGTGGTATTTGGAAATCTATTGATGGCGGTGTTAACTGGACGAATGTTTTAGGAGGCTTGACAGGGACAAGTACCCCTTCAGGAGGCGTTGATCAATTTATTAATGGAATCTTCTATATAAATGACCTAGTTGCCAGAGACTTAGGTACGACTACAGAACTTTTTGCTTCAGTCGCAAGCCAATCTTTTGTTCTTGGGAGTAGTGAATTTTTAGGTCAATGGCATAGTTTATCTGATAGAGGATTGTATAAATCTACTGACAGTGGTGTAAACTGGGTAAAAAATGCCTTGGATGGAACTGACGTAAATCCAAATGATATTGAAATTGATATTAACAATAACGTTTGGTTAGCTACAACTTCAGCAGGTGGTATTTCTGCTCAGGGAGGACTTATTTTTCGCTCAACAGATGGATCTTTATTTGAGTTAATGGGTACAATATCTAGTGCTTCACGTACTGAATTAGAGCCGGATCCTTCTAATGCTGATGCGCTTTGGGCGCTTGCCAATGTTGGTGGACAAGCCGATGTATTTTCTTTAGCATATAACTCTGGTTCAAATGATGTCACTATTACTCAAATAACAACAGAGCCTGAAGATGCAGATTTAGGTATTCCAAACACTGACTTTGCAAGAGGACAAGCCTTTTATAATCTTGAAATAGAAGCGGACCCTGATGGAAATATAATAGTGGGTGGAATCGACCTATTTAGGACGGCTAATACCATTAGTTGGAGCCAGATTTCTAAGTGGTCTTTTAATAATAATCTTGCTGCCTTGCCAGTATCATTAGTTCATGCAGACCATCATGCAATTGTTAACAGACCAGGTTTTCCTAATGAATATATTTTTGGGACTGATGGAGGGGTTTTTTATTGTTCAGATATAACGGCAGCTGCAGGAAGTACAACAGCAATTGAGGCTAGGAATAAAGACTATAATACTGTTCAGTTCTATTCCGGGGATATATCTAACAAGTTAGAAGGAAGAGATGAAGACATAATTGGTGGCACACAAGATAACGGAACACCACTTGTTGAAGATTCAACTTCTGGAACAAATGCATTTACAGATATTGCCGGAGGTGATGGTGGTTTCACAGAAATAGATGATAATGGGGATTACATAATCACCACTTACCCGGGAAATAATAGTATTGTTCGTGAAACGGCTAGTGGGTCCTATCAAATATCATCTGCGGGTGGAGGTACCTTTATTAATCAAGCAGGCTTAGATAAGAATTTAGATGTTTTATATACTAATGCTAGCTCAGGAGCATCCTATGTAATAGAAAGAATTTCCAACTTTACTTCTGGTGCTGGTAGTGTGTTATCTGCTAATTTAGTAGATCCTTTGTTGAATTCGGAACCAATAGCATTCAAAGCCTCACCGTTTACTACAGGCTCCACAAAATTATTTGTAGGTCTTAAAAACGGCAGCTTATTAAGGATAGATAATGCAGAAGGAGGACTTATTCCATCGTTTAACGATATAACTGGCTCAGGTTTTCTGGGGAGTGTTTCTGATATTGAATTTGGGCAGAGTGAATCTGAGATTTTTGTAACCATGCATAATTATGGTGTGACCAGCATCTGGTTTACTGATGATGGAGGTGCCACTTGGGTAAGCAAAGAAGGAAATTTACCGGATTTTCCTGTTAAATGTATTTTACAGAACCCGTTATTGCCAAATGAATTGATAATAGGAACGGAATTGGGAATATGGGCTACTGCAGATTATACAGTTTCTAGTCCTAATTGGATACAATCTTATGATGGAATGAGTGATGTTACAGTGCTAGATCTTGATCTAAAAGCGGCAGAAGATATAATTCTTGCAACAACTCATGGTAGAGGGATGTTTACGAGCCAGTTCACATCAAGTCCATTAGCGACTCAAGAAAATGTTTTGGAAACTGGAGTAAATCTTTATCCATCAGTTACCAGTGGACTTATTAACATTAAGTCTTCTCAGAATTTTGGAAATACAAAACTAGAAGTTTATAGTCTTGGCGGTCAAAAAGTTTATTCTGCTATTGTTGAATTAACAATTAATAATACAGAGTCTTTAACCCTAGGTTTATCTTCTGGCTTGTATTTGGTAAAGTTTACATCAGAGAATAATATTAGCGCAACAAAAAAGATTGTGATCAAGTAAATATAGATTTGAATTATATAAAAAAAGAGAGCTCAAAAAGCTCTCTTTTTTTGTTTAGAATAAGTTATGTATTACATTTTTTCGGATTTATTTGCATTTTGTCGATAAAATGTGTATGTTTGTCGAGAATTGATTGATTAATTGATATAATTCTAAATTCATTTTTTAGCACCAAATCTAAATAAGATGAAAAAAAACCTTCTATTCGCTTTAAGTGTATTTCTACTTACAATTGCCAGTTTGTTATTGTTTACACAATCATCCAATAACCAGAAACCGGAAACCTCTAAATATCAAAATTTAGATCTTAAACAAGATTCGGAGGCACTTGCCTCTCATATAGAATAATTTTAAGATAGTAGAGAATTAAAAGATTGCGTTAAACTTTCAACGTCAATTCCACATGATTTTTGTAAATTTCTTACTGTGCCTTGATCTATAAAGGTGTCTTGAATTCCGAAGATCTTAATTGAATTTTTATACTTATTTAAAGCAGCAAATTCTAAAATAGCTGATCCAAATCCACCATTTATTGTTCCTTCTTCAACCGTTATTATTGTATCATACATGTTGAATATTGAATTTAACAAGGTGACATCTAAAGGTTTTATAAAACGCATATCATAATGCGCAATACCGTTACTATCGTTGGATTTATTAATAGCATCTTTCACATTAATAATAATGCTTCCAATACTCAAAACGGCAATTTTATTGCCATCTTTTAGCTTCACTCCTTTACCTATTTCAATTTTTTCAAAAGGTTGTTTCCAATTAGTGATTTGACCTCTGCCTCTTGGATACCTAATCGCAATCGGTAGGTTTAAACCTAGTTGTGCTGTATACATGATATTCCTTAATTCTATTTCGTTTCTGGGTGCAAACATGATGAGGTTTGGAATGCATCTTAAATAGGCAATATCAAAAACACCATGATGGGTTGCACCATCTTCGCCTACTAATCCGGCCCTATCCAAGCAAAATATTACAGGTAATTTCTGTAAGGCCACATCGTGAATTACCTGATCATAAGCACGTTGTAGAAAGGTTGAGTAGATGTTACAATAAGGAATAAAACCCTGAGTGGCTAAACCTGCCGCAAAAGTTACAGCATGTTGTTCTGCAATTCCTACATCAAAAGCTCTATCGGGAATTTCTTCCATCATATATTTTAAGGAGCTACCGGTTGGCATTGCTGGCGTAATTCCAATGATTTTGTTGTTCCTTTTTGCAAGTTCTACTAAAGTATGCCCAAAAACATCTTGAAATTTGGGAGGAAGAATGGTACTGATTTCTTCGTGTAGATCTCCTGTATCAGCATTGAATTTCCCAGGAGCGTGGTAAACTACCTGATTATCTTCTGCTTGCTTTAAGCCTTTTCCTTTAGTCGTGATGACATGTAAAAGTTTGGGTCCTTTAATCGTTTTTAATCGCTTCAGCTCTGAAATGATTTCTTCTAAATTGTGACCATCAATAGGTCCTGAATAGTTAAAATTTAAAGCTTCAAATATATTGTCTTGAATATGGGATTCTTGTTTAGCATTTGTCAAATATTGTTTTAATGCGCCTACACTATGGTCTATCCCAATTGCATTATCATTTAAAATAACAAGCAGATTGGAATCGGTAACTCCAGCATGATTTAACCCCTCAAAAGCCATTCCGCTAGCGACAGAAGCATCTCCAATAACAGCGATATGATTTTTATTATGATCTCCTTTTAATTTTGATGCTATTGCCATCCCTAACGCAGCAGAAATTGAAGTTGAAGAATGACCCACGCCAAAAGTATCATAATCACTTTCGTCACGTTTTGGGAATCCACTAATACCATTCTTTTGTCTGTTGGTATGAAAAACATCTTTTCTACCAGTCAATATTTTATGGATATAGGCCTGATGACCAACATCCCAAACCAATAGGTCTTTTGGGGTATCAAAAACATAATGTATACCTATTGTGAGTTCTACTACTCCTAAACTGGCACCTAAATGACCTTCCTTTGTAGCGACAATATTTATTACGAATTCACGCAATTCTTGTGCAAGAATAATTAACTGGTCTTTATTTAACTGACGCAGATCTTCAGGATACATTATATTTTCAAGTATTTTGTTTTGCACGGAACAAAAGTACGAGTTTGATATTGTATTTTTGTTTAGATGAATACTATTTTTGAGGACAAATATTTTATGAAAAAAGCGCTTCAGGAAGCAGAAATCGCTTATGAAAAAGGTGAAATTCCTGTTGGAGCAGTCATAGTAATAAACGATAAGATTATAGCTAGAGCACATAACTTATCTGAGACATTAAATGATGTGACTGCGCATGCAGAAATGCAAGCTATTACAGCTGCGGCAAATTTCTTAGGTGGGAAGTATCTTCAAAACTGCACTTTATATGTTACATTAGAGCCTTGCCAGATGTGTGCTGGGGCTTTGTATTGGAGCCAAATATCTAAAATAGTTTTTGCAGCTAAAGATGAACAACGAGGTTGTGGTATTATGAAAACTAAACTACATCCTAAAACAAAAATAAGTGGTGGAATAATGGAAAAGGAAGCTTCTGATTTGTTAAAACAATTCTTTATTGAAAAACGATCCCAATAATTATCGGGATGAATTAACTACTCTTTTTTGTCCTGATAGTCACGCATTTTTTCTATGTTTTCTTTAGTAAGCATATAATCATTCACTTTTCTGCCTTTCCATCTATGATATGTAAATAATGGAATAACAAAAAGAAATAATCCAATCACACCGGAGCCAATCAGTTTTTCCGCAATAGGTTCTGGCTTATAAATAAAACCAGTTATAATACTACCAACTGAAGCGATAAAAAGCAGACCAATTATATACTTCATTAAGTCTGAGTGAATTTAATTAGTTGTGTTCTATAAGCAGTTAACAATTTGGATTTGGAAATATAACCATAATACTTTCCGTTTTTAACTACTGGTAAATTCCAGGCACCACTTGTTTTGAATTTTTGCATAATATCCTTCATGGTATTCTCTTCATAAATAATAATTCCCGCATCGGCATGCATTAAACTGGCTGCGTCAACAGAATTGTATAATGAAGAATCGAACATCATACTTCTAATATCATCTAATCGAATTACACCTAAAAATTCATTAGCTTTATTAACTACAGGAAAATGGTTTCTGGACGATTTTGCCACCGCATTTTTAAGTATTTCTCCTAATTTCATTTCTGGAGAGAGTTTAATGAAATTGGTTTCTATTACCTTATCAATTTCTAGCATCATCAAAACATTCTGGTCTTTGTCATGAGTAATCAATTCTCCTCTTTGCGCTAATTCTAACGTATAGATGGAGTGAGAAATATAATACTTTGTTATAGCATAAGAGATTGCCGCAACCAGCATTAAGGGCACGAATAACTCATAACCTCCAGTTATTTCAGCAATTAAGAAGATTGCAGTCAAAGGTGCATGTAATACTCCAGCCATTAAACCCGTCATACCAATTAGAGTGAAGTTAGTTTCAGAAACATTAAAACCTAAACCAATATTATTAATAATTTTCGCCAAAGCATTTCCCAATGCACTTCCCATGACCAGAGTTGGAACGAACACACCACCAACACCTCCAGCGCCAAAGGTAGTAGTCATGGCAATGGATTTAAATACTGTTATTCCTAACAGCAGCGCAATAACTATCCAGATATTGCTTAAATCTAAATTAAAAGGCGTGTTACCTATTGCTGCTAAATGGTCTCCTTTAAGCAAATTATTTATTATTCCGTAACCTTCCCCATATAATGGAGGAATGATATATAATATTATCCCAATTGCTAATCCACCAATGAGTAGTCGCTTTGTTTTGCTTTTAAACCCATTGAAAAAATCAGTTATTAAAAAGAACATTTTTGAAAAATATACGGAAGCCATTCCGGTGACCAGACCAAGAGCGATATAAAAAAGGAGATCATTTATTTCAAAACTATCGATTAATTTAAATCGTAGTAAAATTTGTGTTCCTAGAAAGAAGTATGATGTAATTACTGCAGAAACAGATGCCAACAAGAGAGGAATTAATGAGGTAAACGCTAGCTCGAGACTAAAGACTTCTAAAGCAAAAATTATGGCTGCAATTGGTGCTTTAAACATAGATGCCATAGCTCCCGCAGTGGCGCAGCCAATTAATAACATTCTGGTTTTAGATCTCATATGAAACAAGCGAGCTGTGTTAGAACCTAAAGCTGCTCCAGCGCTTACTGCCGGGCCTTGCAACCCAACAGAACCACCAAAACCTACCGTTAATGGAGCTGTGATCAATGCAGCATAAATATTATATCTTGGGATTATTCCATTTCGTTTTGAAATGGCATGGAGCGTGGTTGAAATACCATGACCAATATGTTTTTTTAACCAGGCTTTTTTTATGATATAAACTAAAATCAGTCCCGCTATTGGCAGAATAAAATACAGTGAACTCTGATAATTTTTAAAAGAGTTAATTTCAAAAAGTAATTGAATGTAATGCGTAAAGTTTTTCAGTAAAACAGTACCTAAACCTGCAAGAAAACCCACAAGTACACTAAGTATGTATATAAAATTCCTTTCGGAAATATGTTTGTATTTCCAAATCAAGAACTTTCGCAATATTAATCTAAACCTAGAAGGCATATATTAAAACTAATAAATAAATCCCGCTTTTAATCAGGATTTATTTATTATGATTTTAAATTCAATTTTAAACTTAATTCTGTTAACTGATCCTCATCAATAGGAGAAGGAGCGTCAATCATTACATCTCGACCTGAATTGTTTTTTGGGAAAGCGATAAAATCTCTTATCGTTTCCTGTCCACCTAAAATAGCAACCAATCTATCTAATCCAAATGCAATTCCACCATGTGGAGGTGCTCCATATTCAAATGCATTCATTAAAAATCCAAACTGCGCTTTGGCTTCTTCTTTTGTGAATCCTAAATGATCGAACATTAAAGATTGTGTTTCTCTATCGTGAATTCTGATAGAGCCTCCACCAATTTCATTTCCGTTCAATACCAAGTCGTATGCATTGGCTTTTACATCACCGGGATTGGTGTCCAGCAATTCCAGTTGACCAGGTTTAGGTGAAGTAAATGGATGATGCATCGCATGATATCTTTCAGTTTCCTCATCCCACTCTAACAAAGGAAAATCGATTACCCAAAGTGGTGCAAACTCATCAGGTTTTCTTAAACCTAAACGTTCTGCCAATTCCATACGTAAAGCACTTAATTGCACTCTTACTTTATCAGTATCACCAGAAAGGACACAAACTAAATCACCAGCTTTTGCACCAGTTTTCTTCGCCCATTTTACCAAATCTTCTTGGTCGTAGAACTTATCTACTGACGATTTATAGGTTCCATCTTCATTGCATCGCACATAAACCATTCCCAGCGCACCAACTTGCGGA
>JABDOZ010000033.1 GCA_013043005.1 Flavobacteriaceae bacterium | reverse complement strand
CGCAACTCAAAGGACTTAACTGTTTTATGTGGAAAATGATCCCTGAGCATCTTTACGGCCAGACTATTGGTTCTGGCTGTAATTAGATCTTTGTAATCCGGGCGAGTACAAACACCTACAAAAATATAATCGTTATGCAATATTACGTCTCCACCTTCTATATGCGCTTCATGAGGCAGGGTTATAATGTTCCTTCGGTCTATCTGGTCAATCACATAGCGAATGGCCTCAATCTCTTCCTGCCTGTCTGGTAAGATGTTGCAGTCAATGATCTTATTATCTATTACCAAAGCGATATCGCGTGCAAAGATCTGGTTCACATTTTCGATCACCTCAGGACGATATACCTTAACGTCGTACTTCTCAAAGACTTTGCAAACAGCATCCATCTCCTTGATCATGTCTTCTTCCTTAGGATAGGTTCCTGCCAATATATGTTCTAATGATTTTGGGTCGTAAGCTTGTTCCGGTGTTGGTATGGGTCCACCGCTTTTAGCAATTCCTAAAACCACTGCTCTAAGACGTGACGTTTCGTTTTGAATGTTCAGTTTAAGCATGTGACTAAAATAAAAAAAAAGCCTCATTTAAGTATGAAGCTTTTTTCTATATAGTTATAGAGTTATTCTCCTCTCTTTTTAATCTTTACAAATTCCCTGTAAGTTTTACCAGTGTACAATTGTCTTGGACGACCAATTGGCTCTTTATTCAATCTCATTTCTTTCCATTGTGCGATCCAACCTGGTAAACGACCTAATGCAAACATTACTGTAAACATTTCTACAGGTAAACCTAAAGCTCTATATATGACTCCGGAATAAAAGTCGACATTAGGATATAATTTTCTTTCTACAAAATATGGATCTTTAAGTGCTTCCTGTTCCAAACCTTTTGCGATATCCAATACAGGATCTTCAATACCAAGATCTTCTAATACTTCATCAGCCGCTACTTTAATGATCTTTGCACGAGGATCGAAATTTTTATACACTCTGTGCCCAAAGCCCATTAATCGGAATGGATCATTCTTATCCTTGGCCTTTGCCATGTACTTTTTGGTATCACCACCATCTGCTTTAATAGCTTCCAACATTTCCAGAACTGCTTGATTTGCACCACCATGCAATGGACCCCATAGTGCCGAAATTCCCGAAGCTAAAGAAGCAAATAATCCTGCTCTTGATGAACCAACAATTCTAACCGTAGATGTCGAACAGTTTTGCTCATGTTCTGCATGCAGGATCAAAAGTTTATCTAATGCCTCTACCAATACCTGGTTCTGAACATATTTCTTATTCGGTAAATGGAACATCATTTTCATGACGTTTTCTACATAACCTAACTCTTCATCACCATAATCCAAAGGCAAACCTTGCTTCTTACGCATTGTCCATGCAACCAATACCGGGAATTTACCCAATATGTGTACAATACTGTTGTACATATCCTCTTCTGAAGTTATATCAACAGAAGACGGATAGAATGCAGTTAAGGCACTTGTTAATGACGATAAGACTCCCATTGGGTGAGCCGATCTAGGAAATGCATCCAGGATCTTTTTTACATCATCATCAACAATACAGTTCTCTTTTATATCAGAGTCAAATTTATCCAGCTGCTCTTGTGTTGGCAAATCGCCAAAGATCAACAAATATACGACCTCTAAAAAGTGTGCTTTTTCAGCTAATTCTTCGATAGAATAGCCACGATACCTTAAAATTCCCTTTTCACCATCCAGAAACGTAATCGCACTTTCACAGGCTCCTGTATTCTTGAAACCAGAATCCAAAGTGATAATTCCACCTGTTGCACTCCTTAAAGTTTTTATATCTATTGCAACTTCCTTCTCTGTTCCTGTGACTACTGGAAATTCGACTTTTTTACCGTTAACTTCTAACGTAGCTTTTTTTGACATTTGTGTATGAATTTATATTTTTTTTGCGGAATGCTAAGGTACAAAAATTAGAGTGATTATTAAAGTCCCAAAAGTTGTTCAAAATGGCTAAATTTTTGTTAAAAAAAAAGCGCTTCGAATATGAAGCGCTTTTTTCTTTATGAGAATCAAAATTATTTTACCTTAAAAGCCTTTTCTCTTGGGTAATAAGCAACATTCCCAAGTTCTTCTTCAATTCTTAGTAACTGATTGTATTTTGCCATTCTATCACTACGAGAAGCTGAACCAGTTTTTATTTGTCCACAATTTAAGGCTACAGCAAGATCTGCAATGGTATTATCCTCAGTCTCACCTGATCTATGGGACATTACAGATGTAAAACCGGCATTCTTAGCCATATTAACTGCTGCAATTGTTTCTGTTAAAGATCCTATTTGGTTTACTTTTATTAGAATTGAGTTTGCAATACCATTTTCAATACCTCTCCCTAAACGCTCTACATTTGTTACAAATAAATCATCACCAACTAATTGTACTTTATCTCCAATTAATTCAGTAAGATATTTAGTTCCATCCCAATCATTTTCATCCATTCCATCTTCAATAGAGATTATTGGATATTTAGCAGCTAAATCAGCTAAATACTCAGCCTGTTCTTTTGAATTTCTAATCATACCTTTATCTCCTTCGAATTTAGTATAATCATATTTTCCATCAACAAAAAATTCAGCAGAAGCACAATCTAAAGCAATTTTAATTTCATCTCCGAATTTATACCCGGCGTTTTCAACAGCTTTACCAATAGTTTCGATGGCATCTTCTGTGCCATCTAAAGTTGGAGCAAATCCACCTTCATCCCCTACAGCAGTGCTTAAATTTCTATCGTGTAACACTTTTTTAAGGTGATGAAATATCTCAGTTCCCATTTGTAAAGCATGTGAAAAACTATTTGCCTTTATTGGCATGATCATAAATTCCTGAAAAGCAATTGGTGCATCACTATGTGAACCACCATTAATAATATTCATCATTGGTACCGGAAGTGTATTAGCACTTACACCACCAACATACCTGTAAAGTGGCATGTTCAATTCATTTGCAGCGGCCTTTGCTACTGCTAAAGAAACACCTAATATTGCATTGGCACCCAATTTGGATTTGTTTGGTGTGCCGTCAATTTCACACATTAATCCATCTATATAATTTTGTTCAAAAACAGAAACTCCTAAAAGTTCCTCTGCTAAAATTGAATTGACATTTTCAACGGCCTTAAGCACTCCTTTTCCCATGAAACTTTTCCCACCATCTCTTAACTCAACGGCCTCGTGTTCTCCAGTTGAAGCACCAGATGGTACTGCAGCTCTTCCTACTATTCCGTTTTCAGTTTCTACATCTACCTCAACAGTAGGATTTCCTCTAGAATCAAATATTTGTCTGGCATGAACATTAATTATTGCACTCATAACTTTGTTGGTTTTAAAATTGTTTTTTGATGTACAAATTTACAGTTTAATTAGCTCAAAATAAACCTTTTTACTCAGAATTGAACAAAAAAAAATCTATAACGTTTTAGTAAATTAAAAAAGCCAATAAAACTATAAAGTCATTGGCTTATATATATCATTTTAACTTGAGGCTATCAATAAATTTATCAAACAAATATGACGAATCATGTGGTCCTGGATTCGCTTCTGGATGATATTGCACAGAAAAGCAATTTTTATGTTTCATTCTCAATCCAGCAACCGTGTCATCATTTAAATGCACATGAGTTATTTCAAGTTCTGAATTATTCTGAGCTTCTTCCTTATTTACCGCAAAACCATGATTTTGAGATGTGATCTCTCCTTTTCCTGTTAATAAGTTTTTAACTGGATGGTTTATTCCTCTATGACCATTATGCATCTTATAAGTTGATACGCCATTTGCCAAAGCAATGACCTGATGGCCTAAGCAAATTCCAAATAATGGTAAATCTCTTTTTATAATTTCCTTGGCTACTTCTCGAGCTTCTACTAAAGGTTCTGGATCACCAGGACCATTAGATAGGAAATAACCGTCTGGATTCCACTCCTGAAGATCTTCAAACTTTGTATTATAAGGAAAAACTTTAATTAAGGCATCTCTTTTTGCCAAATTGCGTAAAATATTCTTTTTGATGCCAATATCTAATGCTGCAATTTTATAAGTAGCCGTATCATCTCCATAAATATATGGTTCTTTGGTTGATACCTTAGAAGCTAACTCCAATCCGTTCATTGGAGGTATTTCTGCCAGTTGTTTTTTTAAACCTTCTATATCATCTACTTTGGTAGATATAACCGCATTCATTGCTCCATTATCTCGAATATAACTTACTAAGGCTCTCGTATCAACATCTGAAATAGCAAACAGATCATTCTTCTCAAAAAAGTTTTCAAGAGAATCGGTCGCAACTTCTCGTGAATAATTATAACTGAAATTTTTACAAATAAGACCCGCAATTTTTATTGAATCTGATTCAACTTCATCATCATTTACCCCGTAATTACCAATGTAGGCATTTGTTGAAACCATTAACTGACCAAAGTAAGAAGGATCTGTAAATATTTCTTGATATCCTGTCATTCCTGTATTAAAGCAAACTTCACCAAAGGCAGTGCCTTCTTTGTTTGCAACAGACTTTCCATAAAAAATTGTTCCGTCCGATAGGAGAATTAATGCGTTTCTTGGCTTGGTATATTTCATCTGATTAAGCTTATTTTATAATTAGGTCAGATGTAATTCGCATTTAACCTTATTATCTTTTGAATGAAAATTACGGTAGCTCTTTTCATAAAAAAAGTTTTACAAAATTGCATAAAAAAAAGGATAAACTAAAATCGTTTATCCTTTTATTTATTAACTCATGTTAATATCTATTCTTCTTCGTTAGTCGCTTTAACGTCTACTGGAGGAGTTGCTGTTTTACTACCTCTTCTTCTACCTCTTCTTGTAGTTTTCTTTTTAGGTTTATCGGCATTGTACAGCTCATTGTAATCAACCAATTCTATCATAGCCATATCAGCATTATCTCCTAAACGATTTCCCAGTTTAATAATTCTAGTATAACCACCTGGCCTGTCACCCACTTTTGTAGCAACCTCCCTAAACAACTCTGTAACTGCCTCTTTTTGTCTTAATCGACTAAAAACAATCCTTCTGTTATGAGTGGTATCCTCTTTAGATTTCGTAACTAAAGGTTCAACAAACTGCTTCAAAGCCTTGGCTTTAGCAACAGTTGTGTTAATACGTTTGTGTTCTATCAATGAACAGGCCATATTAGCCAACATAGCTTTTCTGTGAGCAGTTTTTCTTCCTAAATGATTAACTTTTTTCCCGTGTCTCATTTTTTTTCTTTTTAACCATCATCTTGCTTCAACTCACTATTGAGGAGCAAAATATGATGTGTTAGTCTTTATCTAATTTATACTTTGATAAATCCATACCAAAATTTAAGCCTTTAACATTAACAAGCTCTTCAAGCTCTGTTAATGATTTTTTACCAAAGTTTCGGAATTTCATTAAATCATTTTTGTTAAACGATACTAAATCTCCTAATGTATCCACTTCAGCTGCTTTTAAACAATTAAGTGCTCTTACAGAAAGATCCATATCGATTAATTTCGTTTTTAATAATTGACGCATATGAAGCGATTCCTCATCATATGTCTCAGTTTGAGCTATCTCATCAGCCTCTAAAGTTATTCTTTCATCAGAGAATAACATAAAATGGTGAATCAATATTTTTGCAGCTTCAGTCAACGCATCTTGTGGATTTATTGAACCATCAGTAATTATTTCAAACACTAATTTTTCATAATCCGTTTTTTGTTCCACACGAAAGTTTTCTATACTATACTTCACATTTTTAATTGGAGTATAAATAGAATCCGTAAAAATAGTCCCTAACGGTGCTGAGGATTTCTTATTTTCTTCTGCAGGGACATAGCCTCTACCTTTTTCAATACTAATCTCCATGTTAATATTTACTTTGGGATCTAAATTACAGATAACTAAATCTGGGTTCAATACTTGAAATCCTGAAATAAATTTTTGAAAATCTCCTGCTGTAATTTGCTCTTGTCCAGAAATAGAAATTGAAACAGATTCGTTGTCAACTTCATCAATTTGTCTTTTTAAACGTACTTGCTTTAAGTTTAAAATAATTTCTGTAACATCTTCTACTACACCAGCAATTGTAGAAAATTCGTGGTCTACTCCTTCAAATCTAACTGAAGTTATTGCGAATCCTTCTAAAGAAGATAATAAAACTCTTCTTAAAGCATTTCCTACCGTTAATCCGTAACCAGGTTCTAAAGGTCTAAATTCAAATTTGCCTTCAAAATCGGTTGAATCGATCATGATTACTTTGTCGGGCTTCTGAAAATTTAATATTGCCATTTTTTCTTCGTTTTGATTGTTATTCAGTTGCGCGATTTAAATGTGTGAAGAAATACAAATATATCCTTTGGCTGAAAACCAATATTATTAATTTATTATTTAGAGTATAATTCGACTATGAATTGCTCGTTGATGTTTTCCGGAATCTGTATTCTTTCCGGAACTGAAACATAAGTGCCTTTTTTTGTTTCATCATTCCAAGTAATCCATTCATAAATATGACTTGAGTTAGCAAGCGATCTCTCAATTGCTTCAAGTGATTTTGATTTTTCTCTTACAGCAACTACATCACCAGCTTTAAGCGTGTAAGACGGGATATTCACGCCTTCACCATTTACTGTTATATGCCTGTGAGACACTAATTGTCTTGCTCCTCGGCGAGATGGTGCAATTCCCATTCTAAATACGACATTGTCTAATCTTGATTCACATAATTGTAATAAGACTTCACCTGTAATACCTTGAGATGCTGTTGCTCTTTTAAATATATTTCTGAATTGACGCTCAAGTATACCATAAGTATATTTTGCTTTTTGCTTTTCCATTAATTGGATAGCATATTCAGATTTTTTTCCACGACGTCTATTGTTGCCGTGTTGACCAGGAGGATAATTTCTTTTATCAAAAGACTTATCGTCTCCAAAAATAGCTTCTCCAAATTTTCGAGCTATTTTAGTTTTAGGACCAGTATATCTTGCCATTTTTAAATTTTTGTTTGAGAGTAGGCACTAAATTAAGGTCTTAATTATTTTCTTATCCTTTAGCGACCTGAATCTCTCCTTGGTTATACTAATTATAGATTTTTAAACTCTTCTTCTTTTTGGTGGTCTGCATCCATTATGCGGTAAAGGAGTAACATCAATTATTTCAGTTACTTCAATTCCGGCATTGTGAATAGACCTAATAGCAGATTCTCTTCCATTACCCGGACCTTTTACATATACTTTTACCTTTTTTAATCCAGCTTCTAATGCTACTCCCGCTGCATCTTCAGCAGCCAACTGAGCTGCGTAAGGTGTGTTCTTTTTAGATCCTCTAAATCCCATTTTTCCCGCCGATGACCATGAAATAACATCGCCCTTTTTGTTAGTTAAAGAGATGATAATATTATTAAATGATGCAACAACATGAGCCTGTCCAACAGAATCAACTATTACTTTACGTTTTTTAGTACTTGACTTTGCCATATTTTCTTTTAGTTTTTAGTTGTTAGTTTTTAGTTATTGGAATCCTAGACTTTTACATTTCAAACAGATTCTTCTAACTTCCAAATACTAATGACTAATGTCTCTAATTATTATTTAGTTACCATTTTTTTGTTAGCAACTGTTTTTCTTCTTCCTTTTCTAGTTCTGGAGTTATTTTTAGTTCTTTGTCCACGAAGTGGCAATCCAGTTCTATGACGGATGCCTCTATAACATCCAATATCCATCAATCGCTTGATATTCAATTGTGTTTCAGACCGCAATTCACCTTCAATAGTATATGAAGCTACAGCTTCACGAATATGTCCTATTTGATCATCTGTCCAGTCATCTACCGCAATGTTTTCATCAACTTTAGCTGTTGCTAAAATTTCTTTAGCTCTACTTTTACCTATACCATAGATATAAGTTAAAGAAATAGCTCCTCTTTTATTTTTTGGTATATCTACACCTGCAATTCTTGCCATAATTATCCTTGTCTTTGTTTGAATCTAGGATTCTTTTTATTTATTACGTAAAGTCTACCTTTCCTTCGTACGATTTTGCAATCGGCACTTCTTTTTTTAACTGATGCTCTTACTTTCATCTGTTCTAATTTTTTTCTTTTTAATTAATGTGAAAAAAAATTATTCACATTCAGTAATTCGCTTTTATTCTTCTATTTACAGATTCTAATTTTTAAATAAAATAATGAAAGCTCATTTCATCTGTATTAGTATCTATAAGTTATTCGAGCCTTTGTTAAATCATAAGGACTCATCTCTAATTTCACTTTGTCTCCTGGTAATAATTTAATATAGTGCATGCGCATTTTACCAGAGATATGAGCTGTAACAATATGCCCATTTTCCAATTCAACACGAAACATAGCATTTGATAATGCTTCTATTATTGTGCCGTCTTGTTCTATTGCTGCTTGTTTTGCCATTATATAATAATTTAAGCTACTGCTTTTCTATTTTTACCCGTTTTCATTAATCCATCATAATGCCTATTCAACAAATATGAATTTACTTGCTGCATAGTATCTATTGCCACACCTACCATAATTAAAAGCGATGTACCGCCAAAGAACAATGCCCAACCTGCTTGCACGTTCATAAGCTTAACAATAAAAGCGGGGAACACGGCTATCAAGGCTAAAAATATTGATCCAGGCAATGTTATTTGTGACATGATTTTGTCTAAATATTCTGATGTTTCTGTTCCCGGACGTATGCCTGGTATAAAACCACCACTTCTTTTCAGATCATCGGCCATCTTATTAGTGGGTACAGTAATTGCTGTATAAAAATATGTAAAAATTATAATTAGCACAGCAAATACAACATTATACCAAAATCCGAAAATATCAGAGAACTGTGTTTGCATCCATTGTCCTACAGCTGAATCCTTAATTAAAGAAGATCCCCCAATTAAACCTGGAACAAACATAATGGCCTGTGCAAATATTATTGGCATTACACCTGAAGCATTTAGCTTTAATGGAATATATTGTCTTGATCCAAATACATTTTTTTCATAGCCACCAGATGCTGTTCTCCTTGCATATTGGACCGCTATCTTTCTCACTGCCATTATGAGCATTATTGACAATAGGATAATAACGAACCAAATGACGATTTCAATAAGTATCATGATCAAACCACCATTAGACTCAGTCACTCTGGCAACATATTCCTGAACAAAAGATTGCGGTAAAGTTGCAATAATTCCAACCATAATCAATAATGAAATACCATTTCCAATTCCTTTATCCGTAATTTTTTCACCTAACCACATTGCAAAAATACAACCGGTCACTAAAATTATGACTGATGAAAAATAGAAAGTAAATGTTTGACCTAATATAAATGCCTGAGGTGGAATTCCCAAAGTTGGCAAACTGGCCAGGTAACCAGGAGCCTGAACCAAACAAATTGCTATTGTTAGCCAGCGTGTAATTTGATTGATCTTTCGTCTCCCACTTTCACCTTCTTTTTGAAGTTTTTGCAAATAGGGTATTGCTATACCCATCAATTGCACAACAATTGAAGCAGAAATATAAGGCATGATACCCAATGCAAATACAGAAGCATTTGCAAAAGCACCACCGGTAAAAGCATTCAATAATCCTAAAAGACCTTGATCTGTGCTTTCCTGCAATCCACCTAATTGTGACGCATCAATACCTGGAAGTACCACTTGTGCACCAAATCGATAAACCAGCAACAAACCAAGTGTCAGGATGATCTTGTCACGCAGTTCTTCTATTTTCCAAACATTTTTTAATGTCTCTAAAAACTTCATATTTATAATATCTTATAAAGTTACCGCTTCTCCACCGGCAGCTTCAATCGCGGCTTTCGCAGTAGCAGTAAATTTATGTGCAGTTACTTTTAGTTTAGCTTTTAATTCTCCTCTACCTAGTATTTTAACTAAATCATTTTTAGTTGATTTTCTATTAGCAATCAAGGTGTCGATATCAACAGTGCCCTTTATTTTTTTGTCGTCAACCAATTGTTGTAAAACATCTAAGTTAATCCCTTGATATTCTTTACGGTTAATATTTGTAAATCCAAATTTAGGAACACGTCTTTGAAGTGGCATCTGGCCTCCTTCAAACCCTATTTTTTTAGAATATCCAGAGCGAGACTTAGCTCCTTTATGGCCTCTTGTAGAAGTTCCTCCTTTTCCAGATCCTTGTCCTCTACCAACTCTTTTTCCTTGGCTTTTTACCGAACCTTCAGCAGGTTTTAAATTACTTAAATCCATTTGTTTTTTGCTTTTAAGCTTCTTCTACAGAAACTAAATGTTTAACTTTATTAACCATACCTAGTATATTTGGTGTGGCATCATGCTCTACAACTTGACCAATCTTTTTAAGACCAAGGGCCTCTAAAGTTCTTTTCTGTCTTTGTGTACGATTGATCGCACTTTTAACCTTTTTGACTTTAATCTTTGCCATTCTATCCTAATATTATCCGTTAAAAACTTTATCAACTGACACACCTCTTTCTCTCGCAATAGTCCTGGCATCTCTTAATTGCAATAAGGCATCAAATGTTGCTTTTACTACATTGTGAGGGTTAGAAGATCCTTGAGATTTAGATAATACATCATGAATACCAACTGCTTCTAACACAGTTCTAACAGCGCCTCCTGCGATCACACCTGTACCAGGTGCTGCCGGAATAATATTGACTCGTGCTCCTCCATATTTTCCTTTTTGCTCATGAGGAACAGAGCTCTTAACTAAAGGAATTCTAACTAAATTCTTCTTTGCATCTTCAACCGCTTTAGCAATTGCGCTAGCCACATCTTTAGATTTTCCCAGACCATGTCCTACTACTCCCGCTTCGTCACCAACAACAACAATTGCTGAAAAACCGAAGGCTCTACCACCTTTAGTCACTTTTGTAACTCGTTGTACACCAACCAGACGATCTTTAAGATCTAAACCACTTGGTTTTACTAATTCTGCACTTTTATATTTTTGATACATAATTTTTTTAGAATTTTAGTCCGCCTTCTCTAGCTCCGTCAGCTAATGCTTTTACTCTACCATGATATAAATAACCTCCTCTATCAAAAGCGATGGTTTCAACACCTGCTTTTTTAGATTTTTCTGCCAGAGATTTCCCTACTAAAGCAGCAATTTCTATTTTGGTTCCTTTGGAAGAAGCAATTGCTTTATCTCTAGACGATGCGGCGCTTATAGTTTTACCTGTTACATCATCTACTATTTGAGCATAAATCTCTTTATTACTTCTAAAAACAGATAATCTTGGTCTTGCTTCTGTACCAGAAACAACTTTGCGAATTCTGTTTTTAATTCTTTTTCTTCTTTGCGTCTTTGTTAATGCCATAACTTAATAATTAAGCTGATTTACCTGCTTTTCTTCTTATTTGTTCTCCTACAAATTTGATCCCTTTTCCTTTGTAAGGTTCAGGTTTGCGGAAGGCGCGAATTTTAGCTGCTACCTGACCAACCAATTGTTTGTCATGAGAGCTTAATTTCACAATTGGGTTTTTACCTTTCTCAGAAATTGTTTCTACTTTAACTTCTGGCGCTAATTGCATAACAATATTATGAGAAAATCCTAAAGCCAATTCTAATTTTTGTCCTTGATTACTTGCTCTGTAACCTACACCTACAAGTTCCAACTCCTTAGTCCATCCTTTAGAAACTCCTTCTATCATATTACTCATTAAGGACCTGTAAAGTCCATGCTTTGCTTTACTTTCAATGCTATCAGATGGACGCGTAACTAATATGTTACCGTCTTCCACTTTTATAGTTACTTTAGAAAAATCTTGTGTTAATTCTCCTAACTTTCCTTTTACAGTAACAATGCTATCTTTAATATCTACCGTTACTCCTTCGGGAATCGCAACTGGGTTATTTCCTATTCTTGACATTTTCTTATTGTCTTTAAATTAGTAAACGTAACACAATACTTCTCCACCAACATTTTCTCTTCTAGCCTGCTTGTCTGTCATAACTCCATGAGAAGTTGAGACAATTGCTATGCCGAGACCATTTAAAATTCTAGGCAACTCTGTTGAACCTGAGTATTTACGTAAACCAGGTTTACTTATTCTTTCCAGTTTCTTAATTACAGGTTCTTTAGTCTCCTTGTTGTATTTAAGAGCAATTTTAATGGTCCCCTGATTTGATGAATCATCAAACTTGTAACTAAGAATATATCCTTGATCGAATAATATTTTAGTAATTTCTTTTTTAAGATTAGAAGCCGGAATTTCAACTACTCTGTGGTTAGCTAAAATTGCGTTTCTCAGTCTCGTAAGGTAATCAGATATTGGATCTGTATACATATTTATTTGTTTGCGGTTTTGGTTTTTAACTCTTTTGTTAAACCTGAAACCAGTTTATAATTGTTACCAACTTGCTTTTTTAACACCTGGAATTAATCCTTTATTTGCCATTTCTCTGAACATCACACGAGAAATTCCAAAGTTTCGCATGTAACCTTTAGGTCTCCCTGTAAGTTTACATCTGTTATGCATACGAATTGGAGAAGCATTTTTAGGTAACTTTTGTAATGCTTCATAATCTCCTGCTTCTTTTAAAGCTTTACGCTTTTCTGCATATTTAGCTACTGTTTTTGCTCTTTTTACTTCGCGAGCTTTCATTGATTCTTTAGCCATAACTTAATTTTTTTGAAACGGTAAACCTAGTTCTGTTAATAATGATTTCGCTTCTTTATCTGTTTTTGCTGATGTAACAAACGTCACATCCATTCCAGAAATTTTATTGATCTTATCAATATTTATTTCAGGAAAAATGATTTGTTCCGTAATACCCAAACTGTAATTACCTCTGCCATCAAAACCAGTGGCTCTGATCCCGTTAAAATCTCTAACTCGTGGTAAAGCTGAAGTGATTAGTCGGTCTAAGAACTCATACATTCGTTCACCTCTTAAAGTTACCTTGACACCTATTGGCATTCCTTTACGCAATTTAAATGCAGCGACGTCCTTTTTAGAAATTGTTGATACAGCTCTTTGCCCGGTAATAGAGCTAAGTTCTTCCACAGCGTGGTCAATCAATTTTTTATCTGCAACGGCATCACCTACTCCTTTTGATATTACTATCTTTTGAAGTTTAGGAACCTGCATAACATTTGAGTAACCAAATTCATCTTTTAGAGAAGGAATTACCTTTTCTCTATACTCTTGTTTTAATCTTGGAATATAAGCCATAACTATATTACTTCATTAGATTTTTTAGAAAACCTTACTTTCTTGTCGCCTTCCATTCTAAATCCTATTCTTGTTGTTTCACCTTTTTTTGTCAAGAGTGAAAGATTAGAAATATGAATCGCAGCTTCTTTTTCTACGATTCCACCTTGAGGATTTTGTGCACTTGGTTTTGTATGTTTTTTAACCATGTTAATTCCCTCAATGATCGCTTTGCTCTTATCTTTAGAGATGGATAGAACTTTACCTTCAGATCCTTTATGATCTCCGGTAATTACTTTAACATTATCTCCTGTTTTTATTTTAAGCTTTCCCATTTTGTTCAACATTAAAGCACTTCAGGTGCTAATGATATAATTTTCATGAATTTTTTATCACGAAGTTCTCTTGCTACCGGACCAAATACCCGTGTACCTTTCATTTCTCCGGCTGGATCTAATAAAACACACGCATTGTCATCAAACCTTATATAAGATCCATCACTTCTTCTTACTTCCTTTACAGTACGCACAACGACTGCGGTTGACACAGCTCCTTTCTTAATAGTTCCATTAGGAGTTGCATCTTTTACAGAGACAACTATTTTGTCTCCAACAGACGCATATCTTCTTTTTGTACCTCCCAGAACACGTATTGTTAATACTTCTTTTGCTCCAGTATTATCTGCTACTTTTAGTCTTGATTCTTGTTGTACCATGATTACTTAGCTCTTTCTAATATTTCAACTAGTCTCCAACATTTAGATTTACTTAAAGGTCTGGTTTCCATGATCCTTACCTTATCTCCTTCGTTGCAGTCGTTTGTTTCGTCGTGTGCCACATATTTCTTTGTTTTTAACACGAACTTACCATACATAGGGTGTTTTACTTTTTTTACTTCAGCAACCACAATAGATTTTTGCATCTTGTTGCTAGTAACTACTCCTATACGTTCTTTTCTTAAGTTTCTTTTTTCCATCATTAGGCAGAATTATTGTAATTCTCTTTTAGTTAATTCAGTTGCAATTCTGGCTACATTTCTTCGCAAAGAACGCAGTTGAATTGGATTTTCAAGCGGAGTTATAGCATGTGACATTTTAAGGTCTGCATAACTCTTTTTTATTTCACCAAGCTTTTCCTGTAACTCAGCTACTGACAATTCTTTAATTTCTGATTGCTTCATAATCTTAAATAATTTTAAGCTTCGTAATCTGGAGCTATGACAAACTTAGTTCTTACTGAAAGTTTCTGTGCAGCTAATCGCAATGCCTCTCTAGCTACCTCAATAGACACACCACCTACTTCAAACAACATTCTTCCAGGTTTTACAACAGCTACATAATATTCTACAGCACCTTTACCTTTACCCATACGAACCTCTAATGGTTTCTTTGTTATTGGTTTGTCTGGAAATATTTTAATCCAAATGGCACCTTCTCTTTTCATAAATCTTGTTGCTGCAATACGAGCGGCCTCTATTTGGCGCGCAGTAACGAAATCTGAATCTAATGACTTTATTCCGAATGTTCCGTCAGTCAACAAATGGCCTCTTCCGGCATTTCCTTTCATGCGTCCTTTTTGCTGCTTGCGATATTTCGTTCTTTTAGGCTGTAACATTATTACTATTCTTTAAAAATTATTTCCTGCGACGAGATTTATTTCTATCTCCAGCTCCTCGTCTGCCTTTTCCTTGTTTCTTAGAAAGTCCCACCAGTGGTGAAAGTTCTCTTTTACCATAAACTTCACCCTTCATAATCCATACTTTTACACCCAATCTACCGTAGGTAGTATGAGCTTCAACTAAAGCATAATCGATATCAGCTCTAAATGTGGATAATGGTATTCTTCCTTCTTTATAGTGCTCATTACGTGCCATTTCAGCACCATTCAATCGGCCACTAATTTCAATTTTAATACCCTCAGCATTCATTCTCATTGCAGCCGCAATAGCCATTTTAATGGCTCGTCTGTATGAAATTCTGTTTTCAATTTGACGTGCAACACTCGAAGCAACCAAGAATGAATCTAATTCTGGTCTTTTGATTTCGAAAATATTAATTTGAACTTCCTTACCAGTGATCTTCTTCAGCTCTTCTTTTAACTTATCTACTTCCTGACCAGCTTTTCCTATTATTATTCCCGGACGAGCTGTTGTAATAGTAATGGTTACAAGTTTAAGTGTTCTTTCTATGATCACTCTGGATACGCTAGCCTTAGATAAACGAGCATGAACGTATTTTCTAATCTTATCGTCTTCGGCAAGTTTGTCACCATAATCGTTTCCTCCATACCAGTTAGATTCCCATCCTCTGATAATTCCTAAGCGATTCCCGATTGGATTTGTTTTTTGTCCCATACTACTATCTTAGCTTTGCGTGTTATTATTGGCTCCAACCACAATTGTAACATGGTTTGAACGTTTCCTTATTCTGTGTGCTCGACCCTGAGGTGCCGGACGTAATCTTTTTAACATTGATCCACTGTCCACTCTGATCTCTTTCACTATTAATTCAGCTTCCTCTACATCTGCTTCCTCGTTTTTTGATTGCCAGTTCGCAATTGCAGACAATAACAATGTCTCTAAACGATTTGAAGCTTCTTTTTGGCTGAATTTTAATATATGAAGCGCTTTCTCTACTTTCTCACCTCTAACCAAATCCGCTACTAAACGCATTTTTCTTGGTGACGTAGGACAGTTATTAAGTTTAGCAAAAGCAATCTGCTTTTTTTCTTCCTTAATAGCGTCTGCCATTTGTTTTTTACGACTTCCCATTGCTTCTTACTTTTTTCCTTTATTTTTTGCACCTGCATGACCTCTAAAAGATCTGGTTGGTGAAAATTCTCCTAATTTATGTCCTACCATATTCTCAGTAATATATACCGGAACAAATTGACGTCCATTGTGCACAGCTATCGTTTGTCCAACAAAATCTGGTGTAATCATACTAGCTCTTGACCAGGTTTTGATTACAGACTTTTTGTTTGATTCAACGTTTGCAGTAACTTTTCTTTCTAATTTATAATGAACGTAAGGTCCTTTTTTTAATGATCTTGCCATGATTTATTATTTCTTTCTACGTTCAACAATATATTTATTACTTGCTTTAGATCTGGAACGTGTTCTATATCCTTTAGCAGGAATACCTTTTCTAGAACGTGGATGTCCACCTGCAGACTTTCCTTCTCCACCACCCATAGGATGATCAACTGGGTTCATAACAACCGGTCTGGTACGAGGACGTCTTCCTAACCATCTGCTTCGTCCTGCTTTACCAGAAACCAACAACTGATGATCTGAATTCGAGACTACTCCAATAGTTGCTTTACAAGTTGCCAGAACCAATCTTGTTTCACCTGATGGTAATTTGATTGTTGCAAATTTTCCGTCTTTTGCCATTAATTGGGCAAAAGTTCCAGCACTTCTTGCCATTACGGCTCCTTGTCCGGGGCGCAATTCAACACAAGAAACAATTGTTCCTAACGGAATTTCACTCAGCGGCATTGCATTCCCAATTTCCGGAGCTACTTTCTTATCTCCTGAAACCACTTTCTGACCTACTGTGAGTCCGTTTTGAGCAACGATATAACTTTTTTCACCGTCTTGATAATTCAAGAGAGCAATAAAAGCTGTTCTGTTTGGATCATATTCTATTGACTTCACCTCTGCTGGAATACCAGTTTTAGTTCTTTTGAAATCAATAACTCGATACCGTTTTTTGTGACCACCACCTAAATAACGCATGGTCATTTTTCCTTGACTGTTTCTACCACCAGATCTTTTTTTCGGAGCTAATAAACTTTTCTCCGGCTTATCAGTAGTTATGGAGTCAAATCCAT
>JABDOZ010000030.1 GCA_013043005.1 Flavobacteriaceae bacterium | reverse complement strand
TGATATAGGACTTCTATTCGAACGTTCTAAAAAAGGATTATTATTTAGTCGAGAAACAAAAAAAATTGTTGGCCCCAAAATAGAAGCTTTAGAGAAGCAAAAAGGATTTCAGAGAATCCTGAAGTTTTTAGAGATTTTGAATGATCTTGCAAATGCAGAAGACTATAATGTTCTTAATGCAGATGGTTTTGCTTTTGAAACCACACCTCAGGACAGCGCAAAAATAGATATCATTTATAAGCACATAAATAACAATTTTCAAAATCACATAAGCCTGGATGAAATAGCGGATAAAGCTAGTATGACCGTTCCTGCTTTCTGCAGATATTTTAAAAAAGCAACTGGAAGGACCTTTACAAAATTAGTAAACGAATATCGTATTGTTCACGCTACAAAATTGTTGTCAGAAAGTAAAATGAGCATAACAGATGTTTGCTATGAATGTGGGTTTAATAATTTTTCTCATTTCAATAAATTATTTAAGGAGATCACAGGTAAAAGTGCATCTAAATACAGAAGCGAGATGAAACAGATAATTCAATAGGAAAACAAAAAGAACTATGACTACTTTGATAATAGAAGATAAGATCGAAAGAACATTAGAGTATTATTTTCAAAAGAAAAAACAACTCAAAGATTTTATTAACAAAAGCAACAATCTCACTGCTGACCAGATAATTCAATGTGGAGAAGAGATGGCCGAATTAGAGTATAAAATAACAGCGTTACAAATCGCTAAGGAGAATTAAACCATTTATCTATCGTTCCCCATTCCATTCTGCATAGAATTGATCTAAGAAGGACTTTAAATATTCATGTCTGCTTTGGGCCAATTTTTTACCGGTTTGCGTATTCATTTTGTCTTTAAGCAATAACAATTTCTCATAGAAGTGATTAATGGTTGGTGCAGAAGAATTTTTGTACTCCTCTTTACTCATATTTAAATTTGGTTGAATTTTAGGATCATAAAGCGGTCTGTTTTTAAATCCGCCGTAATTAAAACATCTCGCAATACCAATTGCTCCAATAGCATCTAGTCTGTCTGCATCCTGAATTACTTGTAATTCAGGAGAAGAGAATAAATCCCTGTTTTCCAAAGAACTTTTAAAGGATATGTTTTCGATGATATTAATAACATGTTCAATAAACAAAGAGTCCACATTAAGCTTAAATAAAAACTCACGAGCTATTTTTGGTCCGATGGATTCATCGCCATTGTGAAATTTGCTGTCGGCTATGTCATGTAACAAAGCACCAAGGGCAACTACAAATTTATTTACATTTTCAGTCTTTGCAATCAGCATAGCATTGTTATAAACACGTAAGGTATGGAACCAGTCATGACCACCTTCAGCATCAACTAAACTGGATTTTACAAATTCTTTGGTTGTTTCTATTAGTTTTTTGTTGATCATTTTATAACGGCATTCGTAATTTGTCTTTCCACAGAATCAATCAATTCATCGGTTTTGTATTTGCTTACTTGTATTGGATTGTGAACAGTAAATTTAATATGCGCACCTAATCCCATTGGGAATTTGCCATAACGCAATAATTTCCATGAGTTATTTATGGTAATTGGAATAACGATCGCGTTTGGAGAGTTTTCTAAAAGTGTAGTTAACCCTTTGATTTTAAATGGTTTAGGCTTGCCATCACGACTTCTGGATCCTTCTGGGAAAATAACGACTGCTCGATTATGTGTTTCAATATAATTTGCCATTTTTTTTATGGCATTGACAGCTTGTATGGGATTCTTTCTATCGATAAGCACCGATCCACCATGACGTAAATTGTAGGAGACACTTGGCAATCCTTTCCCCAATTCTTTTTTGCTTATAAATTTAACATGAAATCGTCTCATAAACCAGATAATAGGTGGGATGTCATTCATGCTCTGATGATTTGCAACAATAATTACTGGAACATTTTCTGGAATATCTCTAGGGACTTTAAATGTGTATCTAACCACTAATATATGCAGGCATCTGGTTAAAAACCAATTGAGAAGATCAACACTCTTTTTATGAGCCCGATAGCCAAGTGCATTGAAGCAGATCCATTGTATTGGATGGAACACAGCAAGTGTTAAACCAAAAAAAACATAATAGATTATGGTAAGAGGATATGCCAGAACTTTAATCATAAATTTTAGATGCTAGTAAGCATTCAAAAGTAAGCACAAAAAAACCACGTTACAAACGTGGTTCTAATTTTTTATTATCAATTAAAAGCAAATTAACAATGCTCATTATAAGCATCAACAAGGTTTTCTGCAATTAATTCAGCTGGTCTACCTTCAATATGATGACGCTCTAACATGTGTACCAATTCTCCGTCTTTAAACAGGGCAATACTTGGAGAACTTGGTGGGAATGGAATCATATATTCTCGTGCCTTTTCTGTTGCTTCTCTGTCAACTCCGGCAAAAACGGTTACTAAATTCGTGGGTCTTTTCGAATTTTGCAAACTCACTCTTGCTGCTGGTCTTGCGTTGGCTGCAGCACAACCACATACCGAATTTACAACCACTAAAGTTGTTCCTTCTTTTGCAATTGCTACATCAACTGCTTCAGCAGTATGAAGCTCCTGGAAACCAACATTGGTCAAATCTTCACGCATTGGTTTTACTAACTCTGGTGGATACATATATGTCTTAATTTTATAATTAAACTGGGCAAAGATAATCAAAAATCAACCAAATTGGATTTAACCTCATCCTTGTTAACTATTTTTAACTTTTTGGTAGGAATATGTGCAAATCTTTAGGTTTAAAGCCGTAACAAATAAGGTATTATTTCAACTAACAATAGTATATTTGGACATAAATCTTAAAGAAAAATAAATGAGTTGGGCAAAATGGATAGGTGCTTCTATTGGATGGTCCTTCGGTGGACCAATTGGAGCTATTATAGGATTAGCATTAGGTAGTGTTGTTGATTCTATAGCAGATGGTAATGGGAGTCCACTGCTAGGTGAACGACAAACAGACCAGCGACGAAGTAGACAGAGATCTACCTATAGATCAAGACCTCAAGAAAGACCGCGAACACAGTCTGGAGATTTTGAAGTAAGCTTATTGATTCTTGCTTCAATAATTATAAAAGCTGATGGAAACCAGGATAAGAGAGAATTGGATTATGTGCGGCAGCAATTTGTCAATCTTTATGGAAAAGAAAGAGCGAATCGCGCATTTAGATTGTTCAAGAATATAAGTAAGCAGAAAAACATTTCGACCAGACAAGTCTGTCTTCAAATTAAGGCTATGATGGACCATCCATCAAGATTGCAGTTGTTACACTTTTTATTTGGTATAGCTAAATCCGATGGCATTGTACTGGATGATGAAGAAAAACAGATCTACACCATTGCTGGTTATTTAGGTATTAGTTCCCGCGATTACAACAGTATAAAAGCTATGTTCTATAGTAGTCGTGATAATGCCTATAAAATCCTTGAGATCGATAAAAGTGCAACTGATGATGAGGTTAAAAAGGCTTATAGAAAAATGGCTAAAAAATACCATCCGGATAAAGTAGCTCATTTAGGTAAGGAGCACCAAATTGGAGCTGAACAAAAATTCAAACAAGTTCAAAAAGCATACGATCAACTTCAGAAAGAGAGAGGATTTAAATAATAAATCTATTTTAAGTTTGACTATTAAGAACAATATTTGTGATGTTTTTTTAAAACTGATCAAATGAAACACATACTATCAATTTTAATTTTATTATTCAGTATAACTCTAGCCGCACAATCTAAAGAACATTCAGGTATTTATACTCTCAAGCTTGGAGAAGGAGAACATGTTGAAACAACTAAATTGACTTTGAATCCGAATGGGACATTCTTATTTCATTTTTATGATTATCGTGAGAAAGGAATTCCAAAAGAGCGCATTAAATACGGTAAAGGAGTATGGACATCTAAAGGTAAACTTATCTTTCTTAGTACTATTGCAAAAGATATTGATGAATCTCATGTATTAGACTTTAATAATTCCAAAGCACGCTTTGAAACCAAATCACCAAGAGATAGAAGTAATAGAAATATTAAGACATCTATTAGATTTTATGAGTCGGATATTTTTTGGATGGTTGGAAGAACCTATTTAAAAGAGTAATATTTAGACTTATCTAAAAAAATATTTACCTTTAAGTAAAAATATGTATCTTTGTAGCAACAAACAGTTGTTGTGGTTACATTATCAGAAGAAAATTATCTAAAAGCTATTTACCATTTAAGCAATCATGGAAGTATTTCTGTGAGTACGAATGCTATTGCAGAAAAAATGGAGACCAAAGCATCTTCTGTAACAGATATGATTAAAAAATTAGCTGATAAGAATTTTGTTAATTATATAAAGTACCATGGGGCAAGTCTTACAGAATTAGGGCGTTTAACTGCTGTTTTAGTAATAAGAAAGCACAGGCTTTGGGAAATGTTTTTAGTAAGCAAGTTAAATTTTTCCTGGGATGAGGTTCATAATGTTGCAGAACAACTGGAGCATATCAAATCAGAGAAATTAATTAACGAATTGGATGCATTTTTGGAATTTCCAACTCATGATCCTCATGGTGACCCTATTCCAGATAAAAACGGAAACATAAATACTTTAGATAAAGTTCCGTTATCAACTTTACAAGAAAATCAAGGAAGTAAACTGTTAAGTGTTAAAGATTCATCAGATGAATTTTTAAGGTTTCTCAATAAGCGAAACATCTCTATTGGAGACACTATAAATGTGTTAAATATAGAACCTTATGACAAGTCAGTTCAAATAAGAGTAAATTCAAAAGAAATGACAATTACTGAAAATGTTGCAGAAAACCTATATGTAAAAAATGTAAAATGAATTTAAGCAATCCAATATATAATCTTATAATATTCTTAATCCTCTCTGTGTTGGCATATCTTTTATTCAGACCAACTAAAGGTTGGTTTTGGATTTTCAAGAACAATTTGAAAGTCAATGAAAAAACGGTCATTGAAGATATTTTAAAGCTATTGTTCCACTACGAGAATTCAAATAAAAAAGGCACAATTGATAGTGTTACCAGAGGTTTAAAATTTAACGATAGTTTAATAATTGATGTATTAAAGGAAATGTCAATAAAGGAATTAATACAATTAGACGGAGAAGATTTGAGCTTGACAAATTCCGGCAGAGATTATGCATTGAAAATTATTAGAGTCCACAGATTATGGGAAAAATATTTAGCTGAAAAAACAGGTTTCGACAAACTGGAATGGCACGAAAGAGCCGAAGATATGGAGCATAAGTTAAGCCCAAAAGAAACTAATTTATTAGCTACAGAATTAGGTCAACCCATGTACGATCCTCATGGAGACCCAATACCAACACATAAAGGAAAAGTTGCGGAAGTAAAAGGAGACCTGCTTTCGAAATTACCTGTAAATACGGTTGGTAGAATCACACATATTGAAGATGAACCAGACGTTATTTACAAACAAATTTTGGCAGAAAACATTCATATTGGCTCTCAAATTAGAGTTATTGAAAATAATGCCAAACGTATCGTATTCTATTCCGAAGGAGAGGAATTTATTTTGGCTCCTGTTGTGGCTTCAAATCTAACGATAGATGTCTTCGAAAAAGAGGTTACGTTGGAAGAAGATATGGTTCGACTGTCTAGTTTACAGGAAGGCGAAACAGCAAGCATACTTGGAATTTCAAAAGAATGCAGAGGAGACGCCAGAAGACGACTATTAGATTTAGGCTTTGTAAAAGGAACAGCGATAAAAATCGATTTGATAAGTCCACTAAAAAACCCGAAAGCTTATTTAGTTAAAGGAACATCAATTGCGTTACGTGACATTCAGGCATCTAAAATTCTTATTAAAAAACAATGATTATGAAGGAGAAAAAAGTAAATAGTGCTTGTGAAACATGCCCGGAATACAGTGCAAATGGTTTGAAAAAACTTGGAGTCAATATAGAAAACACAGACTATGTGGTTGCTTTGGCAGGAAATCCAAATACGGGAAAAAGTACAGTGTTCAATGCCTTGACAGGATTGAGACAACATACGGGTAATTGGCCTGGAAAAACAGTAATCAGGGCAGAAGGTGCTTTTGAGTACAATTCAAAAAAATTCAAACTAGTTGATTTACCAGGAACGTATTCGTTGTTATCAACTTCCCAAGATGAAGAGATAGCAAGAAATTTCATTCTGTTCGGAAAACCAGATGTTACTGTGATAGTAGTGGATGCAAGCCGATTAGACAGAAATCTCAATTTAGTTTTGCAAATTCTTGAAATTACGGATAAAGCAGTACTATGTTTAAACTTAATGGATGAAGCCGAACGCAATAATATTGAAATTGATGAAAGAACTTTGGCAAGAGATCTTGGAATACCTGTCGTACCTACAAGCGCTCGATTTAATAAGGGAATTCCAGAACTAATAAGAACTGTTAATGAAGTAGCTCATGGAATTATTTTTTGCGATCCGCATAGAATAAAAAATGTACCAGATAACATTAACAAAGCAGTCAAAAAATTGAGTGCAGAATTAAAAAAACAGTTTCCTGGGATACCGAATAGCAGATGGATAGCCTTTAGGTTATTAGAAGGAGATAAGCGGATAATAGAAGCATTAGAATCTGGAGAATTGGTATAAAGGAACAAGAAATGGCTAAAAAACCTATAAAAAATATAATAAAGTTATCGAATGATTTGCGATGGCAAATTGGTGACGATTTTCACGATAATTTAGCGGAAGGAATTTATGCGGATGCTGCAGAATTAGTTAGTAATTCAGTTCAAACGGATAGTGGTAAGAAGCGATTCAGATTAGATTCTAAAATTGATAAGATTATCACGAGTAAGACTTGGGGATTTCCTCTTATGTTTCTCATTTTAGGAGTTGTTCTTTGGCTGACTATCATAGGAGCTAACTATCCTTCCGGAATGTTAGCACAGTTACTGTTGGACACCATTCATCCATTATTAAAAAGTGGTGCATCCAGTATTGGAATGCCTTGGTGGTTAGATGGTTTTCTCATTGATGGCGTGTATTTAGCAGTCGCTTGGGTAATTGCAGTTATGTTACCTCCAATGGCAATCTTTTTTCCTTTATTTACGCTTTTAGAAGATTTTGGATACTTGCCAAGGGTGGCTTTTAACCTAGACGCCTTATTTAAGAAAGCAGGAGCGCATGGCAAACAAGCCTTAACCATGAGTATGGGTTTTGGATGTAATGCTGCAGGAGTTGTAGCTACCAGAATTATAGATAGTCCAAGAGAACGATTGATCGCGATAATAACAAATAATTTTTCATTGTGTAATGGTCGTTGGCCTACACAAATATTAATAGCAACCATATTTATTGGTGCAGTTGTTCCCTCATCAGTTTCAGGATTGGCATCTGTTGGAGCTGTAATAGGAATTGCTATTCTAGGTATGGTATTTATGTTTTTTAGTTCCTGGGCTTTATCAAAAACTGTTTTAAAAGGAGAAGTGTCTACATTTAATTTGGAATTGCCTCCTTACCGACCTCCTAGATTTTGGAAAACATTATATACGTCATTAATTGACAGAACGTTGATTGTTTTATGGAGAGCTATAGTTTTCGCAGCTCCTGCAGGAGCAGTTATTTGGTTGATCTCAAATATTATGATTGGCGATCATAGTATTGCTTATTGGATGATTAATGGTTTAGATGGTTTCGGATGGCTGTTAGGATTAAATGGAGTGATATTAGTAGCTTATATTGTTGCAATTCCAGCTAATGAAATTGTGATTCCAACTATTTTAATGTTAACCGTTTTGGTTACAGGAATAGCTGGTGGTGAAGGTGCAGGCGTGATGTTTGAACTGGATTCAGTTACCGCAACTGGAGACATTTTAAGAGCAGGAGGCTGGACCTTATTAACGGCTGTAAACTTAATGCTGTTTAGTTTGCTGCATAATCCATGTAGTACCACAATTTATACCATTTACAAAGAAACTAAAAGTGCTAAATGGACAACCTTGGCATCTATTGCTCCTGTTATTATGGGATTTGTTGTTACGTTTTTAGTGGCTCAAATCTGGAGATTATTTGGCTAACCTGAAACTAGCTCCTAAACCAAACAAAAAATCCTGTCCTTCGGTTATACTTGTACCTATGTACGCATCCAACTGTAGATCATTTGAAACCAGGTAGGTTAATCCACTATCCCAATAATGGTTTGCAGAACTGTCTTCTGGAATGTCGCCATACAGTTCTAAATACATTCCAAATTTGGAGGAAATACTATAGCCATAGGCTAATGTGTATATTGCGGAAGCTTCAGGTGAATCGTTTTCCCATTGTCCACCAAGGTTGTAGCCAAGACTCGATTTCTCACTCAAAGTATGAGACATTGAAAATCTGAAATCAACCCCTGTTGTTTCCGGGCGATAGTCGCTTGAGGCTGTAAACAATGGAAACACATGTCCAATCAAAGCCATTTCAGGCATAGCACCATTTTCTTCAGAAATATCTATTTTAACACCTAGCAGTAATGGAGAAAAACCGCTGCTTACATTGTTTAATTTATTGCCATTTACTTTGGTTACACCTTCTGTAAAATCCCATCCAATACGCAATTCCAAATTATCCAGAATTCCGTAACGCAACAATGTCGTGTTGTAGGTATATGCTTCTTGCTTTACATCGTTTTCTTCAAAAGATTCGTACAATCCACCTGTTTCAATTTGCAAGATACCTTTACCAACAGTTGAAGAGGCTTCGGTAGCATCCGGACGGTCTGTAACAAGGGGATCACTGGATGACAGATCCTCTTGTTGGGAAAAAGAAAAGGAACAGAGAAATACAGTTAAAACTAGTAAGTATATTTTTTTTGACATAGCCGATTATTTGCAGGTGCAAACCTAATAAAAAGGCATTAGTTTTTGATACAATTATATATTTATTCTATTGAATTAAATTTTGGCATGATTTAAGTATGCAATATTATATGAAATTATTACATTTTTCTTTTTTCTTCCTTTTTAGTGTTGCGGTTCAAGCGCAAAGTAATGCCAATTTAAACTATGGGACCTCAATAGCTTTTGATGAAGTTGATATAGAATTTGTAGATGTGTTGGAAGATTCGCGGTGTCCAAAAAACGTTAATTGTGTTCAGGCAGGAAGAGCGGTTGTATTGGTTAATGTTTATGCCAACGGTAAGTTTTTGGAAGAAAGAAAACTTGAATTCCATCCAAGCGGCTTTACTAATGAATCTTTAAATACAATTTTTAATGCAGAAGGCTCACGAATTACAGGATTGAATTTAATGCCTTATCCTGTGGCATTATCAAAAACACCAAAAGAAGCGTATTTTCTGGAACTGGCAATTGATTATTAGTGGCAACCACAATCATCTTCACCACATGCCTTTTTGCGTTTCGATTTTTTAAAGAAGAATTTATTAACCAAAAAAGCCACAGCTAAAACAACAGCTGTAAAAACAAGTATGTTTTGTATGAAGTGATTCATTTTTAATTAGTCGTTTTCTTAATATAAATTTACTTCAGTTTGAGTGATTTTCAACAGAAAATTGTATCGAAAACAAGTAAATTTATTACTAGACTTCTCGATAGAAAATTGCTTTGCAATTTCACTCGAAGTGACTATCATTTCAATAACTGAAAAGCAAAGAATGCAACCACATAGGCTAATGCTGTCATTGCGGTTAATTGATATAAAGGCCATTTCCAGCTATTGGTTTCTTTTTTTACAATCGCCAGAGTACTCATACACTGCATGGCGAAGGCGTAAAACAATAATAATGAAATTCCGGAAGCAAAAGTGAATAAAGGTCCGCCTCGAACCGGATTAATTTCTGCTGCCATTCTGTTTTTAATAGTATCTACATCATCATTTCCTACGCTGTATATTGTAGCAAGTGTACCAACAAACACCTCTCTGGCAGCAAATGAACTAACTATCGCGATTCCAATTTTCCAATCATAACCTAAAGGAAGTATCAGCGGTTCAATACTGCGTCCAATAATTCCAATAAAGGAATGTTCAAGTTTATGAGAGGTAATTTTATTTTTAAGATCGGTGTCATTTAAATTTTGAGAGATGGTTTCAGTTTTAACTATTTCTTCTGCATTATTGAATTGTTCACCTGGTCCAAATGAAGCCAGAAACCATAAAATAATTGAAATAGCTAAAATTATTTTTCCTGCTCCAAATACAAAAGCCTTTGTTTTCTCAATAACAGTAAAAACTACATTTTTAAATAATGGAACTTTGTAATTAGGCATCTCTACGACAAAAAATGTTTTGCTTTTTATTTTTAAGACTTTATCCAATAAAAATGCAGAAATAATAGCCGACCCAAACCCTAATAAGTACAGAAGCATTAAAGTCAATGCCTGATAACTTAAACCAATAAACCGACCTTCGGGAATAACCAGCGCAATAATTATTAAATACACTGGTAATCTCGCCGAACAAGTAGTGAAAGGCGTTACTAGAATAGTTACTAATCGTTCTTTCCAGTTTTCAATATTTCTTGTTGCCATTATAGCAGGAATTGCACAAGCTGTTCCTGAAATTAGCGGGACAACACTTTTTCCACTTAATCCAAATCGACGCATGATTCGATCCATTAAAAATACAACTCGGCTCATATAACCACTTTCTTCCAGAATGGATATAAATAAGAATAAAAAAGCTATTTGTGGAATGAAGATTACTATGCCTCCTAAACCAGGGATTATACCTTCGGCTATCAAACTAGTAAAGGTTCCTTTTGGCAAGGTATTCTTAGTCCACTCGCTAAATGAAGCGAATAATCCATCTATAAAATCCATTGGAATACTTGACCAGTCATAAATGGCCTGAAAAATTGTGAGTAAAATAATTAAGAATATGAGATATCCAAACACCTTATGTGTTAGAATCCTATCAAATTTAGCTCGCAAACCTTTAGCATTTTTAGCATCAATTGTTTGTCCTTTTTTAAGAACATTATTGATGAACTGATATCGTTTTATTATTTCCTTTTG
>JABDOZ010000009.1 GCA_013043005.1 Flavobacteriaceae bacterium | reverse complement strand
TACTATAACCGATAGTTTAGGTTGTATTATGACATCTGTAGACATTGTTATTGATGAGCCTACAGAAATAGCTGCAAGCTTAGTTACAGCAAGCACACAAACCTGTTTAACAGAATCAACGTTTACGTTAAGCGCAACTGGAGGAACCGGAAACTATACCTATAGTGATGATCCTAATTTCACGACAGTTCTAGGTTCGTTTGCAGCATCCACAACATTCTCTGTTCCAATAGGAACCTATGATTATTATGTAAGAGATGCCAATGGTTGTACTGCAGTAGTATCTAATGAAATTACAATTGATCCGCTACCGGATCTGACCATCATTTTAGAATCAGATAACCCTACAATTAATTGTACTGGTGATAATTCAGGTTCTATAGTAGCAACAGCACAAGGTGGTTTAGGAAATTATGTCTACACCTTACATGACACAGCTGGCAATTTACTACCTGCGACACAAAACAGTCCAGGAGTATTTACAGAGCTGGTTGCAGGAACTTACGTTGTGAACGTTAATAGTGACGATTGTTTCGAAGCATCAGCACCAATAACCATTACGGAACCAAGTGCGCCTTTAGTTGTTAACCATACGGTTACCAATGTGATCTGTAGCGGAGAAGATAATGGTGTGCTAACTATTGATGCCACAGGAGGAACAGGCATTATCAAATACGCTATTTCACCACAACTGGATCAATTCTTTGAAACCAATGTCTTCGAGAATTTAGCTGCTGGTGATTATGACGTCATCGTTCAGGATGAATTAGGATGCTATATGACCTTTAATTTTAGCGTTATAGATCCGCCACCTGTTATGCTCACTATTGTTCCAGATTCAATATTTGAAGAAACCTGCGAAGGTGATGCCAATGGTGAATTTAGTATTGATATTTCTGGTGGAACCCTGCCTTACAGCGTCAGTTTAGACGACTATGAAGGTACCTATACAACAGGAGCTCCAGGTCAAACCATATTTGATTTTACAGGACTAAGTGGTGGAGACCATACGGTTTTTGTGCGTGATGCATCTGGATGTGAATCTGAATGGAATATTACGTTCCCGGAAACGGTGATCATAGACCCAATAGCAGAAGTTCTGCTTAGCTGTTCAAATAACATCATGAGTAATATAGTAACGGTTACTGTAGATGAAACTCTGGTAGACCTTTCAGAATTAGATTATTCATTAAATGGTGGTCCTTATCAGGCCAGCAATGTATTTACCAATGTTGCACCAGGAACCGGTCACTATATAAACGTGAGACACACCAATGGCTGTATACAAGCTACTAATACGTTTGATATTGAAGATTATCAGCCATTATCACTGGTACTAGTTGCAGGTGATGAAGCTGGTGAGATCATTGCAGATGTAGAAGGTGGTACAGGCGACTATGAATTTATGCTGAATGGTATAGAATATGGTGACAACAATACATTTATAGTTTCAGAAACCGGAACCTATGAAGTTGTTGTTTATGAAGGTGCTGGTTGTGAAGCCATAGCGCAAATAGATATAGAGATCATAGACCCTTGTATTCCTGATTATTTTACGCCTAATGGCGATGGTACTTCTGATGGCTGGACCATAGAATGCGCAGATCTATATCCAAACCTGACCTTTGATATTTTTGACAGATACGGACGTAAGATCGCAACCTTGCGCGTTGGTGAATATTGGGATGGTACATACAATGGCACTGAGCTCCCAACTGGTGACTATTGGTATGTCGTGCAACCAAACAGTGCAGCATTAAACGAAGAATATGTTGGGCATTTCACACTATACAGATAATAATGAAGTACGAATTTAAAAATGAGATCATGAAAAAATTAACACTATATATTCTACTGCTGGCAAGCACCTGGAGCTACGCACAAGAGCTTAATTTACCTGTATGGACACAATATCTGGCAGATAATGATTTTGTTATATCACCAACATATGCAGGTATTGGGGATAATTTCAGGATCAGGGCCAATGGACTCACGCAATGGGTAGGCATTAAAGATGCACCAGACAATCAAGCCTTATATGCCGATTTTAGGATCTCAGATCGTACAGGTGTTGGACTAACGCTTTACAACGATAAGAATGGAAACACACGGCAAAAGGGTACTAAAATATCCTTTGCCCATCATTTAACACTTAGCTATACGCAAAAGATGTTTTTATCCTTTGGGTTGTCCTATAACATGAACACTTTTAGAATTGCCATAGAAGATATTGAAACCATTGATGGTACACCAATTGTAGATCCAGCCATTACAGGAGACCGATCTAAAACAAACCATAATTTTGATGTTGGTGTATTGTATCGTTTTAATGACCTATACGTGAGTTTGAATGCTGCCAACCTTTTAGAAAAGGATCTTGATGATTTTACAGGTGCAGAACCTGGAGACCTGCTTAATTTTCAATTGTATTCAGGGCTTATCTTAACGCCTAAAAACAACAATAATATACAATATGAACCCTCTGTATTCTACCAGTTGTACTGGAGTGACAAACGATCTGCGACAGATGTAAACTTTAAATACAGACAATTTAACAGAGATGAAGATTACTTTTGGTTAGGTGCTTCTTACAGGTTTTTAAATGATCAATTCTTTAAGCCCCTGAATATAGGGCCAATGGCTGGTATCACGAAAAACAAATTTTATTTTGCCTATTCGTATCAATTTACTATTAATGATCTGGCTGGATTTAATTCTGGAACCCACTCTATTACCATAGGGATAGACTTCCTGCAAGATGCCAGTAATTGTGCTTGTACAAAAGGTACAAGTTGGAAAACTCATAAAAGAGCGGGAACTAATTAATGGTTTTGGCTAAATAAAACTTAGTATTTAGGTAAATTTGGTTCGAACAAAGTTAGTATCTTTTAACGTTGTTTTGCATTCGTATTAAAAAAGAGCTTAATTGCTGCCGACATGCTTTATTTACTTTTCCTAAATTTCTTTCTATATTCCTTATCCATTTTCTCCGTGGAATACTGAATGATCAATCTTCCACACTTGTCTTTCCATTTCATTAAAAAAATCTCAATATCGGCAGGATATTTTTTCCATAAGCCACGTAATAAAGTACCTATACCTTTTTGAACGTATTGTGAATTATCAAGCATTAAAGGTTTAATAAGTTCTATTGCCTCAACAGGTTTTAAATCCTTTGTTAACTTATCAAGCTCAACAAGTGCAACGGGAACAGCTCTACGTTTCCATTCTGACTCATCATTTATCCAGGTTTTTAGATCATTAAATCTGATGACTTTGTCAAATAACAGACTTGACAAAACTAACATGCACAAAACATCTGTGGTTGCCCAATCGTTAATTCCATAATCAAACCAATTGCCAATACGGTTAAATGTATCCTTAGAAAAATCCTGTCTGCATGATTTTAAAAAACTTATAGCAACTTGCTTTTCTTCAAACCTTCCATTATTCATTAACTCATCACCTAAAGACAGGTAACTTTCAATAGACATCTCGTCTTTCCATTGCTCAGTCCATTTGGCTATCTGCCCTTTGAATGTTTTTTCATCAATTCCGTAACCATCATAACCCTCTTTGAAATATCGCTGGTATTTTTTAATTATATCAGAGTTGGAATTAGATTCACAAAAATCCCTAATTTCTTTAACTTTAGAATCTATCATGGTAATTTCTTTTAAAATTTAGTCCGACTGTCCACGCAAGTATCAGAATAAAAGCTACCATCTGTACTACTGGCAAGTACTTTATTAAATTTTCATTATAGTAGAACAAGTTGATCAGACCTACGAGTGACATGGATATTATTCCACTTACTTTGAAAAATGTCATTTTGTTTTTATGGAGCGCTCTAATAATTCCTATTATCCCTATAACACCGCAAATACTTAATATTGTGGTCATAACGTCGTGAAACCTCGTGAAAATAAAGACTGCCGATAGCATTGATAATGTTCCTGCAATTTTAATTGTCATTTTCCAATTTCTGCTTTTTGCAAAGTAATTTGCAAATTGAAAGAAGAAAACTGTCATACTTGAGCAAAGAATAACCATTGCAAAAAGTGCAACTGGGCTTGCGGGATTCTCTTGTCCATTCATGCTTTTTTCACTCATTAAGTTACACCAGTAATTGTTCATCCAGTCAAATCCTACCGAGTTTATGTCTGCTTGTGAACCTCCGGGATATAAACTGGCTGAATAGATATAAAGTCCTATAAAAATCAAGATCCCGATTGTGGGTAAGTAAGCTAATAAGTTCTTAGCGCTTTTCATATGCTGTTGGTCTTACAAATGAGCTATAACTTGTTTTCAATTTAAGAGTGAAAATAGAATTTAAATTGGTGAAAGTTTATGATTTATGTCATTTGTGAACTAATGATATTCTAAATTTCAATGTATAAAATCACTCCTTTCAGAACAAGAAATATTTCATAAAATGTAAGTATATACTTTCTTTTGTTGCCGTTCATCGATTATATTATACTTTTTATGGATATTTTTATCACAAAATGTATATTGACATATTAAAACAAATCCGGTAAAAATTTATTAACTGCATGATTATGTTTTATTTAATTTCTCCATTATACTTTTAAAGTGTGTCCCTCCCTCTAATAAAATAGTTTGAAAAAATAATTAAACCATTGAAAAAAGCTACTTGTATACACTTTTTTGCGTTTACAATTTCTATCATAACGCTATTCTTGCATAACACTGCCAGTGCTCAAGTTCATACGCCTTTTACACCACGTTACAGTGAGAAAGTTAAAGGTGATGTTACAATTATTGCAAATAACATGATTTCCAGACATGCTACAAATGCTTATAACGGGAATGCTAGTAACCATAATTTTAATGACAATGTTTATGTAGATATTGATAGTGATAATACAACTTTCAATTCGAGTAGTGCCAGTTTTACGAATCCAGATCCGAGTGTTCCATGTATTACTATTTTTAAGGCATTTTTATATTGGGCTGCGGCAGATAAGGAACAAGATAACGGAGATGATAACCAGCCCAACTGGAATTATGATGATATAAAGGTGATGCTCCCAGGGGAAACTGTATATACTACCATGACAGCTGATGACGTAATTTACAGAGGAAGAGATACACATACCAGTAATGACCCATATGTTTGCTTTAAAGATATAACTACTCAAGTTATGGCATTGCAAGACATTTACGGGACCTATCAAATTGCAAATGTTGAGGGAAAAGACGGAGATTTAGTAGATCATGACGGGTCACATCCAGGTACATCAGGAGGTTGGCAAATTGTGTTTGTTTATGTTAGTCCCGACCTACCTACAAAAAATATAACGCTATTTGATGGTTACGCCCATGTCACTAATATAATTAATGATGTAGATGTAGATTTTAATGGCTTTCTAACCATCCCATCAGGACCAGTTAATGCAAATGTTGTCATAGGTTCTTTAGAAGGAGACAGAAGTTTAAACGGAGACAGACTTCAAATTCAAGATGTTACTAATAATTTTGTAGATATAGTAGCACCATTTAGAAATACTGATAATTTTTTTAATAGCAGAATCACCATTGGAAATAACAATTACATAGATCGTAATCCAGCTAGTATAAATACACTTGGGTTTGATGCTGCAGTCTTTCAATTGGATAATCCTGGAAATAGTATTATTGCCAATAACCAAACCTCTGCAACATTAAGATTAACCTCAAACAGCGAGATCTATGGTCTTTTCTTACTTGGTTTATCTGTTGAAGTTTGGGCACCAGATCTGCATCCTAGCTTATTAACACATACCTCTGGTACGAACCCTGCAGATCCTGGTGATCTTTTAGGATTTAATATAAATGTTTTAAATGCTGGTAATGATGATGCCACAAATGTTAGTTACTCCACAGTTCTGCCACCTCAATTAACCTTATCATCAGTACCCAATATGCCTAATGGTGTTAATTATACCTATGACGAACCTTCGAGAGCTTTGTCATTTGATATTAGCGATGGTTTTCTGAATGTCAATGATCCTGAATTAAATATAGAATTTGAATTAGAAATAAATAATGCATGTTATTTTTTAGAAGATAATTGTGATCTGTCGTTTGATCTTCAATTTGACGTAAGTTACAATGGTGTAACGAACCCTGATTCACAAACCACATTAAGCACTTCTGATATCAATTCTTGTGAGTCACTGCCATTATCTGTAGATATCAATCAACCTATAGTCAATTGGGCAACAAATACAGGAGCATTAGATACCACAATTGAATGTTCTGATACTTCTGGTCTTACTGCAGCACAAGCATTGGAACCTGTTCCTGATAAATGTACTTTTTCATTGTTAAAAACTTCAGGTTCCTTTATTCCTGACGCAAATTGTCCTGGTGCAGGTACTTATACCAATTCCTGGACCTTTACAGATGCCTGCGGAAATACTATTGACGATTTTGTTCAAACCATAACAGTTATAGATTCAGAATCACCTACAGGAAGTAATCCTCCAACCCTTTATTATCAGTGTATTGATGATATTCCTGCAAATGATGTTACGGTTGTAACAGATGCCGCAGATAACTGTTCAACACCAACGGTTACATATGTTTCAGATGTTTCAGATAATCAAACCTGTCCTGAAACCATTCTAAGGTCTTATAGAATAACTGATGCTTGCAATAATTCCACAGATGTTTTTCAAACCATTATCATAAATGACGATATCCCTCCTACGGCTTCTAACCCTCCAGATATTAATATTAATTGTATTGAAGAATTACCAGTACCTGATGTGACTGTCGTTTCTGATGCAGCAGATAATTGTGGAGATGCCGTGGTTTCGTTTGTATCAGATATATCAGATAACCAATCGTGTTCAGAAACCATAGTGAGATCCTATAAAATAGAAGATACGTGTGGAAACGATATTACGGTAACACAGAACATTTACATTGTGGATGATAGTGCACCTGTTCTGGAATCAGATTTAGAACGTGAAATTTATGTTACCTGCCAAGAAATCCCAGAAATACCGGATTTGGAATTTTCTGATAATTGCGATGAGAATTTAGATATTCAGTACAATGAAATCTTAAACCAAGTTGATGATTTAAACTTTGACATACAACGGTCCTGGACAGTTACAGATGTTTGTAATAATCAAAATGTATTTACTCAATCCATTTATGTAAACAGAACTGCTGAAAGTAATACACAATACATAGATCTCTGTATTGAAGATGATCCTTTAGATGTATTGGCTCTTGTTCCTTATAATGTGACAACTAACACAAATAACTTAATTAACGAGTGGAATGGTGACTCTGTTGATCTTTTAACAAATGGCATGCTAGATCCTAGCAATGCTCAACTTGGTGATTATGAATTTGTGAATCGAATAACCGATAATGATTGTACCTGGACCACTACTATTTACATTTCAATAAATGACGACTGTGTATACTATCCATGCATAGAAAGTACTGCCGATGTAACGATCTCTAAAATGGTTACACCTAATAACGATGATTTTAATGATTATTTTACCGTAGAATACATATTAAATGAGGATAGAAATGAGGTTTGTGATATCGTGACCAAAGTGCAAATATTTAATCGATGGGGAAATAAGGTTTTTGAAACAAATAATTACGATAACAATTGGTCTGGAGTTACAAATTCAACTTCAACTACTACTTCAGGTTACCTACCTACAGCTACTTATTATTATATAGTTGAATTAGTTAATGGTGGTTTAAAGCCAATACAGGGATTCATTTATTTAGGCACAGAATAGTATGATCTGCAGGAAACTTATATCGATATTGATTTTATTCCTATGCCTGCCTAGTCTTGGGTTAGCGCAACAGCTACCACAATTTACACAGTATATGTATAATACCATATCCATAAATCCTGCTTATGCCGGATCTCGTGAAATAATGGTAGTTAATGCACTAAACAGAAATCAATGGGCAGGAATAAATGGTGCTCCTGTAACACAGACATTGTCTGCACATACTTCTATTCCAAACACGAAATTTGGCGTTGGATTATCCTTTATTTCCGATAAGCTAGGATTTGAAAAAACCACCTATGCTTACGCCGATGTATCGTACACTATCAGACTTAATCAATATGATGCCTATAAGCTAGCCTTTGGATTAAAATTTGGTGCCAGTAAATATGATTTGGATCAAGACTTGCTAAATGATGGTACAAACGCTTCAGACCCATTTTTGGACTTGGTAAATTTTAAATGGTCCCCTAACATAGGAGCAGGTATTTATTTTAGGGGCGAATCGTTTTATCTTGGGCTTTCATCTCCTAAACTGATCAATTATAAAGAAGATAATATAGAATATGTTTCACTTGATAGAGTAAGCTATTTTTTTAATGGTGGTTACTTATTAGATGTCAATAAAAACTTAAAGTTTAAACCAACATTCCTTTTAAAATATACTGAAGGTGCTCCAGTTTCTATGGATCTGTCAACCTTGTTTTTTATAAATGAAAAATTATGGCTAGGTGGTTCTTATAGATTCTTTGATTCGTTTGGAGCTATCATAAATTTTAAAATATTTGATGGATTATCTATGGGCTATGCCTATGACTATATAACTACGGACTTAAACTCGTACTCTTCTGGATCTCATGAGTTTATGTTAAACTATGAGTTCGTGTTTCCGAAACCTAAATGTAAATGTAAAGACTTGTACTAGTTTTTTAGATCCCGTGGAAAAACAGTCTGCTTCGTAATTCCTTTTTTTAAATCTTTCCAACTGTCAATATCTAATTCTAATTGTGTAAATCCACTTGTAGGTACATTATCTATCAGTTTATTGCCATAGGTGTTAACAAAATATGTCATAGCATGATTATGACCAAAGACCATTAGGGTGTCTACTGAATCCTCACAATTTTTTATAACTTCTGTTAGTCCATGACCACTGAAATCATACAGATCATGATTTAATTGAATTTCATCTTCATTTATACCCAAATTTTCTGCATAAATTTTGGCAGTTGTTAAAGCCCTATTCGCATCACTGGAAATTACCTGATCTGGTAGTTGAAGTTTATTATTTAAGTACTTTGAAACCAGTTTAGCATCTTTAAAACCTCTTTTCTTAAGTGGTCTTTGATGGTCAGAAACATCGTATTCCCAGGATGATTTAGCATGTCTGACTAAATATAATGTTTTCATAATTCTATGGTTGTAGTCGGTCTATTTTCCAGTTATAATCCTCTTGTAATGTATACCTAATGCGATCATGCATTCTATTGGGTCTACCCTGCCAGAACTCAATCTCAATAGGCTTCACAATATAACCTCCCCAATTTTCTGGTCTTGGAACTTCCTTATTATCAAATTTTTTCTCAAAGTGCTTTAGTTTTTCTTCCAAAACTCTTCTACTCTCTACCACTTCACTCTGATCGGATGCCCATGCACTTAATTGACTTCCTTTAGGTCGGGTTTCAAAGTAGCCATCACTTAAATTTTCAGCAATCTTTTCGGCTTTTCCTTTAATTATTATTTGCCGTTCCGCTGAATGCCAAAAAAAAGAAATGCAAACATTTGGGTTTGCTTTAATTGACTTTGCCTTTTCGCTATTATAGTTTGTAAAAAAAACGAAGCCTTCGTAGGTAAATCGTTTTAAAAGAACTACTCTGTTATTTGGATAGCCATCCAAACCTACAGTAGATAAGGTCATGGCGTTACCTTCATCAATTGCAAAATGCTCTTCAATTTCATAGAACCATTTCTGAAATAATTCTAAAGGGTTTTCCGGAACATTCTTTTTAAAAAGTTCGCTTTTCTCATAAGATTTACGATAATTACTTAAATCTTTATTCATAGCCTGCAATTTACAAGTTTTTAAAAATATAGAGAAGTTGATTTTTCATTATATTGAAGTTAAATTGAACTAATGAAATTTTCTTGTTCTATAAATAAAAATAAGGCAATAAAAGAAGTTACAGAGGTTTTTTTTAGACTCTGAAAGTGTGAAACATTCACATTTAGGGTTTAATGGAATTGAATTGTTAAATGAAATCCTAATGAAAGTTAAGAGCACTTAAAACTCAATTATTTTACCTTCTTCAGCTAATTCACTATTCTTAAATATTTCTTGAGCTTCACTTTTAAATCCTTCCAATCCGTCGTATCTAGTTGAATAATGTCCCAAAATGAGCTTTCCTACATTGGCTTTTTTTGCAATTTTAGCAGCTTGTTTAGCAGTGCTATGTTTAGTAGGTTCGGCTAGATGTTCATGTTCCTCTAAAAAAGTAGATTCATGATACAATGCATCGACATCCTTAATAATAGGAACAATATTTTCGTCAAACATAGTATCACTACAAAACGCGTAGCTTTTTGGTTTACTAGGTGGAATTGTTACATTTCTATTATCTATTAAAACGCCATCATTATTCTTCACATCAAAACCTTGTTGTAACTTTCTATAGTAAGCGAGATCAATATTAGCATTTTTAACTGCTTCCATATCCAACTTTCTTTTACCTGGCTTTTCTTTGAATAAAAAACCATTAGTATAAACTCTATGCTTTAAAGGAATTGTGTAGACTTCTACATTTTCATCTTCAAATAACAACTCAGAAGTCTTAGAATCCAGTTCATGAAAAATAAGCCTATAATTGGTCCAGGAATCGGAAAGTTTCATTTGCAAGGTAATGACTTCCTTTAATCCTTTTGGAGCATATATATGTAAATCTGCCTCTCTGGATAACAATTTAAAGGTTGAAATTAATCCGACTAAACCAAAATAGTGATCACCATGAAGATGAGATATGAAAATATGTTTAATTCTGGAAAATTTTATTTTGTTTTTTCTAAGTTGAACTTGAGTGCCCTCACCACAATCAACCAAGAATAAATGGTTTTTAATTTCTAAAACCTGTGATGTAGGATTAGTAATTCTTCTTGGGGTTGCGCTATAACAGCCTAAAATAGTTAATTTCATAGTATGCTAAAAGCCTAAGTCTCTCTCAATTTCTTCCATTTCGATCATGTCAAAAGCTTCTTGCAAAGTTGGTACCACTATAATTTCATCCGGAATTTCTTCCAAGTCAATTGAATTGGTCACAACTACAAACGAATGATTAGAGTCTCGATGCTCATTTGAAATTTGAAGGAATTCTAAAACATCACTAGTACTAACCTCATCTAGAGTGGCTAAGTTGACAATAATATTGTCACGGCAAATGTCATCGTAGGATTTACTTATTTCATTTACTAGCTCTGGAATAGATGCTTTTTCCTGGGTCAAAACTGAAATATTATCTTTTTTACTAAAGATCATTCTTGATGTTTAATTTTGGAAGCCAACAAGTATATTACAGCCATTCTTATTGCCACTCCATTTTGAACCTGATCTAATATAATCGCTTGTTTTGAATCCGCTACATCGCTCGTTATTTCCACCCCGCGATTGATTGGTCCCGGATGCATAATAACTATTTCTTTATCTAAAGAATCCAATAGTTGTTTATTAACACCAAACTGTTGGGTATATTCTCTTGTGGATGGAAAATAGCTAATCTCCATCCGTTCATTCTGAACCCTTAACATATTTGCTACATCGCACCATTTAAGAGCTTTATGTAAATCTGTTTCAACTTTTACTCCAAGCTTATGAATATGTTTTGGAATCAATGTTTTTGGTCCGCAAACCATAACATTCGCCCCTTGTAATTTCAAAGCAAAAATATTTGATAAAGCCACTCTACTATGGAGTATATCCCCTACTATAACAACGTTATTTCCTTGAACACTTCCCAATCGTTCTCTAATGGAATAAGAATCTAAAAGACCTTGTGTGGGATGTTCATGTGCACCATCTCCTGCGTTAATAATACTGGCATCAACATGTTTTGATAAGAATATGCCTGCTCCAGGATTAGGGTGTCTCATAACCACCATATCGACTTTCATCGACAAGATATTGTTAACAGTATCAATAAGCGTTTCTCCTTTTTTTACTGATGATTGAGATGCCGAGAAATTGATTACATCTGCCGACAATCTTTTCTCTGCCAACTCAAATGATAATTTAGTTCTGGTTGAATTTTCAAAAAATAAATTTGCAATAGTAATATCTCTCAGAGAAGGCACTTTTTTAATAGGTCTATTAATTACTTCCTTAAAGTGATCAGCGGTTTCAAATATAAGATCGATATCATCTTTAACAAGATATTTAATTCCCAATAAGTGATTGACACTTAATTCGCTCATGAATTTTTATTTATCAATTAAATAGATTGCATCTTTACCATCATTTTCCTTCCAGTTAACAATAACTTTTTCCTGATTAATAGCGTCTACCTGTCTTCCTTTATAAGTTGGCTGTATTGGTAAATGGCGGCTAAATCTTCTGTCAATTAAAGTTAAAAGTTCAATTTCGCTTGGTCTGCCAAAGGACTGGATAGCTGTTAAAGCAGCTCTGATACTTCTTCCGGTATACAAAACATCATCAATAAAAACTACTTTTTTATCTTCAACTATAAAATCAATTTCTGTAGTATTAGCCTCTAAAGATTTTTCGCCTCGCCTGAAATCATCACGATAGAATGTTATATCCAAATAACCTAATTGCACATTTTTAATTTTGTACTCTTCTCTTAACATTTTTACTAGTCTGTCTGCCAGAAACTTTCCTCTTGGCTGAATACCAATAAGCACAGTATTACTGAAGTCGTTATGATTTTCAATTAATTGACAAGCCAATCGATGAAGAATAATGTTTACCTCTTTTGCACTAAGTAAAACTTTTTGACTCATATATCTTCCAAACGTATCTGGTTAGCAAAGTTAAACCAAAAAATTAAAAAAGTAATAATTAATTGTGGTTAATAAAAAAAGCCTCCAATTAATTGAAGGCTTTATGAATTTTAATTTCAGGTATTTATTTTTTACCGTCCATCTTATCTTTAAGAGCTTGTAAGGCATCGTTAGCATCACCCAATGTTGGTTTAGCTTCTGCTGCCGCAGCTTTTGCCTTTTTAGTAGCTGTCTTTACATTTCTCTTCTCTTGTTCTTTGAAAATTGAAGTATGAGAGGCAACAACACGTTTGAATTCTTTATTGAATTCAATGATTTTAAAATCAGCAGCTTCTCCTTTCTTTAGTTTTTTCCCATCTTCTTTTTCTAAATAACGAGACGGAATAAAAGCAACAATATCATCATTAAATTTTACAGTAGCTCCCTTATCAACTATTTCAAATATCGCTGCATTATGAATTGTATCTAAAGCAAACTCTTTTTCATACTTGTCCCAAGGATTTTCTGTTGTTTGCTTATGACCTAAACTCAATTTACGTCCTTCAACATCCAATTCAAGAACAACAACTTCTAACTTGTCACCAACTGCACAGAATTCACTTGGATGCTTTATTTTCTTGGTCCAGGACAGATCAGATATGTAGATCAATCCATCGATTCCTTCCTCTAACTCTAAAAATACTCCAAAGTTTGTGAAATTTCTAACAATTCCTTTGTGCTTGGATCCTACAGGGTATTTAGAAGTTATATCAGTCCATGGATCTGGTGTCAGTTGCTTGATACCAAGAGACATTTTGCGATCTTCTCTATCTAAAGTTAAAATAACCGCCTCAATTTCATCTCCTACAGATACAAAATCCTGAGCCGATCTTAAATGAGTTGACCATGACATTTCGGATACATGAATTAAACCTTCAACACCTTCTTCAACTTCAATAAATGCACCATAATCAGCAATTACAACAACTCTTCCTTTTACCTTATCACCAATCTTAACGCTTTCACCTAGGGCTTCCCATGGATGTTTGCTCAATTGCTTTAATCCTAACTGGATTCTTGACTTATCTTCATCAAAATCAAGAATTACAACGTTCAGGCTTTGATCTAATTCAACTACTTCATTTGGATGGTTGATTCTAGACCATGAAAGATCTGTAATATGAATTAGTCCATCTACGCCACCAAGGTCGATAAATACACCATAGGAGGTAATGTTTTTAACTACACCTTCAAGGACCTGACCTTTTTCTAACTGACTAATGATCTCTTTCTTTTGTTCTTCAATATCAGCTTCAATTAGAGCCTTGTGAGAAACAACAACGTTTTTGAATTCATGGTTGATCTTAACAACCTTGAATTCCATAGTTTTATTAACGTATTGATCGTAATCTCTGATTGGTTTTACATCAATTTGAGAACCTGGCAAGAAAGCTTCAATACCAAAAACATCTACGATCATTCCACCTTTGGTTCTGCATTTAACAAAACCGTTGACTATTTCACCAGTATCATGTGCGTTATTCACTCTGTCCCAAGCCTTGATAACTCGTGCTTTTCTGTGAGATAAAACCAGTTGCCCAGTTGCATCTTCACGAACGTCTATAAGCACTTCTACCTTATCACCTACTTTAAGATCAGGATTATAACGGAATTCATTTAATGAAATAACACCTTCAGACTTTGCATTGATATCTATAATAGCATCTCTATCTGTAATATGAATAACAGTACCTTCAACTACCTCGTCATCTAATGTATCAACAAAGTTAGCCGCAACCAATTTTTCAAATTCTTCTAATTGCTTATCCTCAACAGGATCTATGCCTTCTTGATAATTGTGCCAATTAAAATCTTTGAGGAATTTTTCCGGATTAGCCTGAGCTTCAGATATAGGTGCTTTTTCTTTCGGTTCTGCAACTGCTACTTCTGGAGCTTCTGAGACAGACTTTTTTATTCTGGGTTTAGCTGTTTTTGCTTTAGGTTCTGCAACTTTTACTTCTGGAGTTTCAACTTCTGCCTTTTTAGTAACGGGATTAGTTGCTTTTGCTTTGGTTTCTTTTTTTTCAGCCATGTGCTGATTTAATTTTGTATTCTGATTGTTACGGATGAATTAAGCAATTAACAACCAGAAGGGTTAACTATTATTTTAGGTCCTTTTATCATCCTGATTACCGCTAAAAGGAGCGCAAAAATAATACTTTTAAATATAATCGCCTAATTGAAATGCTAAAAAAAGAAAAGATTACTCATAACCCTCAAGTGTCATGGTAACCAATTCCATGGTTTTCTGAAAGGTTTGTTCTTTTGTTAAGTCAGAATTATCTATCTCTATGGCATCTTTTGCTTTGCGCAAAGGTGAATCTTTTCTATTGGAATCTATATAATCACGTTCCTGAACATTTCTAAAAACTTCTTGAAAACTTACATTATCTCCCTTTTCGATGAGCTCATAATAACGCCTTTTTGCTCTTGTTTCTGGAGATGCATTTAAAAACACCTTTAACTCTGCTTTAGGAAATACAACTGTTCCTATATCTCTGCCATCCATTACAACCGCTTTATTTTTACCCATTTCTTGTTGCTGCACCACTAATTGACGCCGTACTTCAGGTATAACAGAAACCTGACTCACATAACTGGAAACTTCTAACGTGCGTATCTGCTTTTCTATATTTATTGAATTTAAATATACCTCCGCAAATCCAAGATCAGCATTATATTTAAAACTGATTTGTATTTCTGGTAAATGATCTATGAGTTCCCGGACTTTAACTTTGGAATTCTCTATGAAACTGTTTTGCATAGCATAATACGTTACAGCTCTATACATGGCTCCGGAATCTACATATACATATCCCAACCTCTTTGCAACAAGCTTAGCAAGGGTACTTTTTCCTGTTGAAGAATAACCGTCTATAGCAATAGTAATATTTCGCATTTAATTTAAATCTATATTCAATCCAAAGAAACTTGTATTGGCAGCACTTGAATACCGAGCATGAGAATAGCTAAATCGAATTTTTTTCATTTTTAGACCCACTCCAAATGACAACCCGGAAAAATTTCGCTGCTCTAAAATACGTAATTCTTCTGCACGTCTGAAATTATATCCTAATCTTATATTAAAGCCTTTGTCCGGAAATAATTCAGCACCTAAGACCAAATGCCTTAATGCATTATTAAAAAAACCAATTTTTTCATCTGTTTGATTTCCGTTTAAATCCGTTATTACTCTTGCAGGATTTGGCTTGGATATATTCCAGGTTTGAATATTTTCGATTGTAAGATGCCATCTAATTGGAACATTTTCAAGCTGTTGTGACATGCCAAAATCAATTTCTAAAGGCAATGGTTCATTTTCACCAGCATATGTACTGATCTGTGTTCCTAAATTTCGTATTGAAAGAGCCGCTTGAAATCCAATTTTATCATTAATATACAAGGCACCAATATCTAAAGCCATTCCAAACGAGGAATACTGTTCTAATTTTGAAGTTATAAACTTAAGGTTAGAACCTAAATAAATATCACTCCATGGGATGTTAAATGCATATCCTAAAGACAAGGCTGTTTCACTCCCCGAAAATGATCCTGTTGAAATACCATTTTCGTCATAACCCTCAAAATTGCCATAATTTATATAGGTAACGCCTCCATGAATTGTTTTTGTACGTCTATCAATTGTGTATGCATAAGATGCTGTACCATATCCAATTCCTCCTAAATAACTAGAATAATTTAGTGCTATTTGGCCATCCATTTCTGGATTTATAGATGCAGGATTGAAAATTGGTTGAGAAACATCATAATCATAAATAGTGATTATTTTTCCGCCTAATGCTGCTTGTCTTGGAGAAGATACTAAATTTAGAAACTGATAGGTTGATTCACCACCAATTTGAGAAAAAACAAATGGAGCAATTAACACAGAAATAAAAAAGGAAATCTTCTTATGCATAAAGGTGCAAAGTAACTAAATCTACCTTATAACGTTTGGAAGTATATTATATTTTTATACAAGAAAAAACCTAGATAAATATCAAGTTCCTAATTTATAGTTTCTTGGCATTTTTAACTATGGCATTAGTAATTGCAATTTTAATGACTTCATTCATATCTTTTACATAATGAAATTTCAATCCCCGAAGGTATTCCTCCTTAATCTCTTCAATATCTTTACGGTTATCCTCACTTAACAATATTTCTTTAATTTTAGCTCTTTTAGCGGCTAAAATCTTTTCTTTAATACCACCTACTGGCAGAACTTTACCACGTAAAGTGATTTCTCCTGTCATTGCTATACTCTTCTTGACCTTTCTTTGAGTAAACAAGGAAACTAAAGAAGTCAACATGGTTACACCAGCACTCGGACCATCTTTAGGTGTGGCTCCTTCCGGGACATGAATATGCACATTGTATTTGCTGAAAATATCTGGATTTATTCCATAATTCTCTGCATTTGCTTTTATAAACTCCATGGCAATTGTTGCAGATTCTTTCATTACCTTTCCTAAATTACCAGTAATATTAAGTGCGCCTTTGCCTTTTGATAAAATGGATTCAATAAACAGAATATCACCTCCAACTCTTGTCCATGCCAATCCAGTTACAACACCAGCAATATCATTATTTTCGTATTTATCACGTTCCATTCTTGGTGGCCCAAGAACTTCAACGACATCATCATTATTTACCTTCACATTATAAGATTCTTCCATAGCAATATTCTTGGCTGCATACCGAACCATTTTTGCTATTTGTTTTTCCAATCCTCGAACTCCTGATTCCCTTGTATAACCTTCAACAATTTTTGATAGCTGCGGTTTTGCAATTTTTAAATCCTTGGAGGTTAGACCATGCTCTTCTAACTGTTTTGGCAATAAATGCCTTTTTGCAATTTCAATTTTTTCTTCAATGGTATAACCTGTAACATTTATGATTTCCATTCTGTCTCGCAATGCCGGTTGAATAGTTGATAAACTATTGGCTGTAGCAATAAACATAACTTTAGAAAGATCATACCCTAGTTCTAAAAAGTTATCATGAAAATCATTGTTTTGCTCAGGATCTAATACTTCTAACATTGCGGATGACGGATCACCTTGATGCGAACTTGCTAATTTATCTATTTCATCTAACACAAATACTGGATTAGAAGTACCTGCTTTTTGTAAATTATGAATGATTCTACCTGGCATTGCACCAATATAGGTTTTACGATGACCTCTTATTTCTGCTTCGTCACGCAAGCCACCTAATGACATCCTTACATATTTTCTTCCCAAAGCTTCTGCTACAGATTTCCCTAATGACGTTTTACCAACTCCTGGAGGACCATATAAGCAAAGGATAGGTGATTTCATATCATTACGCAATTTTAACACTGCCAAATACTCGATTATTCTTCGCTTAACATCGTCAAGTCCATAATGATCTCTATCTAATATTTTTTTTGCTTTGGCAAGATCAAATTTATCACTACTGTATTGATTCCAAGGGAGTTCTAAAACTAAATCCAGATAGTTTCTTTGAATAGAATATTCTGCAACTTGGGGGTTCATTCTTTGAAGCTTAGATAGCTCCTTTTCAAAATGTTTTTGAACTTCTTCATTCCAGGACTTTTTCTTGGCCCTGGCTCGCATTTCATCAATTTCTTCATCATAACTAACGCCACCCAATTCTTCCTGAATGGTTTTCATTTGCTGATGCAGAAAATATTCACGCTGCTGCTGATTCAGGTCACTTTGGACTTTCGATTGAATATCATTCTTTAGTTCTAACTTCTGTAATTCAATATTTAGATATTTAAGTGTTGCAAGAGCTCTGTCTTTAAGATTATTCATCTCTAATAGCTTCTGCTTTTCCAAAACACTTAAGTTCATATTTGAGGACACAAAGTTTATTAAAAAGGAATTGCTTTGAATATTTTTTATAGCGAATGATGCTTCACTAGGAATATTAGGGCTATCCTTTATAATTTGAAGGGCCAAATCTTTAATAGATTCTATTATAGCAGTAAATTCCTTATTTTTTTGAGGAGGTCTTGATTCTTCAACTTCCTTGACCGTAGCATTAAAATAAGGTTCTTCAGTTATTACTTCTGTTATATTAAAACGTTTTTTACCCTGTATGATTACAGTAATATTACCATCTGGCATTTTTAATACACGTAGAATTCGGGCTACCGTACCTGTTAAGTTAATGTCCTTTACCGTTGGGTCCTCAATCAATTCATCTTTTTGTGAAACCACACCAATGACTTTATTTCCTTTATTGGCATCATTGATCAATTTAATTGATTTATCTCTACCTGCTGTAATGGGGATAACTACACCAGGAAATAAAACCGTATTTCTTAAAGGCAATATCGGTAATGTTGTGGGTAATAATTCCTTATTTATTTCTTCTTCATCTTCAGGGGTCATTAATGGAATTAACTCTGAATTCTCATCAAAATCCTGCAATGACAAACTGTCAAGACTACTTATAATTGATTTTTTCATAGATCTATATCGGTCATTATGTCATTTTAACATAACAATTTTTATTAAAGTTAATTATAAAAATTTCATTCAATGGCATTACAGCTGCAATTCTTACGCAACTCTTCTCCCATTGAAACCAAAAGAATTCAATTAATATGCCATTTGCGGTTTTACTTTTTTTAAATTTTGTTTCGGGACATTATTTTTTTAAACTGTAACAAAGATTAATTACCTTCATCTTTATAACACAAAGCAATTGTTTTTTGACGCTAACCAAGCAAAATATTGATCAATTAATAGAACTCTGTAAAAAGGGTAACCAACGAGCACAATTGGAGATTTATAATAGATATTATAAGGCCATGTTTAACACAGCATACAGAATAGTGAAAGATAAATTTGAAGCAGAAGATATTATGCAGGATTCATTTTTATCAGCTTTTACTAAACTGGATAAATTGAAGAATGTGAAAACTTTCGGAGCTTGGTTAAAAAAAATAGTAATTAATAACAGTATTTATAAGTACAATAAAAGTACAAAATACGACGAAGTTCCTTTAGATGATGTTTTATATAAGGTAGAAGATAATTCCGGAATCCCTGATGATTATGAGTTTACAAATGTAAAAGCAAAACAAGTGTTGGATAGCATGAGATCATTAAAAGACAATTACAGAATATCTCTCACTTTAAACTTAATTGAAGGATATGATTACGAAGAAATATGTGAAATAATGAATATGTCATATGCAAATTGCAGAACAACCATTTCCAGAGCGAAAGAAAGTTTAAGAAGTAAAATGGTACAACAAGCATATTAAAACTAACAGTTATGAATAAAGACAATTTAAATACACTTTTTGAAGATCTGGAAAACGAATTTGATATCGAAGCTCCGAATATTGGTCATCAACAACGTTTTTTAAATAAGTTGAACAACCAAAATAAGATTGCAACTACAGATGTTCCAAAACGTATTTTCTGGAAACCATTGATAAGTATTGCAGCTTCTATTGTACTTCTAGTGGCTTTGTTCTTTGGTACACAACAAGAAGTGATGGCAAAAGATTTGGGCAGTGTTTCACCTGAAATGGCAGAAACCGAAAATTTCTTTACATCAACAATTTCAAGTGAATTGGCTAAACTTAATGGAGAGACTTCTCCAGAAACAGTTAGTCTTATTCAAGACGCCTTAAAACAACTTGAAACTTTAGAAATAGAATATGCTTTTCTAAAACAAGATTTGGCAGAAAGTGGAGATGATCAGCGTGTTATATTCGCTATGATATCAAACTTCCAAAACAGAATTGAATTATTACAAAACGTATTACAAAAAATAGAAGAAATTAAACAACTTAAACAATAATATAATGAGAACGCTACAACTTTATAAATTAATAATTTTATTGCTGATTCCGGCAATGACCTTTTCAATCAATGATCTAAAAGGAAAATACACGAAAAATAAAAAGCTCAACAAGGAGTTCGCGGTAAAAAGTGATGCTACTTTAAAAATAAATAACAGCTATGGTAATTTAGATATTGCTACATGGGATGAAAATAGAATTGTTATTGAAGTATCAATTACAACAAAAGGAAATGATGAAGAAAAAGTTCAAAAGAAACTAGATGAAATAACCGTAAAATTTTCTTCCTCACCAGAATGGGTTGCAGCTGAGACAATCTTTAATAAAAACAAATCTAAATCCTGGTGGAGCTGGACAAAACATAACAATGTAAATATGGAGATCAACTATTTGGTAAAAATGCCCGTTACTAATTCCGTAATTCTGGATAATGACTATGGAAGTATAAATCTTGATAAATTAGAAGGTCAAGCCAAAATTAGTTGTGATTATGGAAAAATAACAACAAAAGAACTAATGGCAGATAATAATTCCATCAGCTTTGATTATACTAACAACAGCTACTTTGAGTATATAAAAAGCGGGAAGATTCATGCCGATTATAGTGGATATACCGTATCTAAAGCAGAAAATCTGAAAATTGCTGCAGATTATACAAAATCTAAAATAGAAGTAGCAGAAAATATAAATTATAGCTGCGATTATGGTGGAATAACAATTGGCAAAGTAAATAATGTTGAAGGAAATGGAGATTATTTAACAACAAGAATTGGTGATGTTTATAAAAATGTAACCATTGATGCCGATTACGGTTCACTAAAAATAGACAATGTTACTGCCAATGCAGGAGATATTAATATAAATTCTGATTACGTTGGAATAAAAATAGGACTTGATCCATCATATAGTTTTGACTTTGAAATAGATCTTGAGTATGGCTCTTTAAAAGAAGATAATGGATTCGAATATTTAAAACAAAAAATAGAATCTGGAGATAAGTACTATTATGGTTACAGAGGAAATAAAAATAGTGGTAATATGGTCAAAATATCTTCCGATTACGGTAGTGTTTCATTCTATTAAAATCAACAATCTAAACTGAAAAATATGAAAAACTTAAACTCTAAATTATTATTAATATTTGCTCTTGCAATCTCTTCAACCTTATTTTCCCAAAATTGGTGGAGTAACAAGTCGATTAAAGGAAATGGCAATGTTACAGAAATTACAAGATCAACGAGTGACTATGATGCTATTCGCTGCGCGGGGTTTATGGATTTTGAATTGGTAAAAGGCAAAGAAGGAAATATTACAATAGAAGGAGAAAGTAATCTTTTGGATTATATTATAACAGAAATTGAATATAATGCCTTGGTGGTAAAAGTAAAAAAAGGAGTCAACTTAAAAACAAGCTGGAAGAAAGGGATTAAAGTTACAATTCCTTTTGAAGACATCGAAAAAGTTTCTTTGGCAGGTTCTGGTGATCTTTGGAATAAAGACCGGATTGAGGCCAATAAATTAAAAGTAAATCTATCCGGATCCGGCGATATCGTCTTAAAATTAAAAACGGGATCCTTGGTAAGCAGCGTTACTGGTTCTGGTGACATAACTATCTCAGGTGAAACTGGCGATTTGGAAACTAAAGTAACGGGGTCTGGTGATTTCCACGGTTTTGATCTTAATTCAGATAATACAGAAGCATATGTTACAGGTTCTGGAGATATAAGAGTTGTTAGTAACAAAGTGCTAAAGGCTAGAGTTACTGGATCTGGTGATATAGAGTTTAAAGGAAATCCAGATCTAGAAGATACCAAGGTTATTGGATCAGGAAGTATAAGTAAGTAACCGATAAAATATAGAATAAAAAAAAGAGCCGCTAATTTTAGTGGCTCTTTTTTTATCAATCTATTGTCAATTTGAAATTGCTTTTTTCGGGACTTTAAACAACAATATTATACCAACTAAAAAGAATACAACCAGGAATACAATCGAGTTACGCATACTGCCAGTAATCTGGTCTATTATAGCAAACATGAACATGCCAAACACAATTCCTATTTTTTCGGCAACATCAAAAAAACTAAAAAAGGATGTCGTATCATCTGTGTCTGGTAAGAACTTAGAATAAGTTGAACGTGCTAAAGATTGTATGCCTCCCATTACTAAACCAACAAATGCTGCTGCCATATAAAATTGTAATGGAGTTATCATAAAGTAAGCATAAAAACACAAGGACATCCATATAAAATTTACTACAATAAGCGTGTTGATATTTCCGAATTTTTCAGATGCTCTTGACGTTAAAATAGCTCCAATGATTGCTACTAATTGTATGACTAATATACTAACAATTAATCCTGTTGTTTTTTCGCTGTCGCTTCCCCAGGCAATTTCTTCTTCGCCAAAATAAACAGCAACCAACATGATTGTTTGAACTGCCATACTAAACACAAAAAATGCTCTTAAATAACGTTTTAATCTTTTGTCTTTTTTTAGCTGTTTCCAAACTAGATTTAATTCTTTAAAACCATTAAATACCACATCTTTGGTAACTTTATGACCATTGGAAACTCCTTTTGGTAATATATAGAATGAATATTGACTAAATATAATCCACCACAGGCCAACCGTCATAAATGAATAACGCATCATTTGCATTTTTTCTTCTCCTGTATCTTGACTCATTACCATTGCTAAATTTATTATCAACAATAGAACACTGCCAATATAACCCATTGAGAATCCTTTTGCACTAATTCTATCTTGCTGCTCCGGAAAAGCAATATCCGGTAAATAGGAATTATAAAACACCAAACTACCCCAATATCCTATTAATCCCATAAAATAAAATAGCAGACTTAAATAAATCCTATCAAGACTAAACCAATACAAGCCAATACAACCTGCTCCACCAATATAACAGAAAAACTTCATGAAATTTTTCTTGTTTCCTACATAATCTGCAATACCAGATAACAATGGAGAAGTAAATGCAACGACCATAAATGTAAAGGCTGTTACAAAAGTTATAAGTGCTGTACTTTTAAAATCAAAACCAAATGCATTGACCGTTTTAATTTCAGTTAAAAACAAAGCTGAATAAAAAATTGGAAATATAGATGAAGCAATTGTCAAGGTGTAAACTGAATTTGCCCAATCATAAAATGCCCAGGCATTCAATAATTTTTTACTCCCTTTTTCCAGGTTTGCCATAATAAAAAAGCTCCTCTTATATGAGCAGCTTCTAAAATAGTTTATTTTTTTTAATTAATGCTAGTATTTAGTTATTGGTCTGAAAGATGAAACACCAAATTTTTTGGCCTCAGCTTTTGCAGTAGGTGCCAAAGCGGTAAGATTTGCAATACGAGTCTGATTCGAAGGATGTGTACTTAAAAACTCAGGTGGTGCCTGACCGCCACTTTTGGCTGCCATTCGTTTCCAAAGTTCTGCCGCTTCATCAGGATTGTAGCCTGCCATTGCGGTTAAATATAATCCTATTCTATCTGCTTCTGTTTCATGACTTCTGCTAAAAGGAAGCATGCCGCCTAGAGTCGTTCCTATCCCATAGTATTGATTGAACATGGCTCGATCTTTTTCATCCTTGATTGCAATATTCCCTGCCACTGCACCTATTTGTTGGAGCATTCCAGCACTCATTCTTTGTTGTCCGTGGTTGGCCAATGCATGAGCCACTTCATGCCCCATAATAGCTGCCACTGCTGTCTCATTCTCTGCTACCGGTAATATTCCAGTATAGAACACAATTTTGCCTCCTGGCATACACCAGGCATTAACAGTTTCGTCATCAATTAGTTTATATTCCCATTTGTAATCTTTTAAGTAGCCTTGGTAATTATTGGCATTTAACCAGCGTTCAGCGGCAACCGCAATTCGCTGTCCTACTCTTGTTATCATTTCGGCATCCCTGGTACCTTTTACCACCTTGTTTTCGGTTAAAAACTGATCATACTGAGCAAAGGCCGTTGGAAATAATTGTGAATTAGGGACCAGTGCCATGGTTTGCTTCCCAGTAAACGGGTTTGTTGTACAAGCTAAGAAAAGTGCTACTACAGATAAGGTGACAATAATATTTTTAAATTTCATATTACAGGTATTAAAGAAATTAATTAATCTACAGACGAATTTACAAAAACCGTTCCTAATTTATGAGATCATTGGTTTAAAAAAATAGTATTCTAATCGATTAAAAGAATATTTATTCTGTCAAATGCTCATATGAAGTCTCATCTTAACTAAATAATAACAAAATTAAATGTAATCATTTGTAATAGTGATCGACTTAGCCTAAAACTATTATTTAATAATTATCTTTAAATATGAAAACAATTGCACTACTTAGTATGTGTTTATTATTATTCAATTGTAATAGTAATGCACAAAAAAAAGAATTAGAAAAGAAAACCTATGAAGTCACCAAGTCTGAAAAAGAATGGAGGTCACAATTAAGTGATCTGGAATATTCTGTATTAAGAAAAGCGGGGACTGAACCACGTTATTCAAGTTCTTATAATGATAATAAACTAAAAGGAACTTACGTCTGTAAAGCTTGCGAAACACCATTATTTAAAAGTGAGTTTAAATACGACTCTGGATCCGGTTGGCCGAGTTTTGATAGAGAAATTAAAGGCAATGTTGAGTTTTCTACTGACTACAATCTGGGATATCC
>JABDOZ010000007.1 GCA_013043005.1 Flavobacteriaceae bacterium | reverse complement strand
GACATGGACACTGTGAGGAATTGATTGGAAAAGCCATTAAAGATATAGATAGAAAGAGCTTGTTTATAACATCTAAGGTTTGGACCACCAATCTAAAGTACGATGATGTTATTTCAGCAGCGAAACGAAGCTTAAAAAGGTTGGGTTCCAATTATCTGGACTTGTACTTGATTCATTCACCTAACGAATCGATCCCTATTTCAGAAACCTTGAAGGCATTTGATTTTCTGGTGGACAGTAAAATGGCAAAATATATTGGGGTTAGTAATTTTAAGTTAAGTCAATTAATAGAAGCCCAGAAACACACAAAACATAAAATCGTTGCTAATCAGATTGAATACAGCTTATTGACCAGAAACAAAGGAAAGTACTCAGGAAATATTAATATGGAATCGGAAACCATTCCTTATTGCCAGGAAAATGACATAATTATTATGGCAGAAAGACCTATTGAACGCGGAATGATTTTGAAACCCCATCCCCTTTTAGACAGATTAGAGGAAAAATATGATAAAACCAAAGCTCAAATAGCCATGAACTGGTTAATATCTAAAAAGAACATAATTACAATTCCAAAATCGACCAGTGTAGATCATCTTAAAGAAAATCTGGGATCGTTGGGCTGGCAAATGGATGAAAGTGATCTTAAATGCTTAGATGAAATTAATTTCTTTTAAACCTATTTCAAATTTACTATTCAGCTTCAACCTCAATTATAGTGTCTTCAGTTTTTTTCATATAGAAGTATGAATAACACCACATTATGGTAAAGGTCGGAATAATATCCAATCCTGCTAAGGCTTCTTCAATAAAGGCAATTATACCGGCTATTTTTCCCGGACTGCCTTTATATAACCTGGTCATGATATAACCTGATAATGGAGCCCAAAGAATATCTATAAAAGGAAAAGCGAAGGATAAATATCCAATAGCATCCAATAAAATACTAAGGGCAAACTTTTTTCTCTGGCTTATATTCTTGAATTGCATATAATATGATTAACATATAAATTAAACGCAAATAGTGTTCCAAAAATTATTATGACAATTTATCACTTATCAGCTTTAAAAATTCGGTTCTAGTCTCCATATTTTTAAATGACCCTTTAAAACCGGAAGTCGTAGTAACAGAATTTTGTTTTTGTACACCACGCATCATCATGCACATGTGTGCAGCTTCAATAACAACTGCAACACCTTGAGGTTTAAGTGTACTATCAATACATTCAAGAATCTGTTCGGTAAGCCTTTCTTGTACTTGTAACCGTCTTGAAAATATATCAACCACTCGAGGTATCTTACTCAATCCAACAATATGACCGTTTGGAATATAGGCGACATGCGCTTTCCCAAAAAACGGTAAAATGTGATGTTCACACAAGGAATACAACTCTATATCCTTCACTATAACCATTTCATTATAAGATTCTTCAAACATGGCACTTTTAAGAATCTCCGTTGGATTCTGATGATACCCTTGAGTTAAAAACTGCATAGCCTTTGCCGAACGTTCAGGTGTATCTAATAATCCATTTCTATTAGGATCCTCACCTAGATCAATTAATATATTTTTATAGCGTTCTTTAACATCGTCCGTGACTTTTATATTGTATTCTTCTAATTTTCTATAAGGCATATAGTAACTTTTATAAGGTTAAATTTTTGATTGAAGACACAAATTAATCAATTCAAACGAGATTGTTCAATCTGGTGTCAAAATTGTATTTTTTTTTAACTTTTAATTAGGATAAAAAGAGTAATTCAATTTTAATTTTGTACACGAGACTATAGCATATTTTGACCAAATATAGTCTCTTATTTTATTGATGGACCAATCGATTAATTTATGTCACGATGGCTTCTAGTTTTATTGTTATTAAGTATATCCATTACTAAAGCTCAAGATAAAAAGGTATTGAATATAAAACGTACCTCAAATCCACCAAAAATTGATGGTATAATCAATGAAGATGTTTGGAACCAAGCAGAGATAGCAACAGGATTTGTTATGTTTAAACCAGAAATGGGTCCTAATCTGCCTGAAAACGAGCGTACAGAAGTAAGAATGACCTATGATGATCAAGCCATTTATGTTGCTGCTTACCTATATGACGACCCAGATAAAATGCTTACCCAGTTAACTAGTCGCGATAATTTTGGGCAAACAGATTATTTTATCTTAGTTCTTAACCCGAATAATGATGCCCAAAACGACACCAATTTTCAAGTATTTAGTTCTGGACAACAAGCTGACGCTATTTCATCTCCTAGTATAGGTGAAGATTATAGCTGGAATGCTGTCTGGGAAAGTGCAGTTAAGCTTCATAATGATGGCTGGTCATTGGAAATGAAAATACCTTACAGAACTTTGCGATTCGACAACCAGAAAGAACCAACCTGGGGCCTGCAGTTTCATAGACATTTCAGGCGGTTTAGATCGCAATATACCTGGAATCCACTAGATGTGACCAAGGGAAATATAGGATTATACCATGGAGAACTTAAAGGAATTAAGGATATTAAACCACCTGTAAGACTTAACCTTTATCCATTTTCAACAGGTATTGTAGATATATATGATGGTGAAACAAACACAGATCTAAAATTCGGGATGGATTTAAAATATGGTATTACAGATAATTTCACGCTTGATGCTACCCTCATACCAGATTTTAGTCAGGCAGGGTTTGATAATGTAAGACTAAATTTAGGGCCTTTTGAACAAACCTTCTCAGAACAACGCCAGTTCTTTACAGAAGGTGTTGACTTATTCTCTAAAGGTAATCTTTTCTTTTCCAGAAGGGTTGGAAATAGGCCTTCAGGAGAATTAGAGTTAAATGAGAATGAAGAAGCCGATGTACCTAACGAAGTTAAGGTAATAAATGCTGTAAAAGTATCTGGACGGACAAAAAAAGGATTAGGTATCGGAGTATTTAATGCTATTACGGAAAAAACATATGCTACGATAACAGATACAATTACAGGGGCTAAGCGACGTGATATAGTAGAACCTTTTACAAATTATAATATTTTGGTTGTTGATCAACAATTCAACCGTAATTCAGCCATAAGCCTTGTAAATACAAATGTTATCAGAAATGGTGATTTCAGAGATGCAAATGTCACAGCATTAGTAGCTGATATTATAAATAAAAGAAACACTTACAAGATTGACGCAGAACTTAAAATGAGTCATGTAAATTACCAAAATGAAAGTCCGGAGAACGGATTTAGTAGTTTTCTTCGTGTTGGTAAAGTGCATGGTAACTTGCGTTACAGCTTCGAACATAATTTCGCTGACACAAAATACAATATAAACGATCTGGGACTAAATTTCAGGAATAACTACAATAATTTTGGTGCAGACATATCCTATCAGATTTTTGAACCAAAGGGTAGGTTTAATAAATACAGGATCAATGCTTGGTTTAATCATAAACGATTAGCAGATCCTAGTGTATTTACTCAAGTAAATTTTGGGGCGCGATATTTTGCAGATACAAAGAATCTAAACGCATATAGTTTTAGAATTAATGTCGAACCAGGTAAACAAAAAGATTATTTTGAGTCCAGAGATGGACGAGCGTTTATTTATGAAAACTTTGTTAGCACAGGTGGTTTTTATTCTTCTAACTACAATAAAAAGTTTGCTATAAATCTTGAATTAAACATTGGCACTCTATTTGAAAAAGAAAGAGATTTGTTTTATTATGAAGTAGAAATAGAACCTCGGTTTAGAATAAGTGACAACCTTTTACTGGCATACAGCTTTGAATATGAACGCTTTAATGGTGATCGAGGCTACGCCATAGAAATAGATGACCAACCAATTTTTGGTGAACGTAACAGACAAATTGTTGAAAACAGCCTTTCAGGTAATTATACTTTCAATCCCTTTCATTCTTTAGCCTTGACATTCAGGCATTATTGGGATACGGTTGATTATGACTATGAACTTTTTACACTTTTAGACAATAGCCGACTAACAACTGACTCTGGATATACCATTGATAACGTAGGTGACAGTCCAAACATCAACTTTAGTACCTGGAATATAGATCTCAGTTATTCCTGGCAATTTGCTCCGGGAAGTTTCTTAACGGCGTTATACAGAAATCAAATATTTAACAGTGATGAAAATTCACAAGTCAATTTTTCAAAAAGTCTAGATCTGTTATTCGATCAGCCAACTCAACATACGTTTTCCTTACGTCTGCAATATTTTATTGACTACAATGGCATGAGATCCATTTTTAAGAAAAATAAAAAGGCTTCCTGATAATTGTGTAATTGTACTTATTGTGCTAAATTCACAACGTATGAAAGCACTAATTTCAGCTCAAAATATTCATAAATCATTCGGACATCTGAAAGTTTTAAAAGGCGTTGACCTTTCAATT
>JABDOZ010000181.1 GCA_013043005.1 Flavobacteriaceae bacterium | reverse complement strand
AAGGTCCTTTTGGAAACTTTTTCTGAAAGATCGATCTTATCGGATGAACCTTCAGAATCTACAGTTTGCGATATATGGTCAGCACTTTCTTTCTCTTTGAAGGACTGTAGCTCAGCTTCCATGGCTTCCAGGTCGATCCCATGAACGTATTTATCATACAATTTAGCTCGGATGAAATAAACAAAAGTTATTACTACCATACAGACGGGTAATAACCAAAGGATATTCTCGGTTTCGATGTAATCGTCCTCCGAATAGATGACCTCAAATAGTTGAAAAGCATACATACATAGTGGGATCAGAATGACATGATACCACCAGTGTTTACAGGTAAAGAACCAAATGATTAATAAATATAACGGAATGATTTTATTTAATAAAAACCAAACATATGTACTAACATTGTTAAAGCCATTTCGATCTAGAGTATATCCAAAGAGGTTCAAGGTTGCCTCACGATCTTCAGGTAAATAATCATGAATTTTAAAGAAAAATGGAGTTAAGACTATAAGAATTAGTCCTATTGATTCTACGTAAAATCTACGTCGCGTTATATTTTTATGATTCTTTTCCAAATTATTTGCGTGTTAAATCGTATATGGATGTAACGCTAAAAGGGGCTTTTTATTGAGCCCCGTTTGTAATTTCTATAATTTGGAAATTTGCCTTGCTAGTTATTTCTTAAGAATAACATCTCCCTTTTTCAGACCTTGTTCATATAATTGATCGTCCTCGGCCGTATTAGGGGTACAAGCCGCAGCAACTAAAACTAACATGGCAGCAAAAGCAAAAAGTAATTTTTTAGTGTTCATCGTAGAATAGTGTTAAAATTCAGGATTCATTTTCATTCTCATATCAAATATAGGGAAAGGAATTGAATTAAAATACATTTTATCGATAAAAATTTACCTTTTAACGAAGAAAACTGCAGTTAATCGATACTGATTGGCGTTTGCAGGGAGTTAAAAAAGTGCATTTTCAGCCTAGAGAGCTGGCAGGGTAAGCTCGCGGGTTATAGGATCGAGAATCTTTAAATGCAAATCAATACATTCATCAGGTAGCAATTCACCCACTTTTTCAGGCCATTCAATAAAGATCCATACGTCCTCGGTAAGATAATCCTCAAGTCCCAGGTCAAGCGCTTCTTCCGGATTGTTCAAACGGTAAAAATCAAAATGATAGCCTAGAAGGTCACCATTTGGACAACGATATTCATTGACTATACCAAAAGTAGGGCTATAGGCCTGTTCTTCTCCCCCCAGCTGTTTTACCAGGGCCTTGATAAAGGTGGTTTTTCCTGCGCCCATATTCCCATTCAGGCATAAAATACTATGCTCGGGGATTGTTGAAATCACTTTTTTAGCGGCTGCGCCTATTTCTTTTTTAGTATAGATTATTTTCTGCATTTGTAAAAAAATACTATATTTAATCAAGTTACTCTATTCTTTACTTTGACCTATTAAATATTGCCATGAGTCTTCTAATTCGAGTTGTTTGAAATTTTAAGTCCGAATATCTTTCAAATTTGTAAGTCATGGAAGCCTGGAACCAGAAATATAAAAAAGGAGTATTTATTGCCACATTAATCACTATAGTTCCACTTCTGATTTATATTCATCTGCTTGTTAGTCCGGTATTAAATTCAATAGATCTATTTTTTCTTAAATTCGAACATAGTTCATTTGACGTTCAAACTGTACTTTGGGCACTTCTAAATACCTTAGTTCCTTTTTTGTTATTGACAATCATGTTTTTTAATACCATTCCTAATTGGAAATATATTCTTTTGCCGTTTATTTTTCTTTACTTTCTCAATATGGCCGTTGCGGTGGAAATATTGCCAGACTTTCCGGAAGTCATTTTTTCTTTAAAAGGTTTTTTCTTTGGGTTGCCATTAATATTAGTAATCCTTTTGATCGATAAGAATATTTCAGCACGAGCCAAGTACATTACTATAAGCCATAATGTATTAGAGCATCTCGAATCAAAATTGAACTATTCATTTAAGAATTTTATGAATAAAATTTTATCTACTAAAGATGCAAGATTAAATTTAAGTACTTATCAATATCTACGAAAAATCCTATATATAAAGATAGCCTTACAGGATAAATACATCTCTTCATTGACTCGTCTTAAACAACAAAAGAACAAGTCTATTTTGATGTCCGATGCAGTAATAGTCTTTTTGTTCATGTTGATTCTCTTTCTTTGGTACATTCCCTATAAAATACCTGATGGGATTGAGTCTATTGAAATTATAGGATTTGTTATTCAAGATCATGGTTTTCAAGATGTTTCTATTTTTATTTGGTTTGTGACACGCAAACTTATTGTAATAGCTATACTTTCTACATGGTTTGTAACATGCCCGTATTGGTGGCGATATGCCATTTTATCCCCATTAATAATTTATTCATATCAGTTTTGGGAAGCTTTCCAAAACACTACAATTCTTGATTCTTATAGCAACCTAAGAATACTACCTTTAGTATTGATAAATGTTTTAATAGTCCTTTTAATTTCACATCATGTAAAATACAAGGCTAGATTTTTAACAATTTATGAGGATATTTCTAAGGAGATTGAGGAAATCTTCGAAGAGCTGAAAAGCGACTATTCAAAGGAAGTAGTTAAAACGATTGAGAATTTAAAAAGCAAAAAAAGTGATCATTCCAGCGCAGTCTATCGGAGGCAATTAAAAGCCCTGGAACAGGAACTCTCGGCTCGCCTCGATTTTAAGAAAGGCTCCTTGCTTTAAGTCTTTTTTAATTCAGACCTGATTTCCTTCATCAACCGTTCTAATTCATCCCGTTGCCGCTCCTTGATCTTATTCTCTATAATAGTTTCTATTTCTTTCTGCTTGTCGCTGGGAAGCTGGTCGAAATCAAGAGGCAACGGCTCCGATTTTTCTTTGAGCATAGTCCCTTCACCCGTAAGAAGCCAGACTACATTGAGCTGAGGATAGATCCTTAAAATATTCTCGATAACATCACTACCTATAGAAGCCCTGTTCTTTTTCATCCTAAGGGTATATCCATTGCTGGCACCTATGGAAAGATCGAACTGCCGCGCGCTAAGACCGGCGTGGTTAATAAATTGAATCAGGCGGTCGATTGTTTTTAGCATAAGGAGTAAATAGTCTATATTTCACTATCAATTCACACAAATATAGCAAAATCCTGAGTATACTACAAATAAAGGTCTTAGGAGATGTTTTAAAATAATTCTAATTACAAATAATTGTTTATATAGAAAATAATCTATATATTTAATCAATATTACTTTCAGCAGTTCTTCGGTTAAAACTTAAACCTATGAACACCATCAAAACTCTGGAGCGTTTGCAACGAATTCATTCGCTTATCGAAAATGAATGTACGGGTTCTCCGTACGAATTAGCCAGTAAAATGAATATCAGTGAACGCTCCATTTATAATCTGATAGAGTATTTACGAGACTTTGAAGCAATGATTGCCTATGACAGGGGGCGTAAGACCTACTATTACAAGAACAATTTCAGCCTTAATCTCCATATTTCCCTTTCCATAGGCACCGATGATGCTGTTACCGAAGTGCTGGGAGGTTCCTACCTGGAACGGTAATTTTTTAATAGCTGCGCTTATCTCGGCTGCAGCACCACAAAGGGGATGATCATTTCCTCCAGGGAAACGCCCCCGTGCTGGTAGGTATTCCTGAAATAACTTACGTAGTGGTTATAATTGTTAGGATAGGCAAAGAACAGATCGTTCTTCGCAAAAATAAAGGAACTGCTCATAGTTATACTGGGCAGATTAATCCTTGAGGGATCCTTGGCTTCCAGCACATCCCTGGCATCATAAGACAGGCTCCGCCCGGTCTTATACCTCAGGTTAAGGCTGGTTTCCCTGTCGCCAATCACCTTGGAAGGCTGTTTTACATTGATAGTACCGTGATCCGTGGTAATGATCAGCTTCATTCCCAGACTCCTGGCTTTCTGTATGATCTCGAGCAAAGGGGAATTTTTAAACCAGCTCTGGGTTAAGGAACGATAAGCCTTATCATTGGAAGCTAATTCTTTTATCACATCCAT
>JABDOZ010000180.1 GCA_013043005.1 Flavobacteriaceae bacterium | reverse complement strand
GAGGTCGAGTTATAATAATTGTTGTTTCAATAAAAACACTAATTTTGAAAGATGGAAGAAGGGATGTTTATCATGATTGCGATTTTTGGTTTAGTGTTGATAGCTCACTTTTTCTCACTTCGAGCAGAAAAGTTATCTGTAAAAACCAAATCGAAAATTAGAAAGATGTTCTGGTACTTCTATGGGTTCTATTTTTTATTTTATGGTATTTTTAAAAATATTGAAGACAACTGGAATGTAATTGGAATCATTTTTATTCTGATAAGTCTTTTAGTTCTGGTGCTGAACTTTCTCGGAAAGATGGAAACAAGATCAGGATAGTTGTTCTTTTAATTGAAATGAAACAAAAAAAATCTTAAACAAATCGTTAAGGATTTTTTGTGGCACCACTAGGAGATACTCAGCTGCGCATTGTGTTCCTTTGGTCTAACTATTGAAAATACAACCCGGCTAACAACGTTAGCCGTTTTTACATTTACTTAAGTTTTGGTAAGCAATCTTCCCACGCCTTTATAAATAAAAAACCCGCTCTTTCGAACGGGTTTTGTGCTTTATGTGGTACCTCCAGGAATCGAACCAGGGACACACGGATTTTCAGTCCGTTGCTCTACCAACTGAGCTAAGGTACCGGTTGCTTCTCAATATCTATCGAGATTGCAGTCAAGCTTGCCGCAGGCAGGTGCAAATATATATTCATTTTTATTATCCTCAAAACAAAACCAAATAAAAATGGTTTCATCTGGAATTGTATATTTTTACAAAATTATCAGATACAATTCGCCATAAATATAAATTCCTTTATGAGGACAAAAATTGCAGCTCATTTTGTAAATTTACGCCAATTCTGTGAGAAATGAACCTAATAATTGATGTAGGAAATACAAATGTTAAACTAGCCGTTTTTGATAAAAATTATTTGGTCATTAAAGAAACAATCAAGCCCTCAAGAATTATATCTTCCGTTAATAAACTGCTGAAAAAATTTCCACAAATTGACAAGTCTGTAATATCTTCAGTTGGGAAAGTTAAAGCATCATTGTTAGATAAAATTCGGTTAAAAGTTCAACTATTGGTTCTGGATGCTAATTGCAAACTACCTTTTAAAAATTTATACAAATCTCCAAAAACACTCGGTGTTGATAGAATTGCTCTGGTAAGCAGTGCGGTCCAAAATTATTCAACGAGAAATGTTTTAATTATCGATGCGGGGACATGCATTACTTATGATTTTATAAACAATAAAAATGAGTATTTAGGAGGTGCCATTTCTCCTGGTATAAGACAGCGGTATCAGTCTTTAAATAATTTGACTGCTAATTTACCGTTATTAGATACCAAACTACCAGAGGATATTACAGGCACTACAACAGACGAATCCATACATTCAGGTATTATTTTTGGAGTTTTACTTGAAATAAATGGTGTTGTCACTAAATATAGCGAAGAATTTAAAGAATTAACAGTTATTTTAACAGGTGGAGACGCTGATTTTTTGTCTAACCAATTAAAAAGTACCATATTTGCGAACTCTAATTTCTTGTTGGAAGGGTTAAACTTTATTTTGGAATATAATTTAAGTAAATGATAAAAAAACTTTTATTTGTCATAATTGCTATTTTTGCATTCAATATTCAAGCACAAGAAGGTACAACTTCACCTTATTCATTTTATGGTATAGGCAGCCTGAAATTTAAAGGAACTGTAGAAAACAGAAGTATGGGAGGTTTAAGTATCTATACGGATAGTATTCACATAAATTTAAGGAATCCTGCATCTTATGCAGGTTTAGATTTAGCTTCTTTTGGTGGGGATAACAGACCTGTTAAGTTTACTGTTGGTGGTAGTAATAACTCACTCAAGTTAATTACTGATGATGCTGAGGAAAAAACAGCATCTACAACCTTTGATTATTTGGCACTGGGTATACCAATTGGTAAATTTGGATTAGGATTTGGTCTGATGCCATATACTTCTGTAGGCTATAAGTTAGAATCTTACAATGGTGATGATATAACAAATAGATATCGAGGAGAAGGTGGCTTAAACAAAGCATTTTTAACATTAGCCTACCAGGTCACAAAGGAATTAAGTATAGGAATAGATGCAAACTATGATTTTGGAAATATTCAAAACAGCTCCATAGCCTTTTTATATGATTCAGATGGCAATCCGCTTCAATTTCAATCCAGGGAAGAGAACAGATCAGACCTTAGTGGCTTGAACTACAATTTCGGTTTATCGTATAAAAAAATGATTACTCCAAAATTAGAGTTGATCACCGGAATCACCTATGCTCCGGAATTTAATTTGTCATCAATCAACCAAAGATCGTTTTCAACTATTCAAATTTTCTTTAACGGTTTTGAAGATGTTCAGGAAACTATTGATACAACCCTCAGTGATGATGAAAGGGAAACGGACTTGACAATCCCATCCAGACTTTCATTTGGAGCCGGTTTGGGTCAACCAAAAAAATGGTTTTTAGGTGCAGAGTATACGTCTCAGAATACCAGTGAATTTTATAATGACTTTCTGGGTTCAGCAGGATCGGTGTATGAGGATGGTTCTACTTTTAGTTTTGGAGGTTTTATTATTCCTAATTATAAATCATTGACAAGCTACTGGAAGCGCATTGTTTACAGGGCAGGAGTTAAATTTGAAAATACCGGATTAAACATCAATTCAGAAACGATAAATGAGTTTGGCATATCTTTTGGAGTAGGATTACCAGTTGGCCGGGTTTTCTCTAATACAAATTTTGGTCTAGAAATTGGCAAAAGAGGAACCACCAACAATAATTTAATAAAAGAAAATTTTATAAATGTACAATTAAGCTTATCTTTAAATGATAGATGGTTTGAAAAAAGAAAATTTGACTAATAGCATTGAAAGAAATCTAACAGCTTTAAATTAAATATTATGAAGACGAAAATTACACTAATTATCTCTGTTCTGTTTTTGGGACTTAATTTTGGATTTACTCAGCAGAATGAGCAATGTATGACCAATTTGTCAATTTTTAGTGAATATGTAAAATCTAAAAATTATAATGCAGCTTACGAGCCTTGGATGCTGGTAAGAAATGAATGTCCAAAATTCAATAAAGCTATTTATGTTTATGGAGAACGTATTTTAAAGGATAGAATAAAGAATTCTTCAGGAGCGGATAAAACCGCAAACATCAATGATCTTCTTAAACTTTGGGATCAGAAAGCAGAGAATTTTCCTAATAAATTGAAAAAAGGTGATTTATTGTCTAAAAAAGCTCAATTAATGTATGATAATAAGGATGCTTTGGGTAAATCAGACCAACAAGTTTATGATGCATTTGATAAAGCTTTTACAGAAGATGCCAAAACTTTTACCAATCCTAAAGGATTATACACATATTTCTCTTTAATGGTTGATTTGTTTGATAAAGGACAAAAACCAGCTCGGGAACTGTTTAATAAATATGATGATGTATTTGAAAAAATTGAATCTGAGATAAAGAACTATACAACGAAATTAAATAAATTAGTTGTTAAGGAAGAAGCTGGAACCGAATTGACAAAAAAGGAAAGTAAGTATAAAAAATCTTATGAGAGTTATTTAAGTGCTTATGATAAAGTATCCGGCAGTATAGATTCTAAACTGGGTAGCAGGGCAAATTGTGATAATTTAATTCCACTATATAGTAGAGATTTTGAATCTAATAAAAATGATGGCATTTGGTTGAAAAGAGCAGTTAACAGAATGGCTTCTAAAGAATGTACTGACGATCCATTATTCTTTAAATTGGTAAATGCTTATCACAACACAAATCCTTCTGCTGATACAGCATATTATTTAGGATACTTAAAGGATAAAGAAGGTAAAACAAGAGAAGCAATCTCTTTTTACAATCAAGCTATTGATCTAGAACCAGATCAATTTGAAAAATCAAAAATTTTATATAAGATTGGTGATAAATTAAGAAAAAATGGCAATTATTCTGGGGCAAGGAATTACTACTACAAAGCTTTAAAGGCAAATCCATCAATGGGTAAAGTTCATTTGGTTGTTGGACAAATGTATGCTAAAAGTGCAAATAACTGTGGAGATGATAACTTTACAAAAAGAGCAATCTACTGGAAAGCAGCAGATGAATCCAGAAAGGCTGGAAGAGTGGATAGAAACTTAGCGAAGACGGCAGCAAAACAGGCTGCTAACTATATGGCCAAGGCACCAAGTAAAAGTGAAATTTTTGCAAAAGGTAATTCTGGTGAAACAATTTCTTTCAAATGTTGGGTAGGAGGCAGTGTTAAAGTTCCTAGCATATAATGATATCAAATTTAAAGCAAATAATGTTAAACATGGTCACAATAATTTTTGTGACCATGTTTTTTTGTTGTGAAAGTAATTTTAAAGAAGTTCAAAAAATTGGGATATCTCAGAACGAACCTATTGGAATTGCTGAAGATATTAATTTAAAGTACACAGATTCAGGGAAACTTCAAGCTCACCTCATAAGCAAAAAGATGTACGATTACAGTAATCTGGACTTTCCATATTCTGAGTTTACAGATGGGATTACACTCTATTTGTTTAACTCCGAAAATCAAAAAAGTACCATAGTTTCAGATTATGCCATAGTATATGATAAAACCAATCTAATAGATCTGCAAGATAATGTTGTATTAACCACGTATGAAGGGAAAAAGCTGGAGGCTGAGCAATTGTACTTCGATCAGGAAAAAGAATGGCTTTTTACTAATAAACCCATTAAATTTTCTGACAACGAACAAATAATCAATGGTAATGGTTTCGATTCCAATATGGATTTTACAAAATCAAGAGTACTGGAAATCACAGGAATTGTTTATCTTGATGAATAATTTAACGGCACTACTAATTATTATTTTTATAACATGAAACTATTAGGGTTTTTTCAATATGCATATCTGGTTTTTGCGATCCTTTTTTTGTACGACGCCTATACACAATGGTCGACTGGTAATGGTACCAGAGCTTTAATGTCTCTTTTATTGGCAGCATTAGCGGTATTTATTTTCTTTTTTAGAAAACGTTACAGAAAAAAATTTGAGGATAAGAACAACCAATAAGTTATGAATAGTGATATAATAATTATAATTGTATCCTTATTGTTATCCGCTTTCTTTTCAGGTATGGAGATCGCTTACGTGTCTTCGAATAAAATCCATATTGAAATTGAAAAAAAGCAAAATGATTTCATTGCAAAAATTTTAACAAGGCTTACTAATAAACCGTCTAAGTTTATGGCAACCATGTTAATTGGAAATAACATTGCATTGGTTATTTACGGATTATTTATGGGTGATTTGTTAATGGGATGGTTTGATACAATTTTACCATCAAGTAGTTCTGTTATTAATTCTGCTCTAACAGATTTCAATTTATTGACACAAACAATAATTTCAACGATAATAATTCTTATCACAGCAGAATTTTTACCAAAAGTGTTTTTTCAGATCTATTCAAACAAACTCATTAAATTTTTCTCAGTTCCCGCATATTTCTTCTATTGGTTGTTTAGCCTGATATCAAATTTTGTAATGTGGATAACCGATGTGATTTTAGTGAAAATCTTTAAAACAGAAGGGGATAATGTGCAACTTGTTTTTACTAAGATTGAATTAGGAAATTATATTAGTGAACAAATGGAATCTGTAGAGGAGACGGATGATGTAGATTCAGAAATACAAATATTTCAAAATGCTTTGGAATTTTCTGAAGTAAAGGCAAGAGAGATCATGGTTCCAAGAACAGAAATAACTGCTGTAGAGTTGCATGAAAACCCAAAAGACCTGAGTTCAATATTCACAGATACAGGTTATTCAAAAATTTTGGTATACAAAGATACAATTGATGATATTTTAGGGTATGTCCATTCATTTGAATTATTCAAGAAACCAAAGACCATTAAGTCAATAATTTTACCGGTAGAATTTGTTCCTGAAACCATGTTGATCAAAGACATATTGAATAATCTAACAAAAAAGAGAAAAAGTATTGCAGTTGTTTTAGATGAATATGGGGGAACATCAGGTATATTGACAGTTGAAGATATTGTAGAAGAGTTGTTTGGTGAGATTGAGGATGAGCATGATTCTATCGAACTGATCGATGAAAAAATAGATGATAATAATTTTAGATTGTCTGCAAGACTCGAGATTGATTATTTAAACGAAACATATAAATTCAATTTACCGGAAGATGAAAATTATGAAACATTGGGTGGATTAATTGTAAATTATACCGAGATGATTCCTGAAAAGAATGACGAGGTTTCAATTGATAATCTAAAGATTACAATTCTGGAAGTGTCCAATACTAAAATAGACCTTGTACATCTTAAAATTCAAGACTTAGATTAATTGCCTTCTTTTGGCTTAATTTATACTTATACTACTTTTATTATTGATTATAAAATGGTATTTTCGCGCACAATATTTTAACAACAAATTACTCAAATGGCAGTTTTAAATAAAATCAGACAGCGTTCTCTTTTCTTAATATTGGTTATTGCTTTAGCTCTTTTTTCATTTGTTTTGGCAGATCTATTTAGAAACAGTGGCGCTCTCACAAGTAAATCTCAAAATATCATTGCCACAATTAACGGAAATGACATTTCACGGGAAGATTTTTTACGAAAAGTGGAAGTAATTCAAAGGCAAATGGGACCTTCAGCCTCAAGTACACAAGCAATGAACAGAGTTTGGGATATTGAGGTACGTCGCGCTATTCTGGAAACAGAGTTCAATGAGTTGGGATTAGAAGTGGAAAATGAGCAAATGAAAGATCTTATAAAAACAAGATATGGCCAGGATCCTACATTTTTAAATGAAGATGGTGTTTTTGATGAAGGAAAACTTAATGAGTTTTTGGCTAACTTAAAGGCTAATGCAGAATCTGATGCCAATAGTTTTGCCTTGTATAACCAGTGGTTAGAGACAGAAGCAAATTTAGCGGCATCAGCTAAAGAAAAAGCATATTACAACATGGTGAAAGCTGGTGTGACCGCTACAGTTGCAGAAGGTAAAATGGAGCATGAATTGGAAAATAATAAAGTTGATATAAAGTTCGTCCAAATTCCTTATTCTTCTATTGCAGACAGTACAATAACTGTAAGTAAAACAGAAATTAGTGATTATATTAAAAAACATCCCAAGGACTTTGAAGTTGAAGCAACCAGGGATATAAATTATGTTCTATTTAAAGAAGAAGCAACTCTGGAAGACGAAAACACAATTCAAGACGAGTTAAATAAATTACTGGAAGGTAAAGTAGAGTATAATGAAATAACAAAAAATAACGATACAATTCCAGGGTTCGGAAAAGTTAAAGATAACGAGAGTTTCGTCAATGTGATTGCCGGATCAGATATTAAATATGATGACAGATTTTTATTCAAAAAAGACATTCCGGTAGCATACGCTGATAGTGTTTTTAACATGAATAAAGGTAAAATCTTCGGACCATACAAAGATGCAGGATACTTTAAATTGACTAAGATGGTTGAATTTAAGCAGCTTCCTGATTCTGTAAAATCCAGACATATTCTAATTCCATTTGTTGGCGCTGCAAGTGCAGATCCATCTAAAGTTTCTCAAACTGAATCTGAAGCTAAGGCAACAGCAGATAGCTTAGCATCTATTTTAAAAGTAAACCGTTCTAAATTTCCTGATTTTGTAAGAGAGTTTTCTTCAGATCAGGGTAGTATTGAAAAAGAAGGGCGATATGATTGGTACGCATATAACACAATGGTTCCAGAATTCAGAGACTTTACATTTGAAGGAAATAAAGGTGATTTAGGAGTAGTTAAAACAGCATTTGGATTTCATATAATTGAAATAGAAGGACAAAAAGACAAGCAGAAAGTTGTTAAATTAGCTACAATTGGCAGAAAGATTCAACCTTCAGAAAAAACCATAGACAATGTATTTACAGATACGTCTAAATTTGAGATAGCAATAGAGGAAGGAGATTTTCAGGAAGTAGCAAAAGAAAAGAATTATGTAGTACGTCCTGTTAATGGAATTAAATTATTGCAGGAGAATATTCCAGGAGTTGGCAATCAACGTGCTATTGTAAGATGGGCCTTTGAGGAAGAAAGAAATATTGGTGATTCAGATCGATTTAATCTTCCAGGAGGAGGCTATGTAGTTGTTCAATTATCTGCTAAAAATGAAGAAGGACTTATGAGTGTTGAAAACGCTTCTGCAACAGTTGTCCCTTTAGTCAGAAAACAGAAAAAAGCGAAGCAGATAAGAGAAAATGTTACAGGTGCAACTGTGCAGGAAGTTGCATCTAATCAAAAGCAGTCAGTACGAACAGCATTAGCTGTAAATATGAAGAATCCAACTCTTTCCGGAGCAGGTAGAGAACCAAAAGTAGTGGGAACGGCTTTCGGTTTGCAAGAAGGTGAAACCTCTGGTCTAATTGATGGCAACAATGGAGTTTATATTTTAGAAGTTACAAAAGTAACACCAGCTATAGAATTAGACAATTACCAGGCTATGGCAAATCAAATAACAAACAAACGAGTGAATTCTGTAAATTCATCCTTGTTTAATGCGCTAAAGACAGCAGCTGATATTGAAGATAACCGTGCAGAAACTGTACAATAGAATATGTTACTATAAATTATTAACCCTTTTGAAAATTCAAGAGGGTTTTTTTATACAAGAATATCTTTAAAGCTCAAAATTGTACTATATCCTTTATTCTTAAAATATTTCATTTCTTCCAAATTACCTGTGGCTAGAATAAAGTCTCCGCCCCAGGCACCTAGACTTTTTATAGCTCCAGGAAAATCTTTAAATAGCCTTTCCTTTATTGGATTAATCTTGATAATCCCGGAGATTATGGCCTCATGCTGAGTGATTAATTTTTCAAATTCTTTTAGATTTTTACATTCTATAAGTTTTGAAGTAATTTTGCTTATTTCAGATATTGAATCAGCAACCTCTTTTTTTTGAAGATTATAAGTAGCTATACCTTTGCGGCTATCTTGTTTTTTATTGAGGTGTATAAAGAACAATTGTTGTTTGAATTTGGGATTGAATTCTAAACTATTTATTCGTTTTTCATTTCCTTTTAATAGGTAGGTCAGTGCAGAATTCCTAAGAGCGCAAGCTATGTCATATCCGCTTCCGCCAAAGGTTTTTTCTAAAAGTTCATAGGGATCAATATTGAACCACGAGGCAATGTTATTAATCAAGGTAGATGAGGTTCCAAGACCCCAGGATCTGGAAAACTCAAGCTTGGTGGTTATTTTTAATCCAGTATTTGAATTTAAACATTGCTTATTCAGTTTATTCGCAGCATTCAATATTGCAACAAGGCGGTCTGATATTTCATTTTGCTGGTTAGCTACAATTATGTCATTTTCAATAGAAAATGAACCTTTAAACCAGATCTTTCCATCTTTGGTTATACTTTCCCAAACAAGTTTTGGATCTTTTAGTGGTTCAACTGTTAAAGACTGACCAAATTTTGATGGAATAGCGAAGGCAAGTGCTCCATCAAGAACTGTATATTCTCCAGTAATCAACAATTTTCCTCGGCTATAATAGTTATACATTCCTGTAACTAATTCTTATTTCTTAAATCATTGATAGCCTCAACAACAGCGCTATGAGTAACTACATTTTTTTTGAAATGTTCCACGATTGCAGATCTTTCCTCTTCATTTGCATGAAATTGATTTAAAATATTCATCAAATGCATTTTCATGTGTCCTTCTTGTATCCCTGTAGTGATCAAGGACCTTATAGCAGCAAAATTCTGAGCTAAACCAGCAACTGCAACTATTTGCATTAATTCTTTTGCAGTTGGATGGTGTAACATCTCTAAGGCTAATTTAACCAAGGGATGTAAGTTAGTTAAGCCACCTACAGTGCCCAAAGCCATTGGAAGTTCTATCCAGAATGAGAACATGCTATTTTCTATTTTAGCATGTGTTAAACTTGTATAGTTTCCATTTCTTGCAGCAAAGGCATGAACGCCGGCTTCAATAGCTCTAAAGTCATTTCCCGTGGCCAGTACAACAGCGTCAACACCATTCATAACACCTTTATTATGTGTTACAGCTCTATGAGGATCAAGTTCAGCTATTTTAAGTGCCTGAATAAATTTAGTACCAAATTCTGTGGCACTTAAGTTCTTGTCTTCATTCAATTCAGCTACTGGACAGTTTACTTCAGCTCTTACCAAACAGTCCGGTACATAATTTGATAAAATACTCATGATAACCTGAATATTTTTTTCGTTGTCATCAAAACCTTCAAAGTCTTCCGCCTGATGTTTCAGTGTAGATGCAAATTGTTCGAGGCAGGAATTGATAAAATTTGCTCCCATGGCATCCAATGTCTCAAAGGTTGCGTGAAGCTGATAATAGTTTTCTAAACCCTGAGTTTTATCTCGTAATTCAATATCTAATATACCACCTCCACGCTTATCCATATTTTGGGTTATAGGTTTAGCATCATCAATTAGCTTGTGCTTTATGGACTTAAAAAAAGAATTCAATTTTTCATATGCACCATTGAATAAAAAATGTACCTGCCCAATTTTTGTTGTTGAAATAATTTTTGTTTTAAATCCACCACGATCCAACCAAAACTTGGCAGATTTGCTTGCTGCAGCAACCACAGAACTTTCTTCTATTGCCATTGGAATGGCATATAGCCTACCATTAATTAGAAAGTTTGGTGCTACACCAAAAGGGAGATAATAGTTAGTTATGGTGTTTTCTATGAATTCATCATGCAATTTTTGCAGTATTTCATCATTATTCCAATATTGTTTAATAATTTGAGCAGCATCGTCATTATTTGGGAAATAGGTATCTATTATCCATTCAATTTTTTTTTGTTTTGATAATTTAGAAAACCCTGAAATCGATTTACTCATTTTTATTAATATAATTTAAAAACAAAGATACCAAGTTGATACTAATATAGGCTAGAATGTTACTAAATAGTACTAATTAACCAAGATTAAATGCGTTTTTCTGCATTATTTTTATTAAACTTGACAATTAATTTCCTAATTATAATTTTAAGATGAGAATTTTTAAATTATTGTTTCTTTTCATCTTTTTAGTAGTTTCTAATATACAAGCCCAGAATAAAGAAATTACCCTAGAAGAAATTTGGAATGGAACATTCAGGACTGAAAGAATAGATGCTTTGAATTCCATGAATAATGGCCAGCACTATTCTGTTCTAAACAATGACAGAATAAATGAAAATGTATCAATTGACATTTATGACTACAGAACTTCACAAAAGGTCAAGACCTACTTTAGCACAAAAGATTTTACTGAAATAGACAAATTTTCTTCATATACCTTTAGTGAAGATGAAACTAAGGTAATATTAGGAACAGAGATAAGGCCTATATACAGAAGATCCAGAATAGGGAAGTATTATGTGTTCAATTCATTGGTCAATTCGTTACAACTCATATCAGAAGAAGAAATCCAGGAACCAACCTTTTCTCCTGATGGTAATAAGATTGCGTACGTTTTGAATAACAATATCTATGTAAAAGATCTCGTCATGAATAGTACAAAGCAAGTTACTTATGACGGAGTAAAAAATAAAATCATAAACGGAATAACTGACTGGGTATATGAAGAAGAATTTAAATTCGTGAGAGCCTTTGACTGGAATTCTGGGAGTGACAGAATTGCATATATTAAATTTGATGAAACCAATGTGGCAGAGTTTTCTATGGATATCTATGGCAAGGAATTGTATCCGGAACAGCAGGTATTTAAATATCCAAAAGCAGGAGAAACCAATTCTAAAGTCACATTGTATATTTATGATATTCTAACAAATGAGTCTGAAAAGGTATATTTTGAAGAGGAATACAAAGACACGTATATTCCTAGGATAAAATGGACAAAGGATTCAGAAATATTGAGCGCTCAATATTTAAACCGGCATCAAAATGAATTAGATCTCTGGTTAATAAATGCCAATGGCTATGAAAGTGCTGTTGTTTTAAAAGAAATAAGTGACACCTATGTTGGCATTACAGATAATCTAACTTTTTTAGAGGATAATAGCTTTATTTGGACAAGTGAAAAAGATGGTTATAATCATATTTATTACTATAATAAGTATGGAAAATTGATTAATCAGGTAACCAAAGGGAAATGGGACGTCACCAAATTATACGGATATGATAGTAAAACCAAAAAAATATTCTACCAATCAGTTGAAAAAGGGTCAATTAATCGGGATATTTATTCAATCGGAATAAATGGTCTAGACAAAAAACGATTGACCAAGAGCGAAGGGACTCATAATGCTTCGTTTAGTTCTGATTATGGGTTTTTTATCAATAGATTTTCCAATTCTACAAATCCTCCCGAATATACTTTGAATGACTCAGGAACTGGCAATGTTCTTAAAAAGATAAAGGATAACAAGGCATTATCAACAAAATTATCTGATTATAAACTTCCCAAAAAAGAGTTCAGTACAATTAAAGTGAATGGTTATGATCTTAATATGTGGATGATCAAACCTACAAATTTTAATCCCGGGGATCAATATCCTTTATTGATGTATCAGTATTCTGGTCCTGGATCTCAGTCTGTAGCTAACACATGGAATGGAGCAAATGATTATTGGCATCGCATGCTGGCCCAACAAGGCTATATTATTGTTTGCATTGATGGCAGAGGAACTGGGTATAGAGGAGCAGAATTTAAAAAGAAATTAACCTATCTAAATATGGTTAAATATGAGACAGAAGACCAAATAGCGGCAGCTAAACAATTAGGTTCATTATCTTATATCGATGCAGAAAGAATAGGTATTTGGGGCTGGAGTTTTGGTGGTCACATGTCTACAAACTGTATCCTTAAGGGCAATGATATATTCAGTATGGCAATTGCAGTTGCTCCAACTACAAGCTGGCGTTTTTATGATACAATTTATACAGAACGTTACATGAGAACACCAGAAGAGAACCTAAACGGATATGATGATAATTCTCCATTTAATTATCCTGAACTATTGAAAGGCAATTATTTAATAATTCATGGTTCGGCAGACGATAATGTGCATTTACAGAATACGATGAGAATGGTAGAGGCATTAATACAAGCCGATAAGCAGTTTGAGTGGGCAATATATCCTGACAAGAATCACGGCATTTATGGAGGGAATACAAGATTGCATTTGTACAAAAAAATGACGAATTTTATTAATAAGCATCTTGGGAATGGATCAAATAAAATATATACTAACGCCAGTACTGGCTATTCTGAGAATACTTCATTAAAAAAATCAATAACAAATTCTAAAACACTTATAACTGGTGAAAATGTTCAGAAAGAGAACAACCTGATAAAGGAAAATCAAGAACCTAAAAAAATACTTTCCAAAAAAGAAATAAGACGAAATAACATCAAAAAAGCTAAAGAGCTTAGAAAGCAACAAAGTAAGGATAAAACAACTAACTAATAAATAAACCTTATCGGTTTAAACTAAATTAATTTACAATATGAAAAATAAAATAAAAGAAGGACATCCAAGAGGTCTAATGACCTTATTCTTTTCAGAAATGTGGGAACGGGTTTGTTACTATGGAATGAGAGTACTTTTAACTCTCTATTTGGTAAAATCTTTAATGAAGGGTGATGCGGATGCCGCTTTGATTTATGGTGCTTATACTGGTTTAGTTTATGCTGCTCCAATTTTAGGGGGTAAAATGGCGGATAAATATCTTGGTTACAGAAACGCAGTACTCTTAGGTGCAGTTTTAATGGCAATTGGAGAGTTTGTTATTCTTGGTGGTTCAGAACAGTTCTTAATGATTGGTATGGGAGCCTTGATTTTAGGCAATGGTTATTTTAAAGCCAACATATCAACTATTGTGGGTAAGTTATATAAAGAAAACGACCCGAGAAGAGATTCCGGATTCACAATCTTTTATATAGGTATCAATATTGGTGCGCTTTTGGCAACGACTGTTGTCGCTTATGTGGGTGAAACCTATGGGTTTAAGTACGGATTTGCTCTTGCTGGTATTGGTATGTTGATGGGATTATTCATATTTTATTTTGGAAGGGATAACTATTCTGCTGCTGAAGGTTTAGGTTATACAGAAGAAGGTAAACAAAAAGCTTTTGGACCATTTAACAAAGCTCAAATGGTTGCTTTTGCTTCTTTAATTTTAATTCCTGTTGCTTATTTTTTAATAAGAAATAATGGATTGATGGATTACCTTTTATTAGCACTGTTTGTGTTCATTTCTATAGTACTTATTAAAGCAGGAATAGATGCTGATACAACAGAAAAAGTGAAAATTTGGAAAGATAGAATGATAGCGTTGCTCATATTTATGCTTATTAATATTGCTTTCTGGGCATGCTTTGAACAAGCAGGTACGTCTCTGACTTTGTTTGCTGACCGAAATGTTGATCGTGAAGTTTTTGGCTGGGTAATGCCAGCTTCTAATACACAATTTTTTAATCCATTTTTTATAATTGTTTTTGGTTCCATTTTTTCAGTTATGTGGGTTAAACTAGATAAAATAGGTAAAAATCCTAGTATCCCTATGAAATTTGCATTGGGGATATTTCAGTTAGCTCTGGGATTCTTGGTTACTAAAATTGGTCTTCAGTTTGTAAACGATGCCTACCAGGTACCTATTTTAACTTTAGTTTTCTTATACTTGCTTCATACTACTGGAGAATTGTTCTTGTCGCCTATAGGTTTATCGATGGTAACAAAACTGTCCCCTAAAAAAATTGCAGGAACGGCTATGGGAGCTTGGTTCTTAAGTTTTGCCATTGCGAATTATGTTGGAGGTAAAATTGCATCGCTTACGGGAGGACATAGTGATACAGGAGAAGCTTTAACACCTGCCGAAGGCCTTGCAAAGTATACCGATATTTTTGGAACAATAGGGCTTGTTTTAATTAGTATTGCAGTCTTAATTGCATTATTCAATAAGCCTTTAAAGAAACTTATGCATGGTGTTGTTTAATATCAATCCTTTTAATGTAATATTTTATAAATAACAAAAAGCTCAAGTAATTCTGCTTGAGCTTTTTCATTAATATAATTGAAAAATGAGTACAGAAAAAAGATCATTTATACAGTCCGTAAAATCCTTTAATAAAACCTTTTGGATCGGTAGTTTCATGGAACTCATGGAACGCTGGGCATGGTATGGAGTTTTCACCTTGTTTGCGTTATATCTAGTAGGTTCTACTGATACTGGTGGCCTTGGGTTCAACCATATTCAAAAAGGAAATATCATGTCTGATATTACAGGCCTGCTTTATCTTTTGCCAATATTCACAGGTGTTATTGCAGATAGAATCGGATATAAACTCTCGTTGGTTATAGCTTATGTGATCTTGATTGCAGGCTATTACTTAATGGGAACCGTCGATACGTACTGGAGCATGTATTTTGTGTTTTTGTTTGTTGCTATTGGAGCAGCCATGTTTAAGCCAGTGGCTTCAGCGATTATTACTAAATCAACTGATAAGTCAAATGGAACATTAGGATTTGGGATATTTTATATGATGGTAAATATAGGTGGTTTCATAGGGCCAGCTTGTTCATCGTATCTAAGAACAACTTATGGCTGGAAACTTATTTTTATTCAAGGATCTGTGGTTATTGGTATTAATCTATTAATGCTCTTATTCTTTTTCAAAGAACCTTACAGAGAAAAAGTAGAAAAAGAATCCATCGGAAAAGCCATTGTAAATTCACTAAAAAAAATATGGGAAGCTGTTAAAGATGTTCGTTTGACAGTTCTTCTAATATTAATGATAGGTTTCTGGACCATGTTCAATCAATTATTTTATACGCTTCCAAACTTCATTGAAGATTGGGTGGATAGTTCAGTAATCGCGAATTGGATCAATGAAACGCTTCCCGGGCTTGGTAGAACTCTTACAGAAGATGGTCAGGTAAAGCCTGAATGGTTTACAAATATTGATGCTGGGATGATTATCTTATTGCAGATGTTTGTGTCTTATTTTGTTATTAAAATGCGCCATGTAAGTGCTATGATAAGAGGGTTTATAATTGCAGCAATTGGCGTAGGATTAACTTTTTACACAAATAATGTCATGTTTACAATTATAGGGACTGTTATTTTCGCTATAGGAGAAATGACTACCAATCCAACCTTTTCTTCTTTTATCGCATTAATTTCTCCTAAAGGGAAAGAAGCCTTATACCAAGGCACCTATTTTTTACCGGTTGCCGCAGGAAACTTCTTTACAAAATTTATTGCCGGTAATTTATATCAGTCATGGTCAGATAAATTAAGTTTGCTTCAAGGAGAAATGACTGAAAGGGGCATTGAGATGCCTGAAATATCAGATAGCTTTACTAAAAATGATTATTTTCAATTAGCTTCAGAAAAATTAAATATGGGTAAATGGGAAATGACACAATTACTATGGGACAGCTATAATCCTAATAAAATTTGGTATGTAATTGTGGGCATAGGTGCATTTACTATCATTGCTTTATATATCTATGACAAATTAGTTATTAGACCTCGCGAGGCAAATGGCAACCAAATTGAGTAGTTATGGAAAAATCATCCAATGATATCTTTAAGACTCAGGTACTAGGGCATCCGGCAGGATTATTTGTCCTGTTCTTCACAGAAATGTGGGAACGGTTCTCCTATTATGGTATGCGTGCTTTGTTGATCTTGTTCCTGGTTGCAAAGGTCTCTGATGGAGGTTGGGGATGGGAACGCTCAGAAGCATACGCACTTTTTGGGTGGTATGTCATGTTGGTTTACTTTTTGCCTTTACTAGGCGGTTGGGTTGCCGATAATAAATGGGGACATGTAAAAACTGTTATTGTTGGAGCTGCAATTATTACCTTGGGCCATGCATCTATGGCTATTGCTGACCTACAAATTGGATTTGACCTCAAGTTTATGTTCTATGTAGGGTTGCTTTTAATTGTTTTAGGCACAGGTTTGTTTAAGCCTAACATGTCTTCTACTGTAGGGAAGATGTACTCAACTCAAAGCAAGAAAAAGGACGGAGCTTACACCATTTTTTACATGGGAGTTAATTCTGGTGCTTTTATAGGAACATTGTTAGTAGGCTGGATTGGTGAAACATTTAGTTGGAGTTTCGGATTTGGTTTAGCCGGAATTTTTATGCTGTTTGGGTTGCTCCAATTCTATTTTGCGAGAAGCATATTTGGAAAAGAAGCCTCTATGCCGAAATCAAAATTAGTTACAGATGCGTCTTCCGGAAAGGAAATCAAAGTGCCATTTACTTCGACTGATAATGTTTTGACCGTAATAGGTGGAATTTTAGCTGTGACTTGGATTGTAGAAGGAATAACTTCTGTAGTAACAAGAGGGTATCACTTCTTGCCACAAACTTTTGCAGGTTATGACATTTCTGTTGGGTTTGTCATGTTCCTTGTTTCTATTGTGATCTTTGCATATCTGGGTTTATCGCGTTTAAAGCGATTTGAAGCAGTTGAGCGAGATCGATTAAAGGTAATATTCATCATAGCATTTTTTGTGATCTTCTTTTGGGCAAGTTTCGAACAGGCTGGAACGACCATGAATATTTTTGCACGAGATTATACCAATCGTACACTAACAGATTCATGGGCGTTAATTTACAAAGTAATCGACTTTATTCTGTCAGTGGCACCAATGCTGGTTCTAACCTGGGTGATTTTTAAACTTGCAACAGTTATTATCAAAAAATTTCCGTTAACTATTTTATTTACGTCTATAAGTTTTTTAATAATATGGGCATTGGTAATTTTTAGAGTTTATGATAAAGTAACAGGAGACACAGCTTTGGTAGACACCTCTTGGTTCCAAATTTTGAATCCAATATTTATTATTTCTTTAGCACCCTTGTATTCAAAGTTTTGGGAGAAATACAAATTCTCGGGCCCTCAAAAATTCTTTGGTGGTTTTACCTTGTTGGCCCTTGGCTTTGGAATGCTTGTATTAGGGGCATCTTCTATTCCACCTGGTGCTCAGACAGCTTCAGTAAGTATGATATGGCTAATTTTAGCTTTTTTATTCCATACTATGGGGGAACTATCAATAGCACCTGTAGGGTTGTCTTATGTTAGCAAATTAGCGCCTGCCAGAATGTTAGGGTTCATATTTGGTATTTGGTATTTGTTTATTGGTTTATCTGGAAAATTAGCCTCCATAATGGCAGAATATTCAGATAGTATAGCTAGTGAAGTAGGATTTTCTGGTTTTTTCTTAATATTTACGATCATTCCATTTATTGCGGGATTAGCCATGTTGGCTCTGAATAATCCTTTGAAAAGATTGATGCACGGAATTGACAAATAATTTTGGCTTGTTTTTTGTTTGTTATATTTGAGAAATTATTTCGACTAAAACTATCATGAAAAAAATACTACTTATACTTGTTTTATTCGTTGCCCTGAATAGCAGTGCCCAGGAAATAAACTGGGTGAGTATCGAGGAAGCAATAGAACTGCAGCAAAAAGAACCAAGAAAGATCATAATGGATTTCTACACCAATTGGTGTGGCCCATGTAAATTGCTTGATAAAAGAACATTCAAGAACAAAGATGTATCACAGTTTATAAACGAACATTATTATGCGGTAAAATTTAATGCCGAAGGAAATGATATGGTCAATTTTAATGGGCATGAATTTACAAATCCTAACTATGACCCTGCTAAAGCGTATCGAAGAAATTCGACTCATCAATTGTCAAGATACTTTGGTGTAAACGCATTTCCTACCATTGTTTTTCTTGATGAAAATAAGGGACTCATTACGCAGGTAAAAGGATTTCAAACACCTCAGCAATTGGAAGTATATTTAAAATTGTTTCATAGCAATGACTACAAGAATTTGAAAAATCAGGAAGATGCAAATGCCTATTTCAAAAATTTCAAGCCTGAATTCAACTAGTAAAATAATCAAAACTCAATAATAAATGCTCCCTTTTTATTGGTTTGGTGAAAAGGGATTTCTTTTTTTAAACAGGTTTTCAACCAGCGTTCCTGGTAACTTTTGTAGTTACTTCCATCTGCAATTATTAGTTCTGGTTTAAGATGATCAATTAATCTGGTTAAGTTAATTTTTGGAGAGTTTCTTAACAAGACATAATCTGTTTTAAATGTTGTTTTATAAGCCCCAAGGCTGTCAACAATCAGCATCAATTTATCCTTTATTCTATAAACAGATCTTATACTATCTGCCTTAATTTCTTCTATCGAGTTTCCAATTTTATAATTGGTCAATAACTTTTGTTTGGCTAATGTCAAACTATCTAAATTGTGATGAAGTTCCAAATTTGTACTCTTTTTAAAACCTATCAAACTATATCTGCTTTTATGAAAAATTAAAAACTCATTTGAAGAATTCTCGTATTTGTAATAAATCTGAACTGAAATAAATAGAGCTGTAGAAATTAAAGCAAAGGCAATAAATCTGTATGATCTGTTTTTATAAAGGTTCACCAATGATATAATCAACAAATAACTTGCAACAACTGATAGTAATCCAAATGAAATGTCCTTGAACAAAAAGTCTTCCTGTTTAGAAATGAACATCACAAAATCGTTCATTATACTTATTATGTATCCAAAGGCAGATGCCATAATCTGTGGAAGAATACCTATTAAAGCTAGAATAATAGTAAATATTCCAAAACCTAAAATAAACCCCAATACCGGAATTATTACCAGATTAGAAATAAAGAACAATCCGGGAAACTGATGAAAGTAATATAAACTAAGCGGAACAACTCCAATTTGCGCTGCAATAGTTACCGTAAAGATTTGCCAGAATTTATCAGACAACCAAAACTTCGGATTCCAAATTTCATACAATTTTGGCTGGATCCATACAATTGAAAATACAGCTAGATAACTCAATTGAAACCCTACATCAAATAAAAAAGTCGGTTTAATTAGTAACAGTACAAACATTGAAATAGCCAGTGTATTGTAAATATTGGCTGGCCTTTTTAGATTCATTCCAATGGCTACAATACTAAACATGGTTACCGCTCTTGTAACAGATGGAGACAATCCTGCAATCACTGCAAAACTCCAAAGAACTAATAATAGTAATGTCTTTTTTATAAAATATCCATGTTTTATTCTTTCAAGGGGTTTGAATAGAAAATTCAGTAGCAGTAGAATGATACCAACGTGTAAACCGGAAACAGCCAGAATATGTATGGCTCCGGCTTTAGTATAGCTACTATAAATCTCTTCAGATATATCTTGTCGCTGACCAAGGATTAATGCATTGATTATAGCTAATTCATCTTTTTTAAAATCAAATGTTTTGAGTTTATCATTAATGTTTTCCCTTAACTGCGCTGCAAAACCAAAAAAACTTGTCTTCTCCCTGTCTAAAATCAAAAGCTCTTTCTTTTTGGTAAGAAGTTGATGATATATATACTTATTTTTTAGATAAGATCTATAGTTGAATTGATGTGGATTCAAGGGTGAATTCAAATCTTTAAAAACGGTCTTTGTTATTACAAGATCATCTACCTTCAACGCTGAGTTCGAGGAGTCCTTTTGGACATTTAACAATGATTTTCCCGTTACGTTTTGGTCATTGATCTTTTTAATATCTATGATATATTTGTCATAATAATTACCGGGTTTTAATACCTCTCTGATTTTAAAAACAAATGTTTGAATAGTGTCTAACTCATGATTGAAATGGTTTGTATAATGGTTTAAATGATTTTGTTGATTGTTAAAAGACGAGGTAAGATTTCCAATTGATGAAAACAAAAGAAATGATATCAATCCAAACAGAATGGTCTTCTTCCTTCTTGTTCTGTTAATTACATATGAAATTCCCAGAAGAAATAATAAAATTAAACAAATTAACAGCGAATAATTAACAGGTAAATTAGAATAAGATCCAATTAAAACACCTGTAACTAAGGCTATGGTAAGTTTAATTATTGTAAAGTTAAGTAACTGCATTGCAGCAATATAAAAATTATTACAATACTCTGCGTGCCTGCACGAAGGCAAAGTACCAATAGCGTTCTGCCAGATTGGATATCATGACACCATTGCTGGTGCTGGCATGAATAAATTCTACGTTTCCAACCCTGGAGGTGGTTACTATGCCAACATGATTCACTTTTCTGCTCTTCTTTTTTGTGGCAAAAAATAACAGATCCCCTTTTTGCACTTCTTTTAGGTCTATCCATTCACCGGTTTTAGCAAGATCTTGAGTGGTTCTTGGTAAAGAAATATTTTCTTTGTTAAAAGACGTGAAAATCAATCCGGAACAGTCCATCCCTTTTTTTGTCGTGCCGCCATATTTATAGCGAACACCATCAAATTTTTTGGCATGTTCTACAACATTTTTGGCAGCAGTTGAGTAATCTATTGAACTGGATGAGTTATCAGTTTTAGATACTTTTTCTGTTTTGACAGACTGACTCTTTTTAGTGATTACTTTCTTTTTAGATTTGCAGGCACTTGTGCAGAATATCAATAGCAGTATAAAAAGAATTCTGGGCATAAGTCAACTATTCCTTTATTGAATTATAAATTAATTCAGCGGTTTTATCACTGGCACCTTTTCCTCCCAGCTTTTTTTCCAGTTCATAATAGTTTAAAAAATATTGCGTACGCTCATTGGGATCCAGTAATTTATCAATTTCTTTCTTTAGATTTTCCCTATTAAATTCATTTTGAATTAACTCTGTGACCACGACTTTGTTCATTATTAAATTCACCAAAGAGATATATTCCAAATTCACAAGTCGTTTACCTATCTGATAAGAAAACCAGCTGCCTTTGTAACATACTACCTCCGGGATTTTAAATAAAGCCGTTTCTAAAGTTGCTGTTCCCGAAGTAACCACTGCCGCATATGAAACACTCAACAGATCATGAGTTTTGTTATCTACAAATCCAACTTTAGAATTTTTAATAAAAGACTTATAAAATGAAAAGTCCTGACTTGGTGCACCTGCTATTACGAATTGATAATATGGGTAGTCATCAATTACAGATATCATTATAGAAAGCATTTTTTTAATTTCCTGTTTTCTGCTTCCAGGTAAAAGGGCAATAATTGGTTTGGAATTCAGGTTGTTTTCGGATCTGAATGCTTCTTCATTTACCTGAATTCTTTCAGAAATAGCATCGATAAGTGGATGTCCTACGAATTCTACGGGGAAATTGTGTTTTTTCTCATAGAAATCTTTTTCAAAAGGCAGAATAACGTACATTTTGTCTATGTCGCGTTTTATAGATTTTATCCTATTCTCTTTCCAGGCCCAGATTTGTGGTGATATATAAAAATGAGTGCTATAGCCTTTCGTTTTAGCCCATTTAGCTATTCTTAAGTTAAAACCCGGATAATCAATAAAAATGATTACATCAGGATTATAGTAAAGGATATCTTCTTTGCAAAAAGATATATTTTTCAAGATTACCCTGATATTTTTGATGACTTCTAAAAACCCCATGAAAGCAAGGTCCCGATAATGCCTTACCAAATTATCACTTATATTTTGCATGAGATTTCCTCCCCAAAACCTAAATTGAGCTTTGGCATCATGTTTTTGTATAGCTTTCATTAGGTTAGATCCGTGCAAATCTCCGGAAGCTTCACCAGCAATAATATAATATTTCATGAGTTTATATCTATTGTTTTTATCGGTCATATGTAACATTCATTTAATCATTTCATGCTCGACAAAAATCTTAGCTTCGAATGTTTCACTTTACTAGATTTTGTTAGCTATAACGACAATGGCAGCCAACAAGGTCGCCAATAATACACCTCTAGCTTTGTGATCTTCATTCATTTTTATAAATATGAAAAAGACAATAAGGTTTAAAATAGCTCCCAGGCTAACCAACTTACCTATAAAACTGAAGGTAATCGCAGATTTTATAGTGCCTTCAAATCCTTCCTTTGAAAACAAGACGATGTAAATTGCTATACCAACTAAATTGGCCAACAAACCTATTATAAATCCAACTATAACATCTCTTCTAATCATTCAGTTTCCATTTGTTTAATTCATTAATTGTATGGTGCGCAGTCAGGTCTGATTGTATTGGCACAACCGAAACATAATTATTTTTTAACGCCCATTCATCAGTTTCCTCTCCATTGTCCAGATTAACGAATTTTCCGGTCAACCAATAATAATCTCTCCCTTGTGGATTCTTTCTTTTATCAAATTCTTCTCTCCAAATGGCTTTTGCCTGACGACATATTTTTATACCCTCAATATCCTTTTTATCCAACTTGGGAATGTTAACATTTAGGACAATTCCTTCTGGTAATCCATTTTTCAGGACATTGCTGGCAATCGACCTGACATAGTCTTCTGAAGCTTCAAATTTAGCATTCCAGCTATAATCTAATAGTGAGAATCCAATCGCCGGGATACCTTCTAATCCAGCCTCTATCGCGGCACTCATGGTTCCGGAATATATGACATTAATGGAAGAATTCGATCCATGGTTTATTCCTGATACGCACAGGTCAGGCAATCTATTCAAAATTTGATTTTTTGCCAACTTAACACAGTCTGCAGGTGTCCCCGAACAACTATATTCAATTTGAGGTCCGTTGTCTATTTCTACAGTTTCCACAAACAATGTGGAATCAACTGTTACCGCATGTCCCATACCACTTTGAGGGCTATCAGGAGCAACAACAATTACATCACCTATTTCATTCATTACTTTAATTAATGTTCTTAACCCAGGCGCAGTAATACCATCATCATTTGTTACTAAAATAAGTGGTCTATTCCCCATTTTTTTATTTTTATAATTGCAATGCTAAAATAAGTAAAATACTACTTAATAATTGAAATTAGATGGTTTAACAAAAAATTAGTACCATATCTCAATATTGGCATAATATTTTCTTTATTTTAGTTAAAAAAATAATCAATAAGATATTAAATTAATTATGTAAACCTATTTTTGGCAGTAGATTGTTGTAACGACAATAAAAAGCAAGAATCCAGGTTTACATATTCAAGATGAAATATAAAAGGGAATTTATGAAAAGGAATTATTATTTGTTGATGCTTACTATTTTGCTGGCATTTGCGTCATGCAGTTTTACTTCAAAAACTTTCGATGATCCTGATAAAGATAAAATGCTGATACAGATCATTACTTACATCTTAGATAGAGGACATTATGACCCGAAAGATTTGAACGATGAATTTTCTATTGAAGTTTATTCTGATTACATAGAGAACTTAGATCCATTCAAACGTTATTTCTATCAATCAGACCTAGAAGAGTTCGCAGCATATGAAATGCAGATAGACGATCAGCTCAAGGATTATGATTTGACTTTCTTCAACTTAACCTATCAAAGATTAGCTCAAAGGATGGAAGAAAGTGAAGAAATATATAGAGATATTTTAGAGTCCTCGTTTGATTACAGTAAATCTGAGGAGTTCAATTCAGATTATGAAAATATTCCATATGTCAAGAATAAAAGGCAGTTAAAAGATCGCTGGAGATTACAACTCAAATACGCCTCAATCGCAAATTATAATGATTTGTTCGAAGACCAAAATAATGAGTTAGAAAAGGATCCGGATTACGAGACCAAGACTAATGAAGAGATTGAAGTAGAAGCGAGGGAGCAAACCTTGAATTCTTTAAATGAGTATTATGACTTAATCGATGATCTGGAAAGAAAGGATTGGTTTGCTGTTTACATAAATGCAATTGTAGAAGAATTTGATCCTCATACTACTTACTTCGCCCCAGAAGATAAGGACGTTTTTGATATGAGAATTTCAGGAAGTTTCGAAGGTATTGGGGCAAGACTTCAGAAAAGGATGGATGAAGTGAAAGTAAATGAAATTATATCTGGTGGTCCAGCCTGGAAAGGAAAAGAACTGGAAGTTGGTGATATCATATTAAAAGTTAAACAAGAGAATGAAGAGCAAGCATTAAGCATAGTGGGAATGCGATTAGATAACGCAATTAAATTCATAAAAGGACCGAAAGGCACAAAGGTTACCCTTACAGTCAAAAAAGTTGACGGAACCATAAAAGAAATTGATATAGTAAGAGATGTAGTTGAATTAGAAGAAACGTATGCAAAATCCTCACTTGTTAATAAGGAAGATAAAATATTTGGAGTGATCAATCTGCCAAAGTTTTATGCAGATTTTGATGATTTTAAAAATAACCGGAATGCCACTTCTGATTTAAAACTTGAAATTGAGCGTCTAAAAGAACAGGGAATGGAAGGCTTAGTAATTGACCTTAGAAATAATTTGGGAGGTTCACTGCAAACAGCTGTTGATATTGTTGGATTATTTATTAAAGACGGTCCTGTTGTTCAAGTAAAATCTCCAGGTGAACCAAAAGAGGTTTTAAAAGATAAAGATAAATCGATTGCATGGGATGGGCCATTAGTATTGTTGGTCAATGAACTCTCGGCATCAGCATCAGAAATTCTAGCTGCTGCAATGCAGGATTATAAAAGGGCTATTGTCATTGGCAGTAAACAAACACACGGAAAAGGTTCTGTTCAAAGATTTGTTGATCTAAACAGAATGGTAAGAAATAACAAAAGCGGTGACTTGGGAGCGTTAAAATTAACGGTACAGAAATATTACAGAATCAATGGAGGATCTGTTCAATTAGAAGGCGTGAAAAGCGATATTGTTTTACCTGACCGATATAGTTACATTGATTTTGGTGAAAGAGAATATGAAAACCCATTACCTTATGACATGATTGATGAAGTTGACTATAATTTATGGGATAGTTACTTTGATTATGATACCACCATACAGAAAAGCAAAGAAAGACTTATCAATAACCCGCAATTAAAGCTTATTGAAGAAAGTGCAAAATGGGTAAAAACCATCCGTGATGAAAAGGTTCATCCATTAAATTATGAGATCTATAAACAGCGATTGGAGTTGGCTGAAAAAGAAGCGGATCGATTTGATAAGATTTCAGAATACAAGACTAATTTATCATTTGAGTCATTGCCTTATGAAAAAGAACTTTTTGTTTCGGACACAATCTTAAAGGAAAAAAGAGAAAGATGGCTTGAGAGTTTAACTCAGGATGTTTACATGGAGGAAGCCATAAACGTTCTTAATGATCTAAAAATATCCTACGAAATTAAAAAAGTGGCTACTATAAAAGACTAAAAATAATATGAGTGATCATGTGAACTCATTATCTAAACTAGCGCTTCAAAAGTTCAAAAAAAACTTTTGGGGCGTTTTTAGCTTTTGGTTTATAATTCTGGTTGGACTCGTTTCAATTTTTGCATATGTCATTGCCCCGGACAACTCTCAAAATGCGAATAATATGCATTTGTCTATTCATTCTAAAAAACCTGGTTTTAAGGTAAAAGTTTTGTCCCTTCCTAATGAAATAAATTCTTCGCAAAATTGGTTGAATAAGGTGTTTTTTGGAGAAAGAAATCCTAATAATGAGATACCAATTTCGAATTATGGACTAAATAACGGTATTTTGTCCTATACCACCTATTCATCAGATGGTTTAGAGGGTATCTCAAAGACCATTGATGCTAATTTCATGAAAGATGAGTCGATAGATAAGTTTATATTCGAGAAGCAATTTATACTTGGTACAGACAAGTACGGTAGAGACCTTTTAAGCAGAGTATTAGCTGGGGCAAGGATTTCCTTTTCCATAGGGTTTGTAGCAGTTTTTATTTCTTTAGTCATCGGTATTTTTTTAGGCAGTATCGCAGGTTATTATGGTGGGAAGGTTGATGCATTTATAATGTGGCTTATAAATGTAACCTGGTCTATCCCAACCTTGTTATTGGTTATTGCAATTACTTTAGCTTTAGGCAAAGGATTTTCGCAGGTATTTATTGCTGTTGGATTAACAATGTGGGTTGAGGTTGCAAGAGTCGTGCGAGGACAAATATTCAGTGTAAAAGAAATGCAATATATTACCGCGGCCAGAGCTCTTGGATATGGAGATTTACGCATAATAATAAGGCATATCTTACCTAATATTATGGCTCCGATTATAGTGATTTCTGCTGCTAATTTTGCTGCTGCCATTTTAATAGAAAGCGGTTTAAGTTTTCTGGGTATTGGTGCTCAGCCTCCTATGGCAAGTTGGGGAGCTATGATAAAGGATCACTATAACTATATTATTCTTGGTAAGCCCTATCTTGCGATAATACCCGGGCTTTGCATTATGAGTTTAGTAATGGCATTCATGCTAATGGGAAATGCGCTGAGAGATGCGCTGGATGTCAAAAGTTAAAACAAGATAATCCTTTAATTTACCATTCATTAATACGGTTGGAATCTAATTTTATGAAAATGAATAATAGAATGGTGAATCCCCAAAGACCCGATCCGCCATAACTAAAGAAAGGTAGTGGAATTCCTATAGTTGGAATGAGTCCCATAACCATCCCAATATTGATAAAAAAGTGAATAAAAATAATCGAAGCAACACCATAACCATATACTCTGCTAAATTGGTTCTTTTGGAGTTCTGCCAGATGAAGTATGCGCAATAATAAAAGAACAAATAGAATTACGACTATAGAAGTTCCAATAAATCCCCATTCTTCTCCCACAGTACTAAATATGTAATCGGTATGCTGTTCGGGTACAAACTTACCGGTGGTTCTTGTTCCTTCAAGAAAGCCTTTTCCCCAGAAACCACCGGAACTTATCGCCTTTTCTGATTCTAATAAATTATAAGCATACGTTTTTTTCATACGCTCTAATTTATCTGGATCCTTTTCAAGTCTTAACCATAAGCTAATTCTATCTTTTTGATGAGGTGGAAGGCTGTGTTGGTATATATACTTAACTCCAAATGAAAAAATGATCATTAAAATTGACAAACCCATTATTTTAAAAAATCTATTTCTTTTTCTTGATTTAAGAAAGTATAAATAGAAAAGTGCTATCAGGAGAACTGTAATTATAGATGACAAAATAATTCCGAATTTTAACGCTAGAATTGCCGTAATAGGAAATAATGCTGCTAAATAAAGATATACTCTGGGTAATCCTTCTCTGAACAATACAAAAAAGAAAGCTCCATATACAACTGTGCTTCCCATGTCATTTTGAAGCAAAATTAAAATGGCTGGTATTAATATGATAATGAATAACTTAATTTGATCACTAAATGCTTTTATATTGGTTTGGAGGTCACTGGTGTATTTAGCGATAGCCAATGCTGTAGCGGCTTTTGCAAATTCACTGGGTTGTATGGTAACAGATCCTAATCCATACCACGATGTTGCTCCTGAAACTGTTTTGCCAAATATGAAGAGTCCTAGCAAAGAAATAAGCGAAAGTATATAAATTATACTCGAAAAACGCTCATAGAATTTGGCCTCTAAAGATAAAATTATAACAATTAAAACAACTGTTAGTATAATGAATAACAATTGTTTGCCATAAGGCTGACTCAAATCAAAATAACTGCTGAATTCCAAAGTGGTAGAGGCTGAGAAGATATTAAACCATCCAAAAACAACAAGTGCTAAAAAAATTAGAATTGTTATCCAGTCAAATCTAAAACTTCTATCAGTTTGCCTCATCTACAGGTAAAGATATTTCTTGAAATTCACTCTTATCATTGATCCAAAAGGACTCCCCGGAATATGGTTTTGCATATTCTTCTTCTAAATTACCGTTCAATACATATCGCTCCATATCTGTTCGAGTAATTTTGCCTTTCAAGTATTTCTCTATCATTAATCCCGCAATTCTTCCAGCCCAGCGACTTCCCCAATAACCATTTTCTACATATACTGCCATGGCAATTTTTGGGTCATCTTTAGGGGCAAAAGCTATAAAAATTGAATGATCTGTCAATTGAGTGGTAACTCCATTAATTTTGGTGAAATTCTCTGCTGTACCAGTTTTACCGCAGATATCTATTCCAGGTATTTGAATGTATTTCGCTGTTCCCTTTTTATACACCAAATTCATGCCTTCAACAATAGGTTCAAAAAATTTTGCATCAATCGTTGTTTTTTTAGGGGTTGTATACTTTTTATCAATTTCTTGACCTTCAACATGTTTTATGATATGAGGTGTGTAAAAATGTCCTCTATTGGCAATAGCAGCTGTCATATTAGCCAATTGAATAGGTGTAGCAAGCACTTCTCCCTGACCGATAGCATTCGAAATTGTGAAGGTAGAATACCAACGATTTTCACCGTACATTCTGTTATATGTTGCCGAACTAGGAATTTTTCCAGGTTGTCCAACGGCAAGATCATATCCCAGATAATTTCCCAGGCCAAAACTAGTCACATGTTTATTCCAATTGTCAAGACCTTCTGATGGTTTATCATATTTATCAATAATTCTTCGGTAAACCGTCGCGAAGTATGCATTGCAGGATTCTTGAATGCCCTTGATCATAGCGTTTTTAGTTCCTCTTCGACAATGACAACCCATGAATCTGTCTCCATATTTATAACCAGCATAACATGTGATCTTCTCATCTAAGCTAATCACATCTTCTTGTAAGGCTATTAGGGCATTAAGGGTTTTAAAGGGTGAACCGGGCTCATACATTGCCTGTAATCCTCTGTCAAATAATGGTTTACTAATGGTATCATTATATAGTTTTGTAAAATTTTTAGACCGAACTCTGCCTACAAGCAAATTGGGGTTATAAGTAGGAGCAGTGATCATTGTGAGAATTTCACCAGTCGCAGGTTCAATTGCAATTATACCACCTCGTTTATTTGCCATTAATTTTTCACCATATTCCTGCAAATTAGCGTCAATAGTTGTTGTAATGTCTTTACCTTTTTGAGGTATTGTATCAAACATTTTATCCTTATATGGGCCAATATCTCTGTTAAATCTGTCTTTCTGGATGAATTTTACTCCTTTAACACCTCGAAGCACTTCCTCATATGAGTATTCTATACCTTGTTTACCAATCAAATCACCCATTCTATAATAAGGATTCTTCTTTATAGTGGCTTGATTCGCTTCTGTAATATAGCCTAATACATTAGCGCCTATCGAAGTCTGATAATCACGAAGTGACCTCTTTTGAATATAAAAACCTTCAAATTTTCGCATTTTTTCCTGAAGATAGGCATAGTCTTCTTTTGATAAATGAGAAACAAATACTGAAGGCAATCTGGGAGAATAATTTCTTGCTCTTTTATATTTTTTTATGAAATCCGCTTTGTCAATTTTTAATAAAGAGCAAAATTCAATTGTATCTAAAGGTTTGACTTCACGTGGTATCACCATCACATCATAAGAAGGTTGATTAGAAACTAGTAATACGCCATTTCTATCATATACATACCCCCTTTTAGGGTAATCAAAAACCTTCCTAATGGCATTATCCTCAAACAAATTTTCTGTTGGAGCATTGTATACCTGTAAATAGAATAATCTGGCTAAAAAAATTATTCCTACTGCGAGAATGAAAAAATAAAGTAAAAATTGTCTCATTAACTTTTTCGTGTGAAAATAATAGTCACTAAAATACAAATGATAATAGTAAATATACTGGAGAATAACGTTTTTTGAGCGACTAAAATTATTTTTGAAAAGTTAAAAATTTCAAGTGAAAATAAAATAAAATGATGAACAACAGTTAAAAATGCTATATAAGAAACTTTAGGTACAATATCAATATTACTAAATTTTATTGTTTGATGTTCGTATAAAGCGCCAAATACAGATTTTAGAAATCCAGGTCTCAAGAAGGCAACCGAAACGCTGGCAGCAGCATGAACGCCTCCTGAATCAGAAAAAATATCAACGCACAAGCCTAATAAAAATGCTAAGAAAATGAATAAGGTTCTATTATTCTTTACCGGATATAAAATGATAAATAGAATATAGATGTAAGGATTAATATAACCAAGAAAATTAATATGATTGAAAACCAAAACTTGCACTAAAACTAATGCAATAAATCGGGCAATATTTGTGGCAACAACGCTATTCATCTATTTTTCCAGATTTATTAACTCTTTAATTTTCAGGTTTTCAACAATATACACGTGTCCAATATTAGTCATGTCATTAAATAGCTTAATATTGATTTCATAAAAATCCTCAGCATTATCAACTTGAAATGAAGTAATTGTACCTATATAAATTCCTTTTGGGAAAATTGTAGACCTGCCACCTGTTATTACGGTATCGCCAATTTGAACTGGTGCAATTTTAGGTACATCCATAAGTTGAACAATCTCATGAGAATCACCATTCCACAATAAGGTGCCAAAGTGGTTAGTCTTTTTTAACTGCGCATTAATTTTACTTTTAGTGCTTAAAATGGAGACAACTCTAGAATAACTATTAGAGGTGTTGTCGATTATTCCAATAAGTCCTTTTGAAGTAATAACACCAAAATCTTCTTTTACACCATCTTTTTCTCCCTTATCTACTAATAGAGAATTGTTGGTACTGCTAAAACTGTTTTTAATCAATGAAGCCGGAGTAAACTTAAACTCCTTTGAATAGAATGAACTGTCAACAATTACTGAATCTAAATTATTTTCAGTTTGATTGAATAGTAAATTCCTTAGTTTGTAGTTTTCCTCTATTAATATTTTATTTTCGGTTTTAAGGTCCAGGTATTGTGATATATTATGAACCGAATTATAGATTCCACCACTTAAAAAATTAGCTGAACTTATGAATTTACTTCTATGAAATGAATGGGACTGTACTGTAAGAATGAAGGATATTATAAAGAGCAACAGAAACAAAAGAAAATTTTTGTTTCTAATAATAAAATTAATTATTTGTTGCATTTAAATTCTATTTAATCAGAACACTCTTGAATTTCACGAGATTTTTTAAAGTGATTCCAGTACCTCTTACAACCGCTCTTAACGGGTCTTCAGCAATATAAACAGGGAGATCTGTTTTTTGAGAAAGTCGTTTATCCAAACCACGAAGCATGGATCCGCCACCAGCTAAATAGATTCCCGTATTATAGATATCAGCAGCTAATTCCGGAGGTGTTTGTGATAATGTTTCCATAACGGCATCTTCTATTCTCAATATTGATTTATCTAAAGCTTTGGCAATTTCTCTAAATGAGATTTGCACCTGTTTTGGTTTTCCCGTAAGCAGATCTCTTCCTTGAACACTCATATCTTCAGGTGGTAATTCTAGATCTTCAGTAGCCGCACCTATTTGAATTTTTATTTTTTCTGCAGTTCGTTCACCAACATATAAATTATGTTGCGTACGCATGTAATAAACAATATCATTTGTAAATACATCACCTGCAACTTTTACCGACTTATCGCAAACAATTCCACCTAAAGCAATAACTGCTATTTCAGTTGTTCCACCACCAATATCCACAATCATATTCCCTTTAGGCTGCATGATATCAACACCTATACCAATTGCAGCAGCCATTGGTTCATGGATGAGGTAAACCTCTTTTCCGTTCACTCTTTCGGCACTTTCTCTTACCGCTCTCATTTCTACTTCGGTAATTCCAGAAGGGATACAAATAACCATACGCAAGGCTGGTGTAAAGAATTTTTTCTTTAATGCAGGTATATTTTTGATGAACATATTTATCATCTGTTCTGATGCATCAAAATCAGCAATTACACCATCTTTTAAGGGTCTTATTGTCTTAATGTTTTCATGCGTCTTTCCCTGCATCATGCTGGCTTCCTTGCCAACTGCTATTATTTTTCCTGTAATTCTATCACGTGCTACTATTGATGGACTATCCACAACAACCTTATCATTGTGAATTATTAGCGTATTTGCAGTACCAAGGTCAATAGCTATATCTTCGGTTAGGAAATCAAAAAATCCCATATTGTTTTATGCCTAATTAATGAGGTTAAATTTATTGTGGTAAAAGTAATAAAATTAATGCTTAAAATGACGCGTTCCTGTAAATACCATAGCAACATTGTTTTCATTACAAAAATCAATGCTTAATTGATCTTTTATCGAGCCACCTGGTTGTATAACTGCTTTAATACCAGCATTGTTGGCAATTTCAACACAATCTGGAAACGGGAAGAAAGCATCACTTGCCATAACAGCTCCATTTAGGTCAAAATTAAAAGATTTAGCCTTATGAATGGATTGATTAAGCGCATCTACTCGACTCGTCTGACCAGTACCACTAGCATACAGTTGTTTGTTTTTAACAAGTACGATCGTATTTGATTTGGTATGCTTGCATATTTTTGATGCAAATATCAGATCATCCAATTCGTTAGCAGTGGGTTTCGATTCGGTTACATGGGTTAATTCTTCAATGGAGTCAGTTTTATTATCTCGATCCTGAACCAAAGCACCATTTAGGCAAGACCTGACAGTAGTTTGAGAAAGTTGAACTTCCTTTAAAATTAGCATGATTCTATTCTTCTTGCTTTTAAGAATTTCCAATGCTTCAGATTCATAGGATGGCGCTATGACTACCTCACAAAATAATTTATTAATTTCTAACGCTGTAGCTTTATCAATTTCTTTATTACAGATAAGAATACCACCAAAAGCAGAAACCGGATCTCCTGCCAAGGCATCTACATATGCTTCATGAAGTGTTGGTCTGGTGGCAAAACCACAGGCATTATTGTGTTTTAAGATAGCAAATGTTGGTCCTTCAGTTTTAAATTCATTCATCAGGTTAACCGCAGCATCAATATCAAGCAAATTGTTATAACTCAATTCTTTTCCATGAAGTTTAGTGAACATGTCATCAAAATTTCCAAAGAAGAATCCTTTTTGATGTGGATTCTCACCATATCTTAAGACCTTACCTTGAGTTTCACTGATTTTTAATGATACAATCTCATGATTTTTATTAAAATAATTGAAAATGGCAGTATCATAATGAGATGAAACATTAAATGCCTTAGCAGCAAATAATCTTCTTTCTTCTTCACTTATGATTCCTTCATTTTTATTTAATAAGTTCAATACTTCTGAATAATCATCAACTGAAGATACGCAAAGCACATCTCTGTAATTTTTTCCAGCAGCCCGAATTAAAGAAATGCCTCCTATATCAATTTTTTCAATTATATCTTGTTCATTCGCTCCAGAAGCAACCGTTTTTTCAAAAGGATAGAGATCGACAATTACTAAATCAATTTGAGGGATTTCATATTCTTCCAGTTCTGCTATATCACTATCATTATTCTGCCTGTTTAAAATACCACCAAAGACTTTAGGGTGCAGGGTCTTTACTCTACCGCCAAGAATAGATGGATACGATGTGACTTCTTCAACAGGAGTCACTTCAACATCAAGGTCATTAATGAACTTTTGTGTTCCACCAGTTGAATAGATGGTAACATTTAATTTATCTAATTGATGAATAATAGGTTCTAGCCCTTCTTTACTATAAACGGAAATCAATGCTGATTTAATTCTTTTACTGTGACTCATTGTGACTTTTATCTAGTTTAAACGTTGCAATTTTAATTTTGTCAAAATTACGTATTTACCTTTAAAATATGGATAGGAATTAGACTTGTGAATTAGATTTTTTGTAACAATTGTTAATAAAAAACGTCTTATCTTTATTCCAATCGAAAGGGTATGTTTTTTTATTTACGTTTAGTTAAGGAGAGCTTTTATTTTGCAATAAATGCGCTGCGAAACAATAAATTAAGAACCTTTTTATCCTTATTAGGTGTTACTGTTGGAATATTTTCAATTATAGCAGTCTTAGCAGCTGTAGATTCCTTAGACAAACAAATAAAAGATCAGCTAAGTGGCCTGGATAAAAATACGATTTATTTGGCCAAATTTTCATTTGGACCTACAGAGGTACCACGATGGAAACGACAAAATTTTCCGGAAGTTTCTTATGATGAATATAAATATCTTAAAGAATCGCTTTCAGACGCACAACATGTAGGTTATCAGCTATTTGTTATGCGGCAAAGTATAAAGTACGAGTCTAATTCTGTGACTAATGTAAATGTGGTACCTGTTTCATACGAATTCTCAGATATTCAGGTTTTAAAGTTCTCCAAAGGTAGATTTTATAATGAAGCCGAATCAAATTCTGGTAAACCAGTCGTTGTTATAGGAGATGAAATAGCAAAGTCTCTTTTTGGTGAAAGTGAACCAATAGGTAAACGTGTTAGGTTGTACGGTCAAAGGTTCACCGTTATAGGTGTTGTAAATAAACAAGGGTCAGGATTGTTAGGTGACAGTAATGACATTTCTATTTTTATTCCTGCGAATTATTTAAGAAAAAGATTTGGTGATAATGACGACAGAATGAATCATGTAATTATAGTTAAACCCAAACTTGGTGTTGATATGGCTGGATTAAAATCTGAGATTTCTCAAAAATTAAGAATTAGGAGAGGTATCAAGGCTGATTCAATAAACAATTTTTTTGTGAATATATTGACAGGATTAACAAATGCTATTGACGGTATTATTTCTTTTATGAATTCTATTGGATGGGCAATAAGCGGATTTTCCTTATTGGTTGGTGGATTTGGAATTGCTAATATAATGTTTGTTAGTGTAAAAGAAAGGACCAATTTAATTGGCATACAAAAATCACTGGGAGCCAAAAACAGATTTATCCTTTTTCAATTTTTGTTCGAGGCTATAATTTTGTCAATAGTTGGAGGTTTAGTCGGCCTTTTTCTAGTTTGGTTTACGATTATAATTTTATCTCAATTTACAGAAGAGTTTGAATTTGTTTTATCAACATTTAATGTATTTTTGGGATTTTCTCTATCATCATTAATTGGATTGTTGTCTGGTGTAATTCCAGCTATTTCAGCTTCAAGGTTAGATCCTGTAGAGGCTATTAGATCAGGATTTTAAATGACATAAAATATTATAAAAGCATGTTTTTTTACCTTCGATTAGTTAAAGAGAGCTTCTATTTTGCAATAAATGCTTTGCGCAACAATAAGTTGCGTACTTTTTTATCATTGTTAGGTGTAACAATAGGTATTTTTTCCATTATAGCAGTGTTGGCTGCAGTTGACTCCTTAAAGGAGGAAATAAAGGGTAGTATTAGCTCATTAGATAATAGCACACTTTACATCATGCGATTTTCGTTCGCACCAACACCGAATATTCCAAATTGGAAGAAAGAACAATTCCCGGATATGACTTTTGATGAGTACCAATTCATTGCCAATAAAATTCCAAATGTTGAAGCTGCCACTTTTCAATTAAATGTAGGTGAAGAAACAGTTAAATATCAGGATAGATCTATTACCAATGTTGGAATTGGAGCCATTACACATGAATATTATGATATTGAAAGCCTGCAAATAGCACAAGGTCGTTTCTTCAATGAATCGGAGTCGAATTCTGGAGTTCCGGTTGTCGTTTTAGGTGATGAAGTGGCAAACAGTTTGTTTGACGATTTTAATCCAATTGGAAAGCAGGTTAGACTTTACGGCAGGAAATTCAACGTAATTGGAGTCTTAAAAAAAGAAGGATCCGGACTTTTTGGCAATTCAAAGGATACGGCGGTCTTTGTTCCCGTAAATTTTGTTAGAAGAATTTTTGGAGAAAATAACAGATTTGCATTTCCTGCTATAATGGTTAAACCAGAAAGTGGGATTGATCTGGCAGAATTTAATGCAATGATCACGCAAAGATTAAGACTTTATAGGGGTCTAAAACCAGATGAAGTTACAAACTTCTTTGTAAATCAATTACAGGGATTTACCGACTTTATTGATAATATTACCGGCCAAATGAATGTTTTTGGTTGGGTTATTAGTGGCTTCTCTTTACTTGTTGGAGGCTTTGGGATTGCCAATATAATGTTTGTGAGTGTTAAAGAAAGAACCAATTTAATTGGAATTCAAAAATCACTTGGAGCTAAAAACCGATTTATCCTATTTCAGTTTTTGTTTGAAGCAGTCATTTTAGCTGTTATAGGTGGTATAGTTGGACTAATTCTGGTTTGGATAGCTACAGTAGGACTCTCACAAATTACAGGAGATTTTGAATTTATCTTATCCTTTAAAAACATGGTTATAGGATTTATTGTCTCTACTATAATAGGTCTTATTGCTGGTATTTTACCGGCTTTGTCTGCTTCCAGATTAGATCCGGTAGAAGCGATAAGAACCGGAATGTAATTTATTAAAGAACTTTTGAAACTTTTTTACAAACAAACTCCAAAAAACGTTCATCTTCTTCAGTAAAAGGGTCAGTTGTATTCGAGTCGATATCTATTTGACCAACATTTTCTTCATTTACAAAAATTGGAATTACTATTTCTGACTTTACAGTTAAGCTGCATGCAATATAATTGTCTTGAGCTGAAACATCAGGTACTACAAAGTTCTTATTACTCAAAGCAACTTGACCACATATACCTTTACCAAATGGAATGATGACATGGTCTGTTGGCTCTCCAACATAAGGACCTAGTTTTAGCTCATTTCTATTGCCATTCTTGAAATAGAATCCAACCCAATTGTAGTGCTCAACTTTGCTTTCAAGTAATAGACAGATTTCCAGTAAAATATCATCAAGCGGAACCTTTTTTTTGAATATTTCCAGAATTAGTGGTTTTAACTCACTGAAATTCATAATGTTATTTTTTTTTGTAAAAGTATCTAATTTCTACAAATAATTACACTGCATTTACTAAATTGTGGAGCAATTTTAAATTTTTCTGTGTGCTGGAACTAATTAAAAAATATAAACCTGTAATTAGGTTTATTATTACTTTTTTATCAGTTTATATTGTGCTAGCGGTAGTCTATAAATTATATTTAGATTATTCAGACGGCTCTAAATATTATCCGGATTATTTAACTCATACAGTTGCAAAGCAAAGTCAGGAAATTTTGAATACGTTTGGTTATGAAACAAAAATTGAGGCACATCCTGATGAACCGACAATGAAGATTATAATTCGAGATAAATATGTAGCCAGAGTGGTTGAAGGGTGCAATTCAATTAGTATCATAATTTTGTTCATTTCATTTGTAATAGCATTTTCGGGAAAATTTAAAACTACGTTATTCTACTTGTTAGCCGGAAGTACGCTACTATATGTTGTAAATCTTATTAGGATTGCAATTCTGTCGGTTGGATTATTCCATTATCCTTGGAGACGTGAAATTTTGCACGTTGTTATTTTTCCTGCAATCATCTATGGCATGGTATTTCTTCTATGGATGTTTTGGGTCAATCGGTTTTCAAATTTAAATAAGCGAAATGTCTAAAGCTACAAAATACATACTGCTAGTTATCCTGTTCGGTCTTTTGGCGGCCATTCGTTTTTTTGAAAATGAGTTATTCTACGATCCCTATTTAACATTTTTTCAAAACGATTATCTGTATATAGATAATCCAAGACGTGAAGTTTTTAAGTTAACAGCATTTACTACCATAAGATATATAATGAACTCGGTGCTGTCCTTAGGAATTCTTTATGTGTTTTTTAAAGATAAGAATATTGTCAAGTTTTCTGGATTTGTTTATTTAGGAGCTTATGTTTTGTTGCTGGCGTTATTTTTATATTTTGTTTTAAATCCACGACAAGAAGACTATTACCTCTTTTTTAATATTCGCCGGTTCTTAATCCAGCCAATTATATTATTGTTATTATTACCTGCTTTTTACTACTATAAGCAAAAGAAATAAATGTTAACACATCATAAAAAGGACCTTTCTCCCTTTAATTTTTGTAATTTTAACCTGTGTTGAAACGGATTTTGCATAAAAGTTTATCAGTACTTATGTCATTATTAGTATTGTTTTCTACGGTATCTTTTACTGTTGAAAAGCACTTTTGTGGTGATGTTTTGATTGATGTTTCTGTATTTACTGAAGCCGAAAAGTGTGCGATGGAAGAAACGGAAAAAGAATTGGAAGCTATCACAAAAAAATCATGTTGTAAAGATACGATAGATGTTTTTCAAGGCCAAGACGAGTTGATTGTTAAATCATTTGATAATTCAGATTTTGAACATCAGTTATTCATAGCTTCGTACATTTATTCTTATGTGAATCTATTTGAAGGATTACCACAACATATAATTCCACATAAAAATTATTATCCACCTAATCTGGTCGAAGATTTAAATCTCATGGATCGGGTTTTCTTAATTTGATTTTCTCTTTATTTCTTTAACACTTCAATTGATTTTGAAGTGCATTTTGCTATGTAGAAAATTCTGCATTCCAATCTCAAATCTTAACAAGAACATTAAAATACAATCAAATTGAAACGAATAATATACTTTATAATAATGCTTCCCGGAATTTTGGCTTCACAGGAAACCCTTACTGGAATGATCATGGAAGCAAACGACAAAAATGAGCGTATAGGATTGGCAGGAGCAAACGTATACTGGCTCGATACAACAATTGGAACTGTAACAGGTGTTGATGGAAATTTCACTATTGATTACAGTCGAGAATACACCAAATTGGTTATAAGTTATGTAGGCTTTAAAACGGATACTCTTACTATAAATGAACCCAAAATGGTTCATCATTGG
>JABDOZ010000177.1 GCA_013043005.1 Flavobacteriaceae bacterium | reverse complement strand
GATTTTAAATACAGTCCTGTAAAGATATTTAAACATTTTCTTTTTCATCAAATGATTTCAACAATTATGGATTGCTTTTGAAACAAAAAAGCCTCATTTATATAAATGAGGCTTTTGTACTGAAGACGGGACTTGAACCCGTACGCTCCAAAGAGCATTGGATTTTAAGTCCAACGTGTCTACCAATTCCACCACTTCAGCAACTTGGTATATTATTAAAGTTAGAGCGAAAGACGGGATTTGAACCCGCGACCCTCACCTTGGCAAGGTGATGCTCTACCCCTGAGCTACTTTCGCAGTTTTTAATGAACATGCAATCCACGATTGCGGTTGCAAATTTATAATATTTCTAACAAAAGCAAAGGCTTTTTTATAAAAAGAATTCAATTTAAGCTCTTTTCTTTTTTTGCAGCATTCTCTTGATCCCATTAAGTTTCATTAAGGCTTCAACCGGCGTTAAAACATCAATATCAATATTCAATATTTCTTCCTTAATTTCCTCAAGAAGTGGATCATCCAAGCTAATAAAACTCAATTGCATGTCATCTTTTAAGGACTTCACTTTATCTGTCAATTCTTCACTGGAGTGTGATTTTTCAAGTTTTTTAAGAATCTTATTGGCTCGTTGAATAACCTGTTGTGGCATGCCTGCCATTTTAGCTACATGAATTCCAAAACTATGCTCACTTCCTCCTTCAACCAGTTTTCGCATAAACAATACAGTATCTTTAAGCTCCTTTACAGATACGTTGAAATTCTTTATTCGCTCAAAAGTTTCGGTCATTTCGTTTAGTTCATGATAGTGAGTAGCGAACAGCGTTTTTGCTCTTGATGGATGCTCATGCAAGTATTCACTGATTGCCCATGCTATTGAAATGCCATCATATGTACTTGTCCCTCGACCAATTTCATCTAATAGTACTAAACTTCTTTCTGAAATGTTATTCAAAATAGAGGCGGTTTCATTCATCTCAACCATAAAAGTAGATTCACCCATAGATATATTATCACTGGCACCAACTCTTGTAAATATTTTATCTACAAGACCTATTCTCGCTTTTTTGGCTGGCACAAAACTGCCTATTTGAGCTAATAACACAATTAATGCCGTTTGTCTCAAAATTGCGGATTTTCCTGACATGTTTGGCCCGGTGATCATTATAATTTGTTGAGTTTCCCTATCCAAAAACAAATCGTTTGGAATATAAGATTCACCTAAAGGTAGTTGTCGCTCAATAACAGGGTGACGACCATTTTTTATATCCAATTCATAGGATTCATCCATTTCAGGACGTATATAGGTGTTTTCTTTTGCTAATTTGGTAAAACCAGATAAACAATCTAACTGACCAATTAAACTGGCATTCATTTGAACTGGTTTTATATAGGAACTCATCCAGCCTACCAGCTCAGAAAATAATTGCTGTTCAATTGCAAGGATTCGCTCTTCCGCACCAAGAATTTTAGATTCATATTCTTTTAATTCTTCTGTAATGTAACGCTCCGCACTTACCAAGGTCTGCTTACGAATCCACTCTTCAGGAACCTTATCTTTATGGGTATTTCTGACCTCAATATAATATCCAAAAACATTATTTGATGCTATTTTTAAAGATGGAATTCCTGTTCGCTCACTTTCACGCTGAAGCATTTTATCTAAATAATCTTTCCCTGAAAAAGCTAAATCCCTCAGTTCTTTTAGTTCTGATGAGAAATCAGAAGAAATTGTTTGTCCTTTTAAAATATTTACGGGAGCATCTTCGTATAAGGTCTCTTTAATTTTCTCCTTTAAAACAGAACATCCATGTAAATTATCGCCAATAATTTTTAAAGAATCGTTTTTAGAATTTGATGCTAAAGACTTTATTGGCACTATTGCCTCCAGTGAGTTTTTAAGATGTATTACTTCCCTTGGATTAATTTTTCCTGTAGCAACTTTTGAAATCAATCGCTCTATATCTCCAATATGACTTATTTGATTTTGAAACTTGTTAAGAATGGTTTCATTTTTTAATAAAAAACTTACCACCTCATGTCTATTTTTTATTTTATCTAGATTCTTGAGAGGTAATGCTAACCAACGCTTTAATAAACGTCCTCCCATTGGAGAACTGGTTTTATCAATAATATTTAAAAGTGTAACTGCGTTTAAATTTAGAGAGTTATAAAGCTCCAAATTTCTTATGGTAAATTTGTCCATCCACACATATTCATCTTCTGCTATTCGATTAATAGATGTAATATGAGAAAGCCTATGGTGTTGTGTCTCGCTGAGATAATGTAAAATAGATCCTGAGGCAACTATCCCTTCGTATAAATCCTGAATACCAAATCCTTTTAGTGAATTCGTGTTGAAATGTTTTAATAAAGTTTCATTCGCATAATCATCTTGATATACCCAATCTTCCAGATAAAATGTATGGAAATCCTTTCCGAATGTACTAGTAAATTCAGATCGTTTTTGTTTTGAAACTAAAACTTCACTTGGTTTAAAATTCTGTAATAGTTTATCAATATACTCCTCCTTACCTTGTGATGTTAAAAATTCACCAGTTGACACATCCAAAAAAGAAACACCAATATACTTTCCAAAATAAACAGATGCGAGGAAATTATTAGACTTAGAATTAAGTACCTCATCATTTAATGCAACTCCGGGAGTTACCAACTCAGTAACACCACGCTTTACAATTTTTTTAGTGAGCTTAGGATCTTCAAGCTGGTCACAAATTGCTACACGCTCGCCTGCTTTTACCAATTTAGGTAAATAAGTATTAATAGAATGATGGGGGAAACCTGCAAGTTCTGTCTCGCTCACGCTACCCGCTCCTCTTTTGGTTAATATAATATCTAATATCTTTGATGCTTTTATCGCATCTTCGCCAAAAGTCTCATAAAAATCACCAACCCTGAATAACAATAGCGCATCAGGATACTTTGCCTTAATAGCATTGTACTGATGCATTAATGGTGTTATTTTTTTAGCTTTTTTTGCCAACTTTATCTAGTTTATTAATACTATTTTTGTGTATTAGAAAGGAAAGCTAATGTAACTATTATTTGATTTTTTATAAAATGGTTATAGTCTAAGTTATCTACAATTATCCACAATTTATGAGGAAATTAAAAAACAGTGAACTCAATAGATTGAATGTCGATGAGTTTAAAAAGGCATCCAAAACTCCTATTATAGTAGTTCTTGATAATATTAGGAGCCTAAATAACATCGGTAGTGTTTTCAGAACCTGTGATGCATTTTTAGTTAAAAAAATCTATTTGTGTGGAATAACTGCGTGTCCGCCACATAAGGATATTCATAAAACTGCACTAGGTAGTACAGAAAGTGTTGAATGGGAATATATTGACAACACCTTAGATCTTATTGAATCTCTTAATGATTACAGAATTATAAGTATTGAGCAAGCTGAAAATTCTATTATGTTAAATGATTTTAAACCTGACAAAAACTTAAAATATGCAGTTGTTTTCGGTAATGAGGTCAAAGGAGTTTCTCAACAAGTAGTTGACGCAAGTGATGAAGTAATTGAAATACCTCAATTTGGCACTAAACATTCATTGAATATTTCCGTAAGTGCAGGAGTAGTTATTTGGGATTTGTTCTGTAAAATTAATTCATAAAAAAAGGAGCTATAAAAGCTCCTTTTTAATTTTATTTTCTAATTCTATTGCTGATCTGGATTAATCAGGTTTATTTCAACACGACGGTTTAATTGTCTTCCTCCAGCAGAACTATTAGCTTCTATAGGTCTGGACTCTCCAAATCCTCTTGATTCTAACTGTCTACCATCAACACCTTTATTTTCTAAGAAATCAACTACAGCCGCTGCACGACGTCTTGATAAGGCTAAGTTATACGTGTCGTTACCAACATTATCTGTATGACCGTCTACGTAGAAACGTACATTAGGGAATTGTTGTAAAATTTCAGCAATTCTTGTCAAGTCTCCATAGGACCTAGGTTTAATCTTAGCTCGTGCAGTTTCAAAATATATATTTTTCGCAATATAGTTCAACTCTTTCAATACCGATTCTGGAATTGTTGGACATCCATTATTGGATTTTGGACCTGGAATTGTTGGACAATCATCAACGTCATCAAATACACTATCTCCATCCGTATCTTTAGTTGGTGGACAACCTTCAAGATATGGCTTGCCTTTCTTGAATGGACACTTGTCTTTATAATCAGGAGTTTGGTCACCATCTGAATCTATAGAAGTACCATCACCATAAACCTTAACTCCTTTAGGCGTGTAATTGTCCTTATCTAATTCATCAATCACACCATCACCATCAATATCTTTAATTTCAAACTCATCTTTTTCATCTCCTAATTCTATCAGTGCTTCGTCATAAGGATTTGTCCATTTTAAGTGTTTTCTCTTGTCACCAAATTTATAAACAGCACCTAAACTAGTTGTAAAGAATAACTCAAAATTTTGTTTATCTGATATTGCAGCATCAAAGTCGTCCTCATGATTTATGTTTAATGCTGGTCTAAATTCTATATCAACCCGTCTATTAAGTCTGTAACTAACACCAAATTCTACAGGTAAATACCATGAGCTTGCCCAATCCTCTCGTAATTCATTAGTTTGAAAATTAGGCCCAGAGAGCTCTTCCTCTGTTTCCAGAGAATACAACTTAGAAGTATATTGGTGATATCCTATTCCAGCATAAAATGCAAAATTCCATTTTCGCTGATAACGTTTACCACTAGGTGCTATATTACTTAAATTGAAAACACCTAATAATCTAATCCCAACAGATTCACCTTCAAAATAAACCTCATCTAAACCAAGAGGTGTATATCTTACATCATAAGTGTCAGCCCATTGTTGTGGTTCTCCATAAATATCGTTGAAATGGACCTTAGCTTCCAGCCCTATTATAGAATTGAACATGATGCCACCGTAAGCATAAAAACCATAGCTAAATTCACCTTTTCTGTCATTGACACCAAAATTACGCAGATCTGAATGAACAAATATGTGCTGTGCACCTAAACCAGCATACCATTTATTATAATTATTTGGATTAACCTTGGATAAAGCAGTGATTTTAGATCTGCCTCTATTTGAAGTATTTTGTGAAATTGAATAATTGCCAAAAAAAAGTAACGCAATTAAGACTAAAAAAAATCCCTTGTTTTTGATCAAAATCTAATTAATTTAATGCCAAATTAACAATACAAAGTTGTAAGAAACAAATATTTACAAAATTTTCTTATAAATTAGACAAATTATCGACTAAACAAGTCATTTCATCCACTATCTTCAAATAGTCCTTCCGACTCTTAACAAAATCCTTATTTGAGATGTCAATAATAGTTGTTTTTATCTCAGTTTGATTTCGCAAAAAGTCTAAATAACCTGTGTTTATTTTTTCTAAATAATCAGTATCTATGTTTTGCTCGTATTCTCTACCTCGTTGCTTAATGTTTTCCTTAAGCCTTTCTGAATTTTGATATAAATATACATAAATATCGGGTTTAGCAATATCTTTATACATTAAATAAAACAACTTCCTGTATAATTTAAATTCATCTTCTTGCAATGTGATTTTTGAAAATATTAAAGATTTAAAAACATCATAATCACTGACAATAAAATCCTTAAATAAATCCAGCTGTGATAGATCATCGCTGATTTGCTGGTATCTATCCGCTAAAAAAGACATTTCTAAAGTAAAAGCATATCGCTGAGGTTCTTTATAGAATTTGGGTAAAAATGGATTATCTGCAAAACGTTCTAATATCAATTTCGCATTGAAATCATTGGCTATTTTATTTGCTAAACTAGTTTTGCCTGCACCAATATTACCCTCGATTGCTATATAATTGAACTTTGAGAATTGATATTTTCTGTTAGGATTTTTTAACCAAATATTTATAGGTTCAAGTGTACTTTTATCATTACATTCCTGCAGTAAATCCTTAACTTCTTTTTTGAGTATAGGATGCATATAACTTGAAGCAATATTACTTAAAGGTTTTAAAACAAACCTTCTTTTATGCAATTCCGGATGTGGGATTTTGAGTGACTTTGTATTAACTATTTCTTCTTCATAAAAAATAATATCCAAATCAATTGTTCTGTCCTTATAACCCCTTGTTTTTGAGCGTATTCGGCCTAAGTTCTTTTCAATTTTTAAAAGTTCTTTCAAAACTCTATTCGCCGTAAAATCGGTCTCAATTATCGCGCAAACATTTAAAAAATCATCACTTTTAAAGCCAAATGAAGGTGTTTTGTAAACTTTAGAAATAATTTTAACATTCCCAATCTTCTGATAAATTGCATTTATTGCCTTTTGTAAATTATGGAATTTGTCTCCTTTATTACTACCTAGTGATATGTAGACTTTTTTAGTGGGTTTCATTCGTGTAAGCAAAATAACTAAAAGAAATTTTATTAGATTATATTTACAACAAGTATTTATTAACCATTTTGATGACTTCAAAAGACAAACTTGTAGCCCAACGAATTTACCTGTTGCTTGGCGCATTATTCATAACTTCCTTGGTAGTTTCCAATTTAATTTTTCAAAAGTTTTTTTATTGGTATCCTTTTAATATTGAAATCTTTGGGACAAAATTATTTGAGATTTCAGTTGGTATTTTGCCATATCCTATCACCTTTTTAATTACAGATCTTATCAGCGAAATTTATGGTAAAAAACGTGCGAATGATGTTGTGATTGCTGGAATTTTTGCTTCTTTTTTTTCAATGCTAATTGTTTATACAGCCAATGCAGTTTCTGCAACAACATGGTCACCTGTTGGTGATGATATGTTTAAAACCGTTTTTGGCAGTACAGCAATTGCGGTCTTTGCCAGTATGATGGCCTATCTTTTGGCTCAATTTATTGATATCCATATTTATCACTTTTGGAAACGATTGACAAAAGGCAGACACTTATGGCTGCGAAATAATTTCTCAACTTTCTTATCTCAATTCGTAGACACATTTGCTGTATTGTTTTTACTGTGCTCCTTCGGCAAAATTGAATGGAGTAATTTTAGCGGCTTATTGGTATCTGGTTTCGTATTTAAGGTTTTGGTAGCCATGACAGACACACCCTTTTTATATCTTGGTGTTTATGCCTTTAGAAAGCGTTTTAAATTAAAAGTAAATGAGGAAATAGAATTATTATAGATTTTATAATTTATAGAGAGTCGTCTTTTTGCATCATTTTTGCGTACATATAACAAAGTTTTAAATTCACTACAATTGAAAAAACTATTCAAAATTATTGGCATTTCTATATTAATAGTCTTGATACTGTTAATAGCCACCCCATTTTTGTTTCAAAATCAAATAAAAGGTACAGTTAAAACATTTTTAAATAATAATGTGAACGCAAAAGTAGATTTTGATGATGTCAGCTTAAGTCTTTTAAGTAGTTTTCCCCAAGCCAATATTACTGTGGATAATTTAAAAATCTTTAATAATAAACCCTTTGAAGGTGAAACTTTTGTAACAGCTAAGTCCATTGCATATGACATGTCAATAAAAGAATTGTTTAAAAAAGCAAGTGACGAACCAATTGTTGTTAAATCTGTGGCAATTGACGAAGCTCTTTTAACAATTAAAACCGACAAATTTGGTAACAACAACTATGATATTGCTAAAGAAACTGAAAAATCCTTTTCAGAAAATAGCGGATATCCTGACTTTAAGTTTAATATAGAAGATTACGATATTATTAATAGTGCAATTACTTATCTTGATGAGTTGTCAAATATCAATTTAAATGTAACTGAGGTAAATCATTCCGGTCAAGGATCTTTTTCTTCAAATATTTCGGAGCTAAATACTCTTAGCACAGCCAATGTCAGTTTAAGTATTGACAGCACAAATTACGTAAGAAATATCGTCATAAAATTAGATGCATTAATAGAGGTGGATCTAAATCAAAATAAATACTCTTTTAAAGATAACATAGGTTCTGTAAATCATTTACCTCTGGAATTTGAAGGATTTGTAAAACTGCTTGAAGAAGGACAGGAAATGGATATTAGGTTTAAAAATACAGGATCTTCTTTTAAAGAATTTCTTGCTGTCATACCACAAGATTATACTAAAGACCTTGAAAATGTAAAAACCGATGGAAATTTTAGAGTAAACGGTCTGATAAAAGGGTTTAATACTGAAACAACTATTCCAACCCTTGATATAACCTTTAAATCAAGTGATGCATCATTCAAATATCCTGATCTTCCCAAACATGTTGATGATATTTTTATTAATGCAAGTATTAAAAATGAATCAGGAAATCCTGATGATACCTACGTGAATATTAGCGATCTAAAATTTACAATAGATCAAGATGAATTCAAATCTTCAGCTACTATTAAAGACCTTACTAAAGATATTTTGGTGGATGCTAATGTTGATGGCACTATAAATCTTGCTAATATCAGCAAAGCTTATCCTATTGAATTAGAGCATTCATTAAGTGGTGTTTTGTCAGGAAAATTACGAACCGTTTTTGATATGAATGCTATTGAAACTAATGCTTATGAGCGAACAAAAAACAATGGACAAGTAAGTGTTACCAATTTTATCTTTTCTTCTGAAGATATTGTGAATCCAATAAATATCTCAAAAGCAGATATTGAATTTAGACCCGGATTAGTGACGCTTCAAGCTTTTACTGCAACCACTGGAACAAGTGATTTAAAAGCAACAGGAACCATTAATAATTTACTGGGTTTCCTGTTAAGCGACAAAAATCTGCGGGGGAATTTCGTTGTAAATTCAAATTCATTTGCGGTTAATGATTTTATGGTTGAAGAAGCTCTTTCAAAAACAGAAAATAAATTAAAAGAAGCTCTTAAAATACCCGCTTTTCTGGATTGCACAATTATTGCTGATGCCGAAACCGTTGTTTATGATAATTTAACGCTTAAAGATGTAAAAGGTAAAATTATCATTAAAGATGAAAAAGCCACTTTCAGTAATATGACATCCAGTGTTTTCGGAGGGAGTCTAGCACTTACAGGAAATGTTGTTACAAAAACAAAGACACCCGTTTTTAATATGGATATTGGCATTAGTAATTTTGATATTTCCCAGTCATTCAAAGATTTAGAACTTTTTCAAAATCTCGCTCCAGTTGCAAAAGCCTTGCAAGGGAAACTGAATTCAACTTTAAATATAGAAGGCACTCTAAATAATGAATTCACTCCTAACTATAACTCAATTTCCGGGAATGCATTTGCAGAATTGCTAACCGCAAAAGTTGAACCCAAAAATGCTCTGATCTTTGATAAATTAAAAGGTGCCCTAAATTTTGTTGATTTTGATGAATTGGTATTAAAAGATCTTAAAACTAAATTGATTTTTGAAAATGGAAAAGTCAACGTAAATCCATTTAGTCTAACATATAATGATATTAATATAGAAGTTGATGGCTCTCATAGTTTTAATAAAACTATGAGTTATAGGGCTGTATTTGATGTACCGGCAAAATATTTGGGTAACGAGGTTAACAATTTAATTTCTAAAATTGACGATAGTACAGTATATGATATATCTATTCCTGTAACAGCAACTGTTAGTGGCTCAGTTACCAACCCAAATGTTTCTACAGATCTTACATCTGGTATTACCAATCTAACCAAAAAGCTTATTGAGATACAAAAGCAAAAGGTGATCAATAAAGGTAAGACCAAAATTAAAGATTTATTAAAAGATGTCATTGCAAGTGACAACACAGATACAATCGGAGCTAAACCAAAAGATCCTGTAAAAGATGTGCTAGATGATATAATTGGTGAGAACAAAACTAAAACAGACTCAACTAAATCAGAGCCAAAAGACCCAATAAAAAATATATTGGGTGGTATATTAGGCGATAAGAAAAAGCAGCAAGATACCGTTAATTAATTCTGATCGTTCTATTCTGTAGGTCGGTCTTCATAAAAATCTAGAAACGTTTTTTCTGAAGTGTAATTGTTAGTCAATACCTTACACACCATTACTGCAACCAAAATTTTGTTCTACTAAGGTTGTGTGAAATACCCAATTGAAGGCATATTCATAGAGACCATGATGGTTACAATTCCTAGCACAATTGAGGTTATTGCAACATAAAACATAACAGGAATTTTCATAGTATTTTTATTTACAAAATATTAATTATCAGATTTTTAGAAGATAATAAAACGTGAAAATTAATAATTGATTTGATTTAATCGAAAATTCTTAAAAAAATCGTAATTTAGGATTGTTAAACAAACTACTTAAACAATGAAATTTGGTTTCTCAATAATTTTCTTAGCTAGTTTATTATCATTTTCTTCTTTAAATGCACAGACTTCCGACAATTTTCAAGAACTCATGGATACCTTAAAAGATGAGTCTTCAACGTTAATTGTTTACAGTGTTCAAGTTGGGGCTTTTAAATTGCAAAAAAATCCTAAAAAAGGTTATTATGATGGTGTAGAAAACCTATTCTCTAAGAGGTATGACGATAGATTTAACAGGTTTTTTTCTGGGTTATTTAAAAGAATAGGAGATGCTATTGATTATTGTGATGAATTAAGGGCAAGAGGCTATCAAGACGCATTTGTATTAGGACTTGATGGTGGATTTGACAGGATACTAATTGAAATTGATTAGTTATATTCCAACTTCAATATTCACAACTAATCCTTCATTGGCTCTAATATTAAAAACGGTTTGATCTTCAAAAATCAGGTATTGTCCTTTAATTCCTTTGAGCATTCCAATATAAGCCAGTGTCTTTTCTAAATTCAAGCTTTTTGGTTTCTCAGGATAATCTTTTACAGGAAATTCTAAATGAGTTTCTGAATTGCTCTCAATAAAATAGTCCTTAGCTTCATCTGGAATATATTGCTCTAATTTATCTCGCCATTCAACTAAATCTTCATCTTTAATTTTATTTTGAAGCATAGTTCGCCAGTTAGTCTTGTCGGAAACATGTTCTTTGAGAGCAATTTCCGTAATACCTGCAAGATACCTGTTTGGAACCTCTACAATTTCTATGGCTTCATGGGCACCCTGATCTATCCACCTGGTAGGCACCTGACTTTTTCTGGTTACTCCAACTTTTACATTGCTGGAATTGGCCAAATAGACCACATGAGGTTGTAACTGAACTTTTTTTTCATACTCCAAATCCCTGTCTTCTTTGTCGAGATGAGCTGTACTTAGCTCCGGCCTCATTATCCAATCCGCTGCCTGGGGAATATCAAAAAAACAAGTTCTGCAAAACCCTTGTCTGTAAATTGTCAAATCCAGACCACAGTTCAAACATTGATATTTTACAAACTTAATAGTCAGTTTTTTATTTAATAATTGATTCATGTTTATAAAATCATTATCAAATACCAGAAAATACTGAATCGGGTGAGCAAATTCAGTTTCCATTTTTCTTAAAACACCTTGATAATTCATAATAAAAAAAGTGTTATTTTTAGTTCTTAAAGATACAGCAAATATGCCAATTCCATTAATTAATTCGATTGCTGCCTGGTTTTTAAAAAAACGATTTCATCAAATTGAATTGTTTTTAAAATACCCCAATGAAGTTCAGAATGAATTGCTGTTAAGCTTAATTGATATTGCAAAAGATACAGAAATTGGCAAAAAATACGATTTTGGCTCGATTAAGAATTACAGTGATTTTGCGAATACTATTCCAGTAACGAATTATGAGGAGTATCAAAACGTTATTGAACGGTCCAGGCGCGGTGAAAACAATATATTTTGGCCCACTCCTATTAAATGGTTTGCAAAATCCAGCGGAACAACTAATTCCAAAAGTAAATTTATACCTGTTAGCCCTGAATCTTTAGAAGATTGTCATTATGCCGCTAGTAAAGATTTACTTTGTTTGTATTTAAATAACAACGAAAATTCTCAATTATTTACAGGTAAGAGTTTAAGACTAGGCGGGAGTAAAGAATTGTACAAAGAAAATGGGACAATTTTTGGTGACTTAAGTGCTATATTAATTGACAACATGCCTTTCTGGGCGGAATTCAGCAGTACGCCAAGCAGTAAAGTATCCTTAATGAGCGAATGGGAATCTAAAATGCAAGCCATAGTAAACGAAACCATTCAGGAAAATGTGACAAGCCTGGCAGGAGTTCCTTCATGGATGTTGGTTTTGTTAAATCAAGTACTTGATAGAACTGGAAAGACAAATTTATTTGATATCTGGCCAAATCTGGAGGTGTATTTTCATGGAGGCGTAAGCTTTGTACCATATACCGAACAGTATAAAAAAATTCTGCCTAATAAAAAGTTTAGCTATTATGAAATATATAATGCTTCTGAAGGATTTTTTGCAATTCAAGATCAAAATAATTCATCAGAACTATTACTAATGCTGGATTATGGTATTTTTTATGAATTCATAGATATGGAATTCTACGGGACTTCAAAAGAAAAGGTAATTCCTCTTAGTGAAGTCGAAAAAAATAAAAATTATGCGGTTATAATAACAACCAATGCTGGACTTTGGCGATATAAAATTGGAGATACTATTAGGTTTACATCTATAAACCCATACAGAATTAAAGTAAGCGGACGCACTAAACATCATATCAATGCATTTGGTGAAGAATTAATAATCGAAAACGCGGAACATGCTCTTAGAAAAGTCTGTAAAAAAACGCAATCAGAAATTGTTGACTTTACTGCTGCTCCAATTTTTATGAAAGGAAAGGAAAAAGGAGCCCATGAGTGGCTTATAGAATTCAAAACTCCTCCTGAAGACATTAATTACTTCAATGAGCTGTTTGACAATGCCTTAAAATCAATAAATTCTGATTATGAAGCTAAACGATACAATAATATGACACTTAATAAACCTAAAATAATTGTTGCGAGACAACAGTTATTCTACGATTGGTTAAAACACAATAATAAATTAGGAGGCCAGCATAAAGTCCCAAGGCTATCCAACACAAGAGATTATTTGGATGATCTATTAGAATTGAACTAATAATTAAATTTTCTTTTTATTTTCATCGATATTTTTTTGTAATACTTTTCTGAAATTCTTGTTTAAAAGTTAATTTAAACGATTATGGCTAATTTTAATTAATTTCAAAAATCACCTTCATATATTATTCTTAATGAAATAGAGTTATTATTATTATATAATTAAAATATAGAATATTTTATAATTATTTTTCAATAAATTACGTCTTTTTGATGATTTTCGATAAATTACATAATAGAATATTGTAGTTTGTCGAGTTTAATTTCTCATTCATCTAAAAGCCTGGTTTATCTATGGTAAATAATAATTTCACCCATATATTTACAGTGCTATTAATCAATCCATTGAACTAAGTGGGTAAAAATTAATTAGATTAATTTTGCCCCTTGTTCTTTGGTAATTTAGTAACAGATTTATTGTTTAGAATAATGATAACAAATGTCTGTTACAAACATAACTACCCAAATTAACAAACCTCAGCTTCTACTTGTTTTAGGTATTAATTAGGCTATTAATCAATACCATTTATAAAATGAAAAAGTTAATTCTTGTAATTGGATTACTTTTTTTATTTACTGCTTGTAAAAGTGGTTGGAGTTGTAAAAAAAGATACTGTGATGAACAGTCCAATACGCAAATTAAACTCCTTGATCAGAAGTTAACTTAAGTGACAAGCAAAGGCATACCAATCAAATAAAAAAAACCACTCAATCTTGAGTGGTTTTTTATGATTCTTAAATAGTTCTAAGAAACTGCTTTTAATTTTTTTAAGGTAGTTTTAGAAATCTTTCCTTCAGCATATGTTTTAGTTACATTTAGTTTTTTGTTATTACCACTTGGCATTTCGAACATGGCATCAGTTAATATCTCTTCACATAGAGAACGCAAACCACGTGCTCCTAATTTATATTCTATTGCCTTATTTACTATAAAATCTAAAGCACCCTCTGTAATCGTGAAGTCGATCTCGTCCATTGCAAACAATTTTTTATATTGTTTGATAATGGCATTTTTAGGCTCAGTAAGAATAGCTCGTAAGGTATTGGTATCAAGCGGATTCATATAAGTTAAAACAGGTAAGCGTCCTATAATTTCCGGAATAAGACCATAATCCTTTAGATCCTTTGGAATGATATATTGTAATAAATTATCCTTGTCGACTATTTCCTCTGCTCTGGAAGCACTATAACCAACTGCCTGCATATTTAATCGTTTGGTTATATGGCGATCTATACCATCAAAAGCTCCACCTGCAATAAATAGAATGTTTTCTGTATTTACCTCTATAAACTTTTGATCTGGATGTTTTCGTCCACCTTTAGGAGGTACATTAACAACAGTACCCTCTAACAACTTGAGTAAAGCTTGCTGTACACCTTCCCCTGAAACATCTCTGGTAATTGAAGGATTATCACTTTTACGGGCAATCTTATCTATTTCATCGATAAATACTATTCCTTTCTGAGCTTTATCAAGATTGTAGTCTGCTGCCTGAAGCAACCTTGTCAATATACTTTCAACATCTTCACCAACATATCCTGCTTCAGTTAATACTGTTGCATCTACTATTGCTAAAGGCACATTCAACATTTTTGCTATGGTTTTAGCAATTAAGGTTTTTCCCGTTCCTGTTTGGCCAACCATAATGATGTTACTTTTTTGAATTTCAATATCATCATCTGTTGGTGGTTGTAATAATCGTTTGTAGTGGTTGTATACGGCAACGGACATAACTCTTTTAGTATGTTCCTGACCAATAATGTATTCGTCCAAAAAGTCTTTGATCTTCCTTGGCTTTTTAAGTTTTAATTCCGCCGAGAGATCACTGCTGGTAATATCTTTTGATTCCTCTAAAACAATACCATGCGCCTGTTCAATGCATCTATCGCAAATATGAGCATCCAGACCTGCAATTAATAAATTGGTCTCGGGCTTTTTTCTGCCGCAAAATGAACATTCTAATATTTCTTTTGCCATATATTTAAGAATTCCAATACTCTAAATTCTAAATGTCAATCCAAAATTTAAATAATTGTATTTACTCTATCAATTAACTGTCATATTGAGGGTAGTCGAAATATCTCTTAAATTGAGGTTCTATTTTAAACCAAAATGACAATTCTATTATTTCTACTATTCACGAACTAATATTTCGTCAATCATACCATATTCTTTAGCTTTATCTGCCTTCATCCAATAATCTCTATCACTATCTGCATACACTTTATCATATTTCTGACCTGTATGTTTGCTGATAATTTTATATAACTCTTCTTTCAAAATCAATATTTCTCTTGCCGTAATCTCAATGTCACTTGCTTGACCCTGAGCCCCACCTAACGGTTGATGTATCATAACTCTGGAATGGGTCAACCCACTTCGTTTACCTTTGGCTCCGGCACATAATAATACCGCTCCCATTGATGCCGCCATGCCTGTACAAATCGTTGCCACATCAGGTTTTATAAACTGCATGGTATCATAAATTCCGAGACCTGCATAAACGCTACCACCTGGTGAATTTATATAAATTTGAATGTCTTTTGAAGAATCAGTACTTTCTAAAAACAATAACTGGGCTTGAATTATGTTTGCAACCTGATCATTAATACCCGTACCCATAAAAATGATTCTATCCATCATTAAACGTGAGAATACATCAAAAATTGCGATGTTCATTTGGCGTTCTTCAATGATATTTGGAGTGAGGTTCGTTGGGTACATACTGCTCATTATTTTATTGTAGTACATACTGCTTATTCCTTGATCTTTTATTGCGAATTTTTCAAACTCTTTTGCGTAATCCATTCTATTTCTTTAAAAATGATTGATATTAAAAAGGCGTTAAACCAATACAATTTAACGCCTAAATATACTGATTTATTCTATAAATGACTTTTTATTTTTTATCACCATAAACTTCTTTGACGAAGTTTTCATAAGTGATTTCTTTAGTCTTAATATTTGCCTTTTCCTTGTAAAATGCTAGTAACTTTTGACTTACAACTTGTTCAGATATTCGTTTGACCTCATCTTGGTTTGACAGTACTCTTGCAGATATATCTTCAAGCTCCTTTTCTGATGGATTCATTTGACCAAATTGGGCCATCTGAACTTTAATCATTGCCTTGGCGCTTTCTTTTATATCTTCTATATCTACTTTGATATTATTCTCCTGCATTAATTTCCCTTCTATCAATTGATAGCGCAAACCTTTTTCTGATTTCTCATATTCTTCTTTAGCCTGATTCTCATCTAATGGTTCCTCTCCTGAATTTTGAATCCATTTTTGCAGGAATTCGGCCGGAAGATCAAATTTTGTAGATTCCACTAAATACTCCGTGACATCATTTAATAGTTTCTGATCTGATTGCTGTACAAACTGTTTTTCTGCATCTTCTTTTATCTTAGCTTTTAATTCAGTTACTGAAGTAACTACTCCTTTGCCAAATAGCTTATCAAACAATTCTTGGTCTAAGTCCGCCAATTCACGCTTGTTAATTTCGCTAATTGTAAATGCCACATCAATATCTAAGCCATGCACATCGTCATGTGATACTTTTAATGCGTGCATTAAGTCGTGATCATCGCTGTACAACCCTTTTGTTTTAAGTTCAATACTATCACCTACTTTGGCTCCAACAAACTTCTTCGCAGTTGTTTTACCTTTAAACTTATCTAATGTCAAAGTCACAGAGTTTTCTATCTCCTTTTCCTCATTTTTGAAAGTTCCCGTAATTTCGCTATCCTTTTCAATTACTTTTTGAGAAGACAATTTACCATACTGTTTTTGCATGTTTTCTACTTGATCATCGATCATTTTCTTATCTGCAACGATATTGTAATGAGTGATTGCTTTTTTCCCTTTCAAATTAACATTGAATTCTGGTGCTAATCCTAATTCGAATTCAAATGAAAATGCATCAGAATCCCAATCGAGATCATCTTGTGCTTTTGGCAATGGATTACCCAATACATCCAGCTTTTCCTCAGTAAGATATTTGTTTAATGCATCCTGCAATAATTTGTTAACCTCATCTACTAATACTGCTTTTCCATATTGCTTTTTGACCATTACCATTGGCACATGACCTTTTCTAAAACCTGGAATGTTTGCCGTTTTTCTATAATCAGATAATATTTTTTCAACTTTATCGCTATAGTCCTTTTTCTCTATATCAACCTTTACAACAGCGTTTAAAGCATCAATGTTTTCTCTTGTAATATTCATTATTAATTGACTTAAATTTTAGCCTGCAAAATTACAACATTTTATAAACCTTACAAAGTTTTAACACACACTATTTAAGTACGTTTTCTATCTTCTTTAAGAAATGAATGCAATAAGGACTGTAACAAAGACAAAAGAATACTAAACAAAACGGCAGTCCAAATGCTACTAACTGAAAATCCATCAATCAATTTATCTGCCAATAGTATAATTAAGGCATTAATCACCAACAGAAATAGTCCTAGCGTTATAATTGTAATTGGTAATGTTAAAATTATTAAAAAAGGTTTTACAAATAAGTTTAAAACAGATAGAACTACTGCTACAATTATTGCGGTAAGATAAGTGTCTACTGTCACTCCGTTAAGTATCTTTGCAAGAACAACGACCGCCAAGGCATTTAGTAGTAAGCGAATGATGAGTTTCATATTTTTTATTTTGTTTGATTAAAAATAAACAAAATTCATAACTGCTTCAAAAAAGCCATCGGGATTTTCAACATGCAACCAGTGTCCAGCCTCTTTAATTGTAAAAATGATGGCATTTTCAAATTGTGCCTTAATTGATCTTTCATCATCATCATTAATATATTCAGATCTATCTCCTTTTAAAAACAAGGCATCACCTTCAAACTTTAAAAAATTTGGTAACCCTTCTCCTATCTCATCAATGTTTTCAATTAATGCTTCCAAGTTAATTCGTAAAGCCAATTGCCCCTTCTCTTTCCAATAAACATTCTTCAATAAAAATTTTCTTGTAGGAACATGTGTTACGTAATTGCTCAACACCTCTTCAGCTTGCATCCTTGATTTAGTAATACTAAAATCTAAAGCAGATAATCCATTAAGAATATCTTGATGATGCCTTGGATAAAATCGAGGAGCTATGTCAGCAATAATTAATTTAGACATATAGCCTGGGTATGTGGCTGCAAACAGCATTGCCGTTTTGCCTCCCATTGAATGACCTAACAAAATAATATCATTTAAATCATGTTCGTCACAATATGACTTTAGATCTTCAACTAGAATTTCGTAACTAAATTCATCACTATGAAAGCTTTTTCCGTGGTTTCGCTGGTCTATTAAGTGCATTTCAAATCCTTCATCACTAAATCTTGTTCCAAGTGATTTCCAGTTATCGCTCATGCCTAAAAAGCCATGAAGAATTATGAAGGGCTGACCCTGACCATGTATAATGGAATGCAGTATCTGCATTATTTTAATTTATGTAAATACAAGTTCACCACATTCTCTATCCCTAAATACAAACTCTCAACAATAAGTGCATGGCCAATAGAAACTTCCAATAAACCTGGAATATTATCTTTGAAGAATTTAATATTATCTAAGGACAGATCATGCCCTGCATTAACTCCCAAGCCTAAACTATTGGCTAATGCAGCACATTTGGCATATGGTTTAATGCCTTTTTTATTACCTAATTTAAATTGATTTGCAAAGTCTTCTGTATATAACTCTATTCTATCTGTTCCTGTTTCTTTTGCTCCCTCAATTTGAGATATTTCAGGATCCACAAAAATAGAAGTTCTAATGTTGTTTTGTCGAAATTCTTTAATTACATCTACTAAAAAGTCTTTATTATTAATGGTGTCCCAACCCGCATTGCTTGTAATAGCATCCTCAGAATCTGGCACTAAAGTCACCTGAGTTGGTTTTATATCTAAAACTAATTCGATAAATTTATTTATTGGATTTCCCTCAATATTATATTCTGTGTAAACTTCTGATTTTAGATCAAAAGCATCCTTGTAACGAATATGCCTTTCATCTGGTCGTGGATGAATTGTAACTCCCTCTGCGCCGAAACTCTGCACATCCCTTGCAAATTGAATCAAATTTGGAACATCGCCTCCCCGGGAATTACGCAGTGTTGCAATTTTATTAATATTGACACTTAATTTTGTCATGAATTATTTTTTGCCAAAAATACAAAGTAAGGAACGCTTTTTGTCCTATTTTTTTGATTAATTTGCATATTATTAAATTCAATTATGAATCTTTCTCAGTACGTAATTAACGATATTAAACCTATAAATAGTAAGTCGCTTTGCAAAGAGCTACAATTGCTATTTAATCAACTTACCTATTCTCACGTTCCTGTTGAATATGATGGAATTTATGTAGGTTGCTTGTCTGAAACCGATACTTATTGCTTTGATTCTGATAAAGTCATTGACGAATATAAATACGCTTTAGAAGGATTTTTTGTGAGACAGAAGACCAACTGGCTTGATGTGTTGGATTCCTTTGCAGAAAACTCATCTAACATTATGCCTGTTTTAAATGATAAAAATGAGTACCTGGGTTATTATGAGTTGAATGATATCATTAATTTATTTGGGGAAACCCCATTCTTTTCTGAGGCAGGTGGTGTGCTTATTGTTGAAAAAGGAATACATGATTATTCATTCAGTGAGGTATGTCAAATAGTTGAATCCAATGACGGGAAGGTTTTGGGTTGTTTTATATCAAAAATGAAAAATGACGTTACTCAAATAACATTAAAAATTGCAAACGTACCTTTAAATGATATAATGCAATCATTTAGGCGTTACAGTTACAATATTGTTTCAGATCATGAGAATGATACTTTTATAGAAAATTTAAAAGAGCGATCTGATTATTTAAATAAATATCTTAATATTTAATTGTATGAAGATTGCAATTTTTGGTCAGTTCTATCATAATACCTCAGCTGAATCTATTACTACTCTTTGCGATTTTTTGGATAAAGCAGATGCTTCTATTTACATTGAAAAAGAATTTTTCTCTCTCCTCAAAAAAAATAAAGTTGTATTAAGAAACTATAAAGATTTTAAGTTTTACACGGAATTAGATAGCACCTTTGATCTTTTGATAAGTATTGGTGGTGATGGTACAATTTTACGGGCTATCACATACGTCAAAGACTCTGATATTCCTATAGTGGGAATTAACACAGGAAGGTTGGGCTTTCTAGCTACAATTCAAGACGACCAAATTGAAGATGCTTTAGTTAGCATATTTAATAAGGAGTATAGAATATCTGAGCGAACCTTGTTACAAATTGAAACATCCTCAAAAAATAAGGATCTGGAAGAACTAAATTTTGCACTAAATGAAATAGCTGTAAGCAGAAAGAATACTACATCTATGATTACGGTAGAAACCTTATTAGACGACGAGTATTTAACTTCATATTGGGCTGATGGTCTAATCATTTCTACACCAACCGGATCAACCGGATATTCACTAAGTTGTGGTGGGCCAGTCATTACACCTGGAGCAAACAGCATCGTACTTACGCCAATAGCCCCTCATAATCTTAACGCTCGGCCATTGGTCATTCCTGATATTACCGAAATAAAGTTAACAGTAAGTGGTAGAGAAGATAATTATTTGGTTTCTTTAGATTCAAGAATAGCTACATTACAAAATAATACGTCAGTTCTGATTAAAAAAGCAAATTTCAAAATTAAAATGATCGAATTAAAAAACGAGAGCTTTTTAAGAACACTTCGAAAAAAACTTCTTTGGGGAGAAGACAAACGAAATTAGGCAATAAAATTTAAGAATAGTTGTTATCTCAAATACAATTCTACCCAAAATGAAAAAGGCTCGGGTTAATTGTTATATTTGCAAACTTTTTAGAATTAATGAGGTATTTTACAATATTAATTATTCTTATTTTTAGCACTTCTCATTGTATTGGGCAAATTCATGAAATAGGTATTTTTGCCGGAGGGACTAATTTTATAGGAGACATTGGATCCAGTAGATATATTGCACCAAATAAAACAGCGTTTGGTGGTATTTACAAATGGAACAGAAGTCCAAGACATACCTTAAGAATTTCATTAATTATAGCTGATATTGAAGGTATGGATTCCCAATCTGATGATCCAAGAAGAAAGCAAAGGAATTACAGTTTTAAAAATAATTTTATAGAGCTGTCTGGAGGCATAGAGTTTACCTTCTTAGATTTTAATTTACATGAAGAGGGAAATAAGTCAACACCTTATTTATACACTGGCATATCTTTTGCTACATTTGATAATTATTATTTTAATAATAGTGGTATTAGAATCAATGAAAACACAAAAAGTAATGCCTTTGGTATACCAATGGTCTTAGGTTTTAAAACTACTATAACAGAAAAGCTTATTTTTGCGGTAGAAGTTGGGGCGAGATATACTTCCACAGATGAGTTAGACGGAAGTATACCGGACTCCAAACCCTTAAGAGAGAATTTAAGTTTTGGTAATACCAATAATAACGACTGGTATGTTTTTACAGGGGCAACCCTAACTTATACTTTTGGCAGAAAACCTTGTTACTGTAATTTTTAACTACGTGGACTATAAAAATCAAATTAAATCTAAACAATTACCAAAACACATTGCTGTGATAATGGATGGTAATGGAAGATGGGCAAAACAGAAAGGATTACTTCGTACAATTGGTCATGAAAAAGGTTCAAGAGCGGTGCGTGAAGTTGTAGAAGCCTCAGCAGAACTTGGATTAAAATATTTAACACTATATGCATTTTCTACAGAAAACTGGAGAAGACCAAAGTATGAAGTTGATACTTTAATGAAACTTCTTGTTTCCTCATTACGTAAAGAAATTCATAGATTACAGGATAATGATATCAAACTCAATGCAATTGGGAACCTAGAATTGTTACCCTCTAAAGTTTTAGATGAATTACTTGAAGTAATTGAAAGCACGAAAAATAACTCAAGAATGATTCTAACACTAGCTCTTAGTTATGGTTCAAGAGAAGAATTAGTCCATGTAATGAAAGAAATTGCGAATAACGTTAAAAATAATATAATTTCCCCTGAAAAAATTGATGAAACCATAATAAATCAGCATCTTTACACGCAAAATTTACCTGATGTAGATTTGCTTATCAGGACAAGTGGTGAGCAACGAATAAGTAATTTTTTATTATGGCAAATAGCCTATGCCGAACTGTATTTTACAGATACGCTTTGGCCTGATTTTTCAAAAGAAGAATTGTATTTAGCCCTGTATAGTTATCAAAATAGAGAAAGACGATTTGGAAAAACAAGTGACCAGCTTAGTAAACAATAAGTTACTATCCAAAAAATTACTGTTCAAAGTAATCCCAGTATTCTTCATATTTATTTGCTCTGTGCTACAGGCTCAGGAAATTTCATTTGATAATGGTAAAAAATATACTATTGGAGATATTTCGGTTAAAGGTAATACAAGTTTCAGCTCTCAAACTATTGTAACCTATTCTGGATTAACCAAAGGTGATGAAATCTTTGTTCCTGGAGAAAAGATTAGTAATGCTATCAAAAAACTCTGGAAATCTAATTTATTCAGCGACATAGAGCTTTATATTATTAAAATTGAAGGTGATACGGCTTTTTTAGAAATTCAGCTTTCAGATCTTCCGGAACTCAATAAATTGACTATTAACGGAATAAAGAAGTCAAAAAAAGAAGGAGTTATTAAGGATAATAATCTTCAAAAAGGCGTTAAAGTAACAGAAAACCTTATTACAACAACAAAAAACTACCTAGCTAATAAATATAAAAAAGAAGGGTATTTAAATTCTAAAATCAATATTTCAACCTCAGAAGTAATCGACTCCATTCAAAAGACACGAGTAGATATGGTTGTTAATATTAATAAAGGTAATAAAATAAAAGTAAAAGATATAGTTTTTAGTGGCAACAAAGTGCTTAAAGGCAAAAAGCTACGGAAGGCCATGAAGAATACCAAAAAAAAGAATCCTATCCGATTTTTAAAACGTTCCAAATATATAGAAGGAGATTTTAAAGAAGACCTTGAAAGTGTTGTTGATAAGTACAAGGAAAAAGGATTTAGGGATGCTCGTATACTAGGTGATTCAATTTTTATTAATGATGATAGCACAATTAGCATTAATATTAATATTGAAGAAGGTGAAAAATACACCTTTGGAAAAATAGATTTTGTAGGTAATAGCATTTATACAGATAAACAGTTATCAAGTGTTTTAAGACTGAAAGAAGGGGATACTTACAATGGTGTTCTATTAAAAAAACGAATAGCGGACGATACGAAACCAGATGGAGATGATTTAACGAATCTTTATCAGAATAATGGCTACTTATTCTCTACAATAAACCCGGTAGAAGTAAGTGCTGATGGTAATGTTATTGATATGGAGATAAGAATAACCGAAGGGAAACCTGCTTATTTCAATAATGTTTCCGTAGTTGGTAACGATAAAACTAACGATCATGTTATTTATAGAGAACTAAGGACACGACCTGGTCAACTATATAGTAAAGAAAATGTTGTGCGAACCGTTAGAGAACTTAGTCAGTTGGGCTTTTTCGATCCGGAACAGATCTCTCCTAATTTCAAAAACCCAAACCCAACTGATGGAACTCTGGATATGGAGTATTCTGTAGTAGAACGTGGTTCAAGTCAAATAGAATTACAAGGTGGTTATGGCGGCGGCGGATTCATTGGTACTTTAGGCTTATCATTTAACAATTTCGCTATCAAGGATTTGTTTAATAAAGAAGCCTATAAACCTGTTCCAATGGGAGATGCGCAAAAACTTTCATTACGTTTACAAGCAAGTAGATTTTTTCAAACTTATAGTTTCTCATTTGCAGAACCATGGTTTGGAGGTAAGAAACCGGTTCAGTTCTCATCCTCAATATCTCATACCAAACAATTTTTATATAACCCATTGACGAGAAATGCAGATAAAAGCAGAAGTTTTAATATTACTGGTGTTTCTTTTGGGTTAGCCAAAAGATTGACTGTTCCCGATGACTATTTTACACTATCTCAATCAATTGGTTATCAACATTATGATTTAAATAATTACAACACTGGCCTATTCACTTTTGGAGACGGTTATTCCAACAACTTATCGTATACAGTAGGTTTAAGTAGAAATAGTTCGGGTCCTGGGCCAATTTATCCGCTTGTAGGTTCAAACTTTAGTGTTAGTGCAAAATTATCTATTCCATATTCATTGTTTAATGATGTTGATTATGCAGCATTAAAGCAGGAGCGAGATAATTTGACAGAAACGCTTACAGATCCAAATATCAGCGTAAATAATGCGAATGCAGCGAGTGATAGAATAGCAGAAATAGACCAAGAACGATATAAGTGGTTAGAATTCTATAAGATTAAATTTAGTGGTGAGTGGTTTACCAGAATAGTTGATAAATTAGTATTAAGACCAAAATTAGAATTTGGGTTTTTAGGTGCTTATAATAATGACAGAGGGATCATTCCTTTTGAAAGATTCTTTGTTGGAGGTGATGGTTTAGGTACTTATAGTTTAGATGGTAGAGAAGCTATAGCACTTAGAGGATATCCAAACCAATCATTATCGTCACAAGATGGAGGAGCTATTTACAACAAATTCTCATTAGAATTGCGTTATCCAATAACATTGGCACAATCTGCCTCAATTTACGCGTTGACATTTTTAGAAGGTGGTGCTTCTTATGATGCGTTTAGAGATTACAATCCATTTAACCTAAATCGTTCGGCAGGAGCTGGAATTAGAATTTTTATGCCTGCCTTTGGATTGTTGGGTATTGATTTTGGATATGGGTTTGATGCTATTCCTGGAGAAACAACTAAAAATGGATGGGAAACACATTTCATTATTGGGCAACAATTTTAATTTTGGCACGATATTTTCAATAGACAAGTGAACAACAAGTAACCTTGGTTAAAATTTTTCGAATTAATTTTCGTTAATTTGATACGGATAAGACTAATGGCGAAGTTGTTACAGTTCATTCGTCAATATTATATATTTATCGATTATTAGGTCAATGAATTTTTTAAAAGATATAGAATGAAAACAAAAGTTCTTTTTTTACTGGCAATAGCTTTTTTACTTAGTCTTGCCATTCAAGCTCAAAGAGGTGTAAGAATTGGATATATTGACACAGAGTACATTCTAGAGAACGTACCGGAATACCAGGAAGCATCCTCTCAATTAGAAAGTAAAGTTCAGAAGTGGAAAGTTGAGATCGAAAAAAAACTTACTGAGATCGAAAAAAAGAAAAATGATTTACGAAATGAAAGTGTTTTGCTTACAAATGAGTTAATTAAAGAGCGTGAAGAGGATATTTTAATTGAAGAAAACGAAATTCTTGATTACCAGCAAAAACGTTTTGGACCCAATGGTGATTTAATGATCCAAAAAAAGCAATTGATTCAACCTGTTCAGGATCAAATATTTGCTGCCGTTCAGGATATTGCTAAAAACAAAAAATATGACTTTATTTTTGATAAATCAGCAGATGTAGTCATGTTGTTTTCAGCCGAACGATTTGATATGAGTGATCAAGTATTGAGAACTATTACAAGAGCTTCGAAACGTAAGCAATTAACAAGTAGACAAGAAAAGAAAAAAGTTGAGCAAGAAGATGTTGTACCTGAAGTAAATTTAGAACTGGAAGCAAGACAAAAAGAAATCGAAGAAAATAAAGTAAAACGAGCAACAGAGGCAGAAGAAAGAAGACAGAAAATATTGGAAGACAGAGAGGCCAAAAAGAAAGCTGCTTTAGAAAGAAGACAAAAGATAATAGAGGAACGTGAAAAGGCTAAACAAGAGAAGTTAAATAAACGATCTGGAAATGTAGAACAAGAGGATGTCAAGGAAGCAACAGAAGATATTGTTAAGGCAACTGATAACGAAAATGTTATAAAAATGAATGAAGAAGAAGCGGTTCTTGATAAAGATGAATCTTTAGATAAAACACCTGAACAAATACTTGAAGAAAATAGACAACAAAAATTAAAGGATAGAGAAGAAAGAAAAAAGGCTCTTGAAGAAAAAAAGAAAAAAATATTAGAAGAACGGGAAAAAGCACGTCAAGAAAAACTAAAACAAAGAGAAGAGAACAAAACAAAACCTGAAGAAGGACAAAAAGAAAATAATTAATAATTTTATAACACTTAATACTATTAAAAATGAAACAATTTAAAACCCTATTATTTGCAGCGGCATTATTCTTTGGAGCGGTAAATTTTTCGCAAGCACAGAGCAAAGTTGCACATATTAATACACAGGATCTAGTAGCATCTATGCCTGAAATGAAAGCAGCTCAGTCACAAATGGAGCAGCTTGGTAAGACCTATGAGGCAGAAATTAAAGAACTAGCGACTGCCTTACAAAATAAAATGAAGGTTTATGATGCCGAAGCAGCATCCCAAACCGATGAGGAAAATGCTAAACGAGTTCAAGAAGTACAGTCCATGGAACAAAACATTCGTCAATATCAAGCGAATGCTCAAAAAGATATGCAACAGAAGGAATTAGATCTTTTAAAACCAATTACAGAAAAAGCCAAAGAGGCCATTCTTAAAATTGCCAGAGCACAAGGTTTTGATTATGTCCTTGATTCATCACAAGGTGGTGGTGTAATTATGGCAGACGGAAAAGACTTGTTAGCTGATGTAAAGAAAGATTTAGGATTTTAATCAATATCTTGTCTTAAAATAACTTATCAAAAGCTGCCTAAAATAAGGCAGCTTTTTTATTTTTGATTAAAATGAGCAAACAACCAATTGGTATATTCGATTCTGGAGTAGGTGGCACTTCAATATGGAAAGAAATTCATGCACTTTTGCCAAATGAAAATACTATTTATTTGGCTGATAGTTTAAATGCACCATATGGTCCCAAAGGAAAAGAAAGAATAATAGAACTCTGTGTTAAAAACACCGAGATATTATTAAGAAAAGGTTGTAAAATAATTGTCGTTGCGTGTAATACAGCTACTACTAATGCTATTAATTATTTGAGGACTAACTATATGATACCGTTTATTGGAATAGAGCCTGCCATAAAACCTGCAGCTCTACATAGCTCTACAAAAACTGTCGGAATACTTGCCACAAAAGGCACTCTAAGTAGCGAATTGTTTAGCAAAACCAGTTCTCTATATGCCTGTGGAATCAAAGTAGTTGAACAGGACGGAGATGGGATCGTTCAATTAATAGAAAATGGGAAACTGGATTCTGATGAAATGAGATCACTATTAAAAATTTACTTACAGCCTATGATAGATGCCAAAATTGATCATCTGGTTTTAGGTTGCACGCATTATCCTTATCTTATTCCTCAACTACTGGAATTGTTACCAAAGCATGTCAAAATAATTGATTCTGGTGAGGCTGTTGCGAAACAAACCAAATCAATTTTAAAGAAAAATGCATTATTAAATAACCAAATTTCAAATCCTAAAAATCAATTTTTTACTAATACTGATCTAAAAATTTTAAATTCTCTATTAGGCAATAATTATAAAGTGGAATATTTAGATTTCTAACTACTCTTGAAACCAACTGGCATATTTTATGTAATTGTTGGCTATTCTCTCTATTTGTCCTGAAATCAAATCCTCACTAATATCCTTAACTTTTTTAGCGGGAACACCCGCGTAAATACTTCCAGATTCAACTACAGTATTTTGAGTAACAACGGCTCCAGCAGCAATTATGCTGTTACTATGTACAACACAATTATCCATTACTATACTACCCATACCAATTAAAACATTATCGTGAATAGTGCAACCATGTACAACAGCATTATGAGCAATAGAAACATTATTCCCAACATTAGTAGGTGATTTTTTATAGGTGCCATGAATAACAGCTCCATCCTGGACATTGACTTTATTTCCTAATTTTATGTAATGTACATCGCCGCGAAGCACCGCATTAAACCATATGCTACAATTCTTACCTATTGTAACATCTCCAACTATTGTGGCATTGTCTGAAATGTAACAATCTTCGGGGATTTTAGGGGACTTCCCTTTTACTTCTTTGATTACTGGCATTTATTATAAGTAAGAATTTGTGAATTAATTCAAGACTAATTTAATTTACAGCTGGGCAATTACATTCAAATTTTTCTCTTCTGCAATTGAAGTTGAAACCTAACGTGAGCTGATGAAATCCGCCACTATTAAAAACTACAGAATTAGATTGGTATGAATAGGTATAAGCGAATAAAAAGTTGTTATAGTCAACACCAATAAAAGGAGTATAATATTGGAGTTTCTGAGTACTAATACCTGAACCGTCCAAAAACTCTGCACCATCAAAGCTTCGTCGATATGATAACCCTCCCCATATTTTCCCAAAGTCTGTTTCTTTATAAACCTTTGCATTCAGGTCTATTGATGATTCTTTGGTTCCATCCTTATATTGAAACATTATTGAAGGTTCATAACTCCACTCACTATCCAATTTACTGAATACGTTTCCAACAGACACTAAATAACGCCTTAAATTACTCGTGATTTCAATATCATTGTTTATACCTTCATTTTTTAAAATATTTTTGGCTGTTACATGGGCATAAAAATCAATAAAATGATATGAAAAACCAAAATCAATATTCATATTCGTAGCACTTTGTTCCACCCCGGAAATAATAGGATCAAAACCTTCATTTAAAAAAGCAGATTCATCAAGTTTATATTGAATTGCACCAACACTCAAACCAAAGGACAACATATTTAAATCAATTTCATTTCGAGAAAACATTAAATGATGTGCATAAGTAACATAAGCTCCTAATTGTGAATGAAAACCATTTTTGTCATTATATAAAATGACTCCGATTCCGGATGGCGAGTCATCAATTCTGCCATTTACACTTAATGTTTGCAAATTAGGCGCACCTTCTTGACCAAACCATTGTTGCCTCCCTGTTAACCTGACTTTTGAGCAATTGGCGACTCCAGCCATTGATGGATGAATAAGATAATAATTATCGGTTAAATAATCTGAATACACTGGTAGACCTTCCTGGGAAAAAGTGAATTGAGAAAATACTGCTATAACAAATAATAAACAATACTTTTTTAAATTCATGGTTTATTTTTTTAACGTAAAATGAGCTTTAAACTCTTTTCTTATATTATCACTAGGCTCTGTGTATTGCACTACGAACCAATAATCTGATGATGGTAAGATTTCACCATTAAATGTCCCATCCCAACCAAAAGACCTTGGACTTAATTGTTTTAATAGCTTACCGTACCTATCAAATATAAAAATTTCTGCATCAACTTGGCTGCCAATTCCTTTTATATTCCAAGTATCATTATAACCATCTCCATTAGGAGTAAAGAATTTTGGATAATCAATTATCTCAATAATCTCATTTAGAAGGTTACAATTTAAGACATCTCTGACACCAACTAAATGATTACCACCCAGCAAATTTGAAAAAACATTATTTATCTGCCACGGCCCTCCATCTACATTATACTCATATTCTCCATTTCCAATTACTGTGATTTCAATGGTATTGTTTTCTGAAAATGCTGGCGATATAACTTCAACGCTTATACTTTCCGGAGGATACGAACCTCTTACTGTAGTTGTAGCAGGTATAGTGCATCCTGTAAGCAAATTAGTAGCAATTATAGTATATTGCCCTGCCTTGGTAGGCAAATAAGTTGATCCATTTTCATTTACTATTAAATTTTCCGCTGACACTGTATCTCCATAATACCATTCAAAAGCATACTCTGTATCATTTAATTCCGTATCTATTGGCAAAACAGGTAAGAGTGTATCTATTCCGGGGTCGACAGAATTTTCAGAATTATCTAAACAAATAACGTACTCATCTTCTATTTGTATTTCCGGCACTCTGTTAACGATAAGATCAACAGGTGCTACCTGGAAACATTCATTATTGACCGGATCAACACGAACAAATATTGTTTGAGAAATGGATATTGTATTTACATAATTAGAAGGATTAGCTATACTATTGAGGTTGCCAGCTACGGCATCACTTCCCAGTTCATAATATGTAAAAATAAAATCACTGGCATTTAGTCCATTCAATATTTGAATTTCTCTTCTTGTTAAATCAAAATTGTCAAATCCATCACCATCTATCTCACATTCTTCAATTGTTTCTGGTGTATTATTGAGTTGCGCATATAAAATAGTGATCAAATCCAATGTAGTCGTACTTGTACATCCATTTAAACCTGTTGCCTCAACTATAATTTGATTATTTAATGTAAGACTATTGTAAGTACTTGGTGTATTAATTGGATTGTCATTAATTAAATCTGTTTGAGATTCAAAATATTCAATTGTGATAGTTGAATCACCGTTGATAATTTGATTTTCTCTAACAGTTAGATCATAAACCGTTTGAATTTGATCACTGCAAATACGTATTGGATCAGGATCGACTAAAACAGGATTTGGAATAACTTGTAATTCAAATGACATATCTGCAGAATAACACTCATTCCCATCTCCAACTCCATTAGCATTATCGTCGAATTGTGTTCTAACATAGATTGTTTGCGGATTACTAATATTTGTGTATGGACTCAAAATAGGATTGTTGTTATTCTCTGCATCTAATAACGATAAATGATAACTTATTAGTATATCTTGGGTTTGGGTTCCAATAACCTCTAAGTTTTTAGTACTAAAGTCAAAACTTGCTTCATTGGTATCACTACATTCTATATAAGGGTCTATTGTATTAGCAGCTGGTAATGGATCAACAACCAAGGTTATATGTTCTCCCAGACCCAAACATGCGTTAATGTCATCACTATCTATTCTAACAAATATATTTTGATTATTTGGAGAAGTATCATTTCTGTGATCACTAGGATTAGCTATCGAATTTGTTTCAGATAAGGCATTTGATAGATTAGTATAATAGCTAATAGTAATATTTTGTCCAACAGGAAACAATGCTTCAATTTGTGCAGTGGCATCGCTGAAATTAAATGAAGTTATACCATTAGTATTATCACCATCTACTGTAGCATCATCGCATTCATTGTATGTTAAATTAAATGCAGTCGGAATTTGTGTGGCACCTACTTGTAAATCAACTTGAGATGTTCTCCAACAACCATTGGCAGTCTCAATCCTAGCAAAAACAGTACCTGTTAAAGGCGTTGGATTCTGATAGGCTGTATCATTGATTATCTGATCTGTTATTAATCCACTGGCAGCTTCAGCTTGAGTCAAATAATATGTAAATACTTCGTTGATGGCATTACTTGATATAAGACTATTAGCTTCTGTTAAGTTAAACAGCGTGATTCCGTCTGTATCATCATCACACTGCTCTAAAATTACTATTGGTGTTACAACTGGAAGCGGATTAACAACTAAATCGACAACTGAAGTAGCGTAACAATTTTGATCATTGATGTTTTCTAATCTTGCAACTATTTGCTGACTGTTTGCCGATGTGTTTGTATATAACATAGGCAAAGGTGAGGTATTTGAATCAGCATCTGATTGATTGTTGTGATAAGAAACCATGAACAAAGTCGAACTTTGAGTTCCTAAAACCTGATTACTTATGGTGCTTAGATCAAATTCTACTTGTCCGTTATTATCATCCCCATCATTTGCATTGTCACATATTCCGTACGTAACAGGATTAGCCGTTGGAATTTCAAAAACGTTAAATAAAAAACTGCTTGTTTCGAAACAAGCAGGACTCATATTATTTTCTATTCGAATAAATACTTCTTCTTGTTGAAAAGCAACCTGATTGGTGTAAGGCGAGGTTAATGGATCAATATTGGTTTCAGCATCGGTTAAACTAGAGTGATAGGTAACCGAAAAATCTGTATTATTTTGACCTCCCAACACAATTGTATCCAGGGAGCTTAAGTCTAAACTAAAGAACCCATCATTATCTACATCACAAATAGATTGGTCTGGTATTGTGTTTGCCGTAGGACTTTGAGAAAATTCAACTACAATATCATCCGTAGCCTGACAATTATTGGCAAAGGTTATCTCAACGGTATATGTTCCTTCTGCATCAATATTTAGTACAGAAGTAGTTTCTCCAGGTATTACTACACCATCTAAATACCAGGTGTGAACATAGGTGTTTAAACCTGTATCAAGAACTTGATTATCATTAGTACAAACAGCGTTGTTATTTGCTACTGTAAAGTCTAAACCTAATTCAAGGCCAATATTAAAACTACCGGCTTCCAAAAAAACTGCAGAATCATACTGTTGATCCCTGGCATCTGCTATTGCCAATTTTATGTGGTATTGCTCACCTGGATTAACATTTGAAAAAGCAGTAAAAGGCCTCGTATATCCATCATAAGCCACTGGTGGTCCTCCTACACTAACGTATTCGCCAAAATATTCAGAATTTGGCCCACCACAGATTCCATTATCTAAATGTACATTTGTAACCAATATAGGAGTATTGCTTCCCGGAAGTACAGCTAAATTAGATGTGTTCCCTGCCGAGTCAGTCAAATAAAAAGCAAAAACATCTGAATACTGGCATTCAAAATTTCCCTGGTCATACTCTTCAGAAGCCATCAAAAATCTAAAACTAATTCGAGAGGCAATTGGGATGAAATCAAATTCAATTATAGTTGCATTAAAAGAACTTTCACCTACCAATGCATTTAAAGCTGGATCTCCCGGCCAAGACATTGTACCGGTATTAGGTTGACCAGGTCCAGGATTTGGACCTCCACCCAATCCAGCATTTCCAGATGCCATAATTAATCCTTGGTTAAAAGGAAACTTGCCAATTTGTTCTTCAAAATATCCTATTCCATTACTTGAGCCAAAATTCGTTCCAGTTGAATACGTTATATTAAAAACATCAGCACAAGGACTATTGATTAAAACATCAGTAACTAATTCCTCAACAGTATAAGTTGATTGATCTATTGCTACATTTTGCGAGTAACTTAATAGAACAGACAGTATTGAGAATAAAAGGAATAAATACTTCTGCATTGTGAGGAAATAAAGAATTTCAAATATACACATCTCAATTTTTCTTTTAGTATTTTTGCGAAAAATTAGTTGTAATGAAAAATATATCGGTTAACCCCAAAGAAACCTCAAATCCTGCTATACTGAAGTTCGAAATAAGTGAATTTATAACCAGTTATGAAAGTTTTGAGTTCAATAACATCGATGAGGCCAAAGACTCACCTTTAGCTCAACAACTCTTTTATCTACCCTTTGTAAAGAAAATATATATATCTGGGAATTTTGTAGCAATTGAGCGGTATAATATTGTAGAATGGAGTGATGTTCAAGATGAAGTAGCAACTCAAATACAGAACTATCTGAAAAATAGTGGTACTGTTGTAAATAGCTCAGAAAAAATTAAAACAAATCCCGTTACAATCTATGCTGAAAGTACACCAAATCCGGAGGTACTTAAATTCGTTGCAAATAAAAAATTAGTTCATTCCACCTACGAGTTCACTTCAATTGATGAAGCAAGCTCATCACCCTTAGCTTCAGAATTATTTCATTTTCCATTTGTAAAATCTGTTTTTATTGATCAAAATTATGTTTCTATCACAAAATATAATGTAGCTGAGTGGAATGATATTACAATGGAATTAAGAGAATTCATTAGAAACTATTTAGAGAATGGGAAAGTAATTATAAGTGACAATTCTTCTAAAACGGTAGAGCAAAAACAAGAAGAGCTGGATAGAAAATTTGATGACCTAGATGATGTTTCAAAAGAGATCATTAATATTCTTGAAGAGTATATTCGACCAGCCGTGGCCAGCGATGGAGGCAATATCGAATTTAAATCTTACGATAAGAATAGTAAAATTGTTAAAGTTATATTGCAAGGCGCATGCAGTGGATGTCCTTCTTCTACTTTTACATTAAAAAATGGCATAGAAAATATGTTGAAAGAAATGCTTAAAGATAAAATTAGTGCAGTAGAGGCTATTAATGGTTGAGTCGTACTTTTTGTCTCCTAAAAGAGTAATTCATCGAAATTTAAAATAATTAAATATATTTTGCGCCATACTCATTAAACCAATTATTTGTAATTTTAAGTGAATAAAAAATAATTAAAAACTATAACACATTATTATGGCAGTATTAAAAGTAATTGAAGTATTAGCAAATTCAGAGAAAAGTTGGGAAGACGCAACAAAAAATGCGGTTAAACATGCATCAAAAACTGTAAAAAATATCAAATCCGTTTACATTCAGGATCAAAGTGCTATGGTAAAAGGTGATGATGTTACAGAATTCAGAGTAAATGTAAAATTGACTTTTGAAGTCAAGTAAACTCATCCTGAAAGTTTTAAAAGCGTTCTAACTCAGAACGCTTTTTTTATGCTTTATTGTTTAACTTTGAGACATCATGAAATTTAATATTATATTTTTCATTTCTTCCATATTGCTATTAAACTGTAACGGTCAAACATCAAAAAACATGTCTCACAAATTTACAAATCAGCTAGTAAACGAAACCAGTCCTTATTTACTGCAGCATGCACATAATCCAGTTAATTGGATGCCCTGGAATGATAAAACCTTAGAACATGCAAAAAACAAAAACAAACTGATCCTGATAAGTATTGGATATGCTTCGTGTCATTGGTGCCATGTGATGGAGCATGAAAGTTTTGAAGACACCTTGGTTGCTCAAACCATGAATACAAACTTTGTAAATATAAAAGTAGACAGAGAAGAGCGTCCTGATATCGATCAGGTTTATATGAATGCGGTGCAACTAATGACTGGTAGAGGCGGTTGGCCCTTAAACGTTGTAGCTCTGCCAGACGGTAGACCTGTTTGGGGTGGCACTTATTTTAAGAAAGACCAATGGATAAATGTGCTGGAGCAACTTGCAAACTTGCATGAGAAGGACCCAGATAAACTATTAGACTACGCTAGTAAACTGGAGCAAGGTATTAAAAGCATGGACATGGTGGTTTTGAATAAAGAAGAGCCTGTTTTTAAAATTGGTTTTATAGATAATGTTGTTAGTGAGTGGAGCAAATCATTTGATCATAAAAAAGGTGGTTCTAAACGTGCTCCAAAATTCATGATGCCTAACAATTACCAATTTCTATTAAGGCATGCTTATCAAAATGATGATACAGAATTACAAGAATTTGTGAATCTCACATTAACTAAAATGGCTTTGGGAGGGATTTATGATCAGTTAGGTGGTGGCTTTTCAAGATACTCTGTTGATAATAAATGGCATGTCCCACATTTTGAAAAAATGTTATATGACAACGCACAACTAGTCAGTTTGTATTCTGATGCTTATTTAATTACAAAAAATGAATTATATAAACAAGTTGTTTATGAAACTCTTGGTTTCATTGAAAAGGAATTGACATCCGCAGAAGGCGTATTCTATTCATCTTTAGATGCAGACAGTCTTAATAAAAATAATGAATTGGTAGAAGGTGCTTTTTATGTTTGGCAGAAAGAAGAACTGAAAAACCTGTTAAAGGATGACTATGAAGTATTCTCCAATTATTATAATATCAATAATTACGGTTATTGGGAACACGATAATTATGTGCTAATTCGGAATCAAGAAGATGAGGAGTTCGTAAGAAATCATAAATTAAATATTGAAAAATTTAAAGCAAAGAAAAAAGAATGGAAACAAATTCTTTTACAAGAAAGAGAAAAGCGGTCTAAACCAAGATTAGATGATAAAACTCTCACATCCTGGAATTCATTAATGATTAAAGGTTATCTGGATGCCTATAGAGTTTTTCAAGATAGGTCATTTTTAAACATCGCAATGAAAAACGCGAATTTTATACTCACAAAACAAATTAATAGTGATGGATCACTATTTAGAAACTATAAAGAAGGAACAAGTAGTATAAACGCCTATTTAATTGATTACGCAACCACTATAGAAGCTTTTATTAGTCTATATCAGGCAACATCAGATGAAAAATGGCTCTATTCTGCAAGAAATTTAAGCAATTATTCATTTGATAATTACTATGATGAATCAAGTAACATGTTCTTTTTTACATCTATCAAAGACCCAAAGCTGGTAACCAGAAATATTGATTTTAGAGATAATGTAATACCATCAAGTAATTCAATTATGGCTAAGAATTTATTCAAGCTTTCTCACTATTTCGAAAACACCAATTATTTAAAGACTGCAACCTCAATGTTAAATAATGTAAAACCAGAAATGGCGACCTACGGTTCTGGTTTTTCTAATTGGCTTGATCTTATGTTAAACTATTCCAATCCTTATTTTGAAGTTGCCATTGTCGGTAAGGATGCTATGCAAAAAACAAATGAATTAAATCAATATTATTTACCAAATATATTAGTTGCAAATAGTCAAACTAGAGGTGAATTACCTTTGATTAAAGGTAGATTTATTGAAGATAAAACCTTTATTTATGTTTGCGTCAACAATTCTTGCCAATTACCTGCTGAATCTATTGTTAAAGCCTTAAAATTAATTGCAGAATGACGACATCTCAGGTAATCTTAATATCAATTGTTGCAATAGAACATTTTTATTTTTTAATCCTTGAAATGTTCTTATGGACAACCAAAAAAGGCATTAGAACTTTTGGATTAGAAAGCAAAGATTTTGCCGAAAAAACAAAAGTTCTTGCTGCAAACCAAGGACTTTATAATGGCTTTCTTGCTGCAGGATTAATAGTTTCTATAATTCAAGAAGATAAAAATATTTCAATTTTCTTTTTAATTTGTGTGATAGTTGCAGGTATATATGGAGCATTTTCTACAAAAAAAATTAAATTATTTTATTTTCAATCTATTCCTGCAATAATAGCACTTTTGGCAACTATTTTTATTTGATTTTTGCATACATTTTACTTTGCCTATAGTAGAGTATTCTTTAAATTTACACAAATTAATACAATTTCTAATGGAAAAATATTTAACTGCCTTAAAAGATCTTTTAATAGAATATTCGCCGAAAGTATTAACCGCTTTGGCAATTTTAATTGTTGGGCTTTTTATTATTGGTTTGATAATAAGAATGACCAAAAAATTAATGCATAAACGAGGTGTTGATGAAACACTTCAAAAGTTTCTTGGCAATTTATTAGGCTGGACACTTAAAATATTATTGTTTGTTACAGTTGTGGCAAAACTGGGAGTTGAAACCACATCGTTTGCTGCAATATTAGCTGCTGCCGGTTTAGCTATTGGTTTAGCTTTACAAGGATCTCTATCCAATTTTGCTGGTGGTGCCCTCATAATGATATTTAAACCTTTTAAAGTTGGTGATCTTATTGAAGCTCAGGGTGAACTAGGGGTGGTAAAAGAAATTCAAATATTTACAACTCAAATAAATACTCCAAACAACAAGCTAGTCATTATTCCTAATGGTGCATTATCTAACGGAAACATAACCAATTATTCCACTGAAGGTATTTTACGTGTTGACCTCACTATGGGAGTGAGTTATGATTCAGATATTAAACAAACAAAAGATGTTTTAATGAATGTATTAAAGTCTAATTCTAAAGTGCTTAAAGACCCGGAGCCAACGATTAATGTCAGTGAATTGGCAGATAGTTCAGTTAATTTTGCAGTTAGACCATGGAGTACTGTTGCTGATTACTGGGATGTATATTTTGGAATTACAGAAGAATGTAAATTGGCATTGGATAAAGCTGGAATAGAGATCCCTTATCCGCATCAAGTAGAAATAAGAAAAAATGCTTAATTTTTAGATTTTAAAGCAACGAAGTCTTTTAAATAAAAAGGTTCAAAATAAGCGACATCTTCCGTGTCGCTTTTTTTATACTTTTCATAAGACAATAAACTCATTTCATTGGCAGAGGGTAATTTCCCGTCTATAAATATTGCGTTTTTATGCCCAATAAGACTTTTTGTTTTTACAACACCACTTCCAATAAACCTAACTTTGGTATCATTTAATATTTTTTGAAAAGATTGCTCGTCTAATATTTGAGCTTCAATATCTCTAACTAACTCATGTCTAAAATTGTAAACAGATGAGTAAACTTCCATCCTTCGCGCATCTAACATGGGAACAATATAGCCTTTTTCCGCTTTAACTTGATTTACCAAAGATTCTAAAGTAAGAATCGAAATTAAAGGAATGTCTAAAGAATAACATAATCCCTTTGCTGCTGAAACTCCTATTCTTAAACCCGTGTATGATCCGGGTCCTTTGCTCACAGCAACAGCATCCAAATCTTTTAATTGTATTTTGGATTTATCTAAGACTTCCTGAATGTAAATATGCAGTCGTTCAGAATGGGAATAACTCTTGTCATTATCTTCAGCCAGAGATATGGTCTTACCATCTTTTGCCAAAGAAACCGAACAATTAGTTGTAGCCGTTTCTATATTAAGTATTAAGGCCAAGGTTTTACGAGTCTTCTTCCTTTTCTTCTTTTTCTTCTTCTTTATACTCTACACTATCTCCATTTTTGAGAGACTTGGTAACTGTATTATATGGTCCAGTAATGACCTCATCCTCTTCACTTAAACCCGTAAGGATCTCTATATTGGTATCATCCTGAATTCCTGTCTCTACCACCTTTAACTTTGCTTTATCACCTTCTTTTACAAAAACACATTCAAACTTTGTTTCCTCATCAGTTTCTATTTTCTTCTCCTTACTTTTAGATTTCTTTTTTGATGATGTGTCAGTTTTTATGACTATTGCACTGATTGGTACACCAATAATTTGCTCTCTTTTGTCAGAAATTATATCAACAGTAGCAGTCATTCCTGGTCTGAATGGTGAGTAATAATCAGGTTTTCCTTCAACTAAATCCTTGTACGATTCTTCTAATATTCTAACTTTTACTTTAAAATTTGTTACCTGATCTGAAGTTAAAACACCATCTGCCGAATTTGCAATCTCAGTAACAATTCCCTTGAATTCTTTTTTAAGATAAGCATCTACCTCTACTATTGCCGAATCACTAATTGAGACCTTAACAATATCATTTTCATTTACATCCACTTCCACCTCCATATTGTTCAAGTTTGCAACTCTTAATATCTCTGTTCCTGCCATTTGCTGTGTACCAACAACTCGCTCTCCCAACTCCACTGATAGCTTAGAAATTGTCCCACTCATTGGTGCATATATTTCAGTCCTATTTAAATTATCACGTGCTTCGTTAACCGTTGCACTGGCGCTTTTTACTCCGTAATAAGCGGATTGCTGGTTGGCCTGAGCAACCTCAAAGGATGAAACGGCTCTATCCCAATCTGCTTTCGAAATAATTCCTTTTTCAAAAAGTTGTTTATTTCTTTCATAATTTGCCTTAGCTTCTTTTAATGTAGCCTCGGCTTGATTTAATCCTGCTCTTGTGTTTTGTAAAGTTGCCTGTGATCGACTTAAACTAGATTGATAAATATCGGGATTCACCCTTACCAGTAAATCACCTTTTTTAACTTGCTGCCCTTCAACTACCGGAAGTTCAATAATTTCACCAGATACCTCACTTGACAGTTTAACCTCAACTTCGGGTTGAATTTTTCCCGTTGCAGAAACGGTTTCTACAATATCAATTCTGGCAATCTCCTTAGTTTCTATTTGTTTAAAATTGCCTTGTTTACCAAACCAACCTGCCTTCTTACCTATTACTAGTACAGCAAGTAATGCGACAAAAACAATAATTACAATATACAGTGTTTTTTTACTCATGATGGTTAATTTATATCTGTTATTGGAATTCCGAAATATAGCTCCAATACTTTTATTTTAAAGATAAAATCGTATTTAGTTCTAACAACTTCACTTTGTGCTGCCACATATTGATTTTGTGACTGACTAAAATCAAATGAATTTAAAAGTCCAACATTGTAACGTTCCTGAGAAAAATTATAAGCCAATTCTCTGGCTTTTAAAGTTTTAACTGCTGCTTCATAGGCTTTTCCCGCTCCTTTTGCATCATTATAAGCCTGATATACTGTAGTTTGTAAATCTAATTTTTCTTGTTCAACCTGATACTTGGCACGTTCAACATTCAGTTTGTTTCTTTTAATATTATTTCGGCCAGAAAACCTGTTAAATATTGGAATGTTTAATTGGAGAAAATAATTATGCTGCTTATTATCTGTCATCTGGGTTTCAAAATCATCTGTGTCAAACAAGTCTGATTTGAAATAATTTGAACTAAATGAGTAATTCCCGGTTAAAGATGGTTGTAAATTACCTCTTGCAATTTTTAAATCATATTCAGCAATTTTTGCATTAGTTTCAGCAATCAAAATTTCCTTTCTGTTTTCTTTGGCTTTACCAAAAATAACTTCTGCTGGATTATTTAGTATTTCCGGTAATGGTGCTAAATAGTCCATATCTACTATATCAAAATTATCATAGTCTGTGATTAGTAATAATTGTGCTAGTGATACTTTTGAGATGTACAGTGCATTTTCCGCTGCTACCAACTGTTGTTCTTGACCTGCCAGATTAGCCTGAACTTCCAATAGGTCTCCTTCAGGTACTACTCCAGCATCTATTAATTCCTGAGTTTGTTGCAATTCATTTTTTGTAACATCTATTTGCGAAGAGAGCACCTTGATTTGTTCCTTATTAAATAATATTTGCAGGAATGAATTAGCCACAAACAGAGAAATATCTTGCTGCATATTTTCCAATTGATAATCACTGGCTAACATTGCCAATTTTGATTTATGCAATTCATTTAATCTGGTTAATCCTGTATAAAGGTCAATACTGGAACTAATTCCTCCAGATGAATTCTGGGTAGTAGAGGTCACAGCATCAAACGTCACAGGGTTTTGAGCGAGACCATTATTCCATGACTGCGATACCCGTGCATTTAAATTCGGAAGAAAATTTCCAACTGCATCCTTTTTATTTATTATTGACTGGTCCAAATCAAGCTCAGCTTGCTTAATACTGATATTATTTTCAATAGCATAATCCACACATTCTTTGAGTGTCCATTCTTTTACTTGTGAATTCGCAGAGAATCCTGCTATAATGAATAAAAAGATGATTAGTTTTTTCATGATATAAATATATGTCTGTTTTAGTTGCTGATTGTTACAATAAATAAGTATTTAATTGCCTCTTCCATAATTCGGCATTCCTTGTAACTGATTCCACACTTTAATTTTATCATCTTCAGATATTCCATTTTTTACCTCCACAAAAATACCATCACTTATCCCAAGTTCAACATCTTTTCTTTTAAATTTTTGATCACCTACTTCAATTTCAACAAATGGTTCTTTAGTTTTAGAATCATATTGCACTAAAGCTTCTTTTATTGCTAATACTTTTTCAGCTTTATCCAATATAATTGAGGCATTGGCACTTAAACCCGCTCTGATAAATGTAGAATCTATTTGTTTTAACGATCCTTTAATCTCAAACTGAATTGCTCCATTCTCTTCCACTCCCTTTGGAGCAATATAATCTAAAATAGCATCAAATTTCTTATTCTCTATAGCTCCAATAGTTATCTCTAGAGGCAGGCCTTCTTTGATTTTGCCCACTTCACTTTCATCAACTTTACCTTCAAAAATCATCTTCTTTACATCTGCTAGAGATGCAATTGAGGTGCCTTCATTAAAATTATTGGCTTCAATCACTTGATTTCCTTCCTTTACCGGAATGTCAAGTACCATTCCAGATACAGTTGCTCTTACCTGAGTTTGAGCAATAGAACCAAGTCCGCTAGTGGTGCCAGTCTTTATAATATCATAATTTTGTCTGGCCGACGTAAGCGAAATTCTAGACTGTTCTACGTTTTGTTTTGCTTGCAAGTAAGTATTACTTATAGCTTCAAAATCATTAGCCGATATTACTCCTTTTTCAAATAGTGCTTTTTGTCTTTCATAACTAGCCTTTTGTGTTTGGAAATTAATTTCTGCTGTCCTTAAGGCCGTTTGGTTTGATGCAATATTGTTTTTTGCACTTGTTAGTGACGACACATTCGGTATCACTCTAATTTTGGCAATCAGATCACCAGACTTAACATATTCTCCAGCTTCTATAAAAACCTCTTCAATAACACCTGAAATATTTGGTTTTATAAGAATTTCTTCCTTGGGTACTATACTTCCTGTTGCAACAGTTTGCACCACAATGTCTCTTTCGCTAGGAGATTCACTTGTATAAGTGACCGGGTCTTCCTGATTCTTTTTCCATAAATAAACTAACGCAGTTGTAAATGCCACTACTATTAGTATTAAAATAATGACGGTTCTTGTTCTTTTCATTTTTATAGTTAGAGATTTATTCTATTCTTAAAGCGTCTACCGGTTTCATTTTTGTTGCACTGTTGGCTGGAATAAGACCTGCTAAGAGACCTGAACCAACTAATATAATTAACGCTGCAAATACTACAGTCATACTCACACTTGGATTAGCGAAATTCTCAACAGGACCTTGAAGATCCAATATATAATTCAATATCCAAATAACACCTGCAGCAAATGAGATACCTGCCATACCTGATAGTATTGTTAGAATTAAACTTTCTTGAAGGATTTGTGCTTTAATTGTAAAAGGTGTTGCGCCTACGGCACGTCTTACACCAATTTCTTTGGTTCGTTCTTTTACTACTATAAGCATTATATTGCTAATCCCAATTATTCCTGACATTAAAACTAAGGCTCCAACAAAATATCCAACGATAGTTAAGATGTCGAATAATCCATTAAATCGTTCAAATTCCGCGGCTAGATCATAGTGCCCTATTGCCCTTTTATCTTCAGGATGGATCGTGTGTCTTCTGCGCATTAATGAAAAAATACCTTCCTTAAGTTCGGTTATACTTGTTTCATCTTTTGCTGTAATTGCCATCCAGCCTACAATATCACCGTAATTGAATGCCTGATTGAAAGTTGTAAACGGTATAAATATTGTGTTTGCTTCTTCCTCTGAATCTCCCTGGCTATTACTAATCTTAAATGTACCAACTACCAAAAAATTCACTCCATTGATCTTGATATATGAGCCTATTATATCTTCATTTCTATCATACAAGCTTTTTACCACATCTGGTCCAATCACACAAATTTTACGATTTTCATTTATATCCGAATAACTCAAAAAACGACCTTGAAGAATATCCATAGGTTTTTGCTTGATGAACTCCGGATAATCTCCATTAACCTGAAAAGCTCCTGTTTTCATACCTCTAATTACATTATTGGCACCCTGATATCCTCCCAATTGATTTCTTGGAGACACATATTTTAATTCCGGAAACTGACTTTTTAGAGCGGCTACATCATCAATTTTATAATTAAATCTTCTTCTTCTAGGTAACCCCTTGTAAGGCATTGAGGTTCCTTGGGTCCACATAAACATGGAGTTAGTAGCAAAGTTGGCTAATTCAGAAGAAGAAACACCCTTTCGTAAACCATTAGTTAAAGCTAGAAGTAAAACTAATATAGCGATACCCCAAAATACTCCAAATGCTGTTAAAGTGGTTCTCATTCTATTAGCATTCAAAGCTTCAACTATTTCTGTCCAACGATCGTTACTAAACATATTATTCGTCTCTTAAAGCTTCAATTGGTTTTATTTTAGCAGCCCTGTAAGCAGGAATAAATCCGGCAAATGCTCCTGCAATAACTAGCACTATAACGGTTGTTAATGCCGTTCTAAAATCCACCTGAGGAAATTTTATAAAAGGACTATCTACTTGAGGACCCACTAACTCCAGTAATGTTAAACCAGCAATTAAACCAAATAAACCCGAAAACATAGTAACAAAAATTGCTTCTTGAAGAATCATTCCTATTATTGAATTAGGTCTTGCTCCAACGGCTTTTCTTATTCCTATTTCTTTGGTTCGTTCCTTTACAATTATGATCATTATATTACCTACTCCAACAACTCCTGCTATTATAGTTCCAATACCAATAAACCAAAAAACTGCCTTAATTGTATCTATTAAAGAGTATATTTTCTTTGCTTCTTCTAAAGTATTCCAAACTCGAATTGCTGCCTCATCATTAGGTGCTACGATATGTTTTTCTTTGAGATTGTTTTCAATTGTTAAGGATAGGTTTTTTGATAATTCTACTGCTTCTTTGAAGCTATTTGACATTTGAACTGTAAATGTCATACTCCTCAAGTTGTCATCTCCATGAAATGCGTTTTGAACTGTTGGTAAAGGCATGTAAACATTGCTTTCCTCCCTTTCTCCTCCAGGATCAAAATAGACCCCAATTACTTTAAAACTTATACCATAAATTGAAACACTTTTCCCGATTGGATTTTGGCCTTTAAAAAGATCCGTTTTAACTTTATTGCCAATTACAACAACCTTTTTAGCCTCATTAACATCCGATTGATTTATAAACCTTCCGGATCCAATATCTGCATTCTCAATAAATTGGTAATCTGGCAAAACCCCTTGAACTCTAAAATTCCCAGATTCATTTTTGTAGACAATTTGTCCACCCCAAAGACTGTAATTTGCTGATTCATATTCTATATGTTCATCATAATTTTGAGAAATTGAACTGTAATCATCATTTTTCAATTGAATATACCTGCCTGGATTCAAACCTTTATAACCTTTAGTAGTTCTCCGTGTCCAAATACTTATTTTATTGGTAGCATCTTGCTCAAATTCCGATCGAACTCCATTTTCAATACCAGAGCTAAAACCCAGAAGAATAACCAAAATAAAAATACCTGATGCAACGGACACACCTGTTAAAATGGTGCGGAGCTTATTTTTACTTAAAGTATCAAATATTTCCTGCCAACGCTCTATACTAAACATGTTGTTTAATTCTAACCTGTTCTACACTATTGTCGTCTATAATAACTCCATCTTTCAAATTCACAATTCGCTTAGTCATATTTGAAATGTCGGTTTCATGAGTGACAATTAAAATTGTTTTTCCTTCATCATTTATTGACTGTATTAGCTCCATAACCTCATAAGATGTAGTTGAATCCAATGCTCCAGTAGGTTCATCTGCTAAAAGAACCTTTGGATCTGTGACCAAAGCTCTGGCAACAGCAACTCTTTGCTTTTGCCCTCCTGATAATTCACTAGGCAGATGGTGGGACCAATCCGCTAAGCCAACTTTATCCAAATAATGAAGTGCCAGATCCATTCTTTCTCGTCGTTTCAAACCTTTATAATACAACGGTAAGGCGACGTTATCCAGAGCAGACTTATAATTAACGAGATTAAAAGATTGAAAAACAAAACCTAAAAATTCATTCCTGTATTTTGCAGCAAGTTTTTCGTTCAAATTCTTAATTGGAACACCATCCAGTGTGTAGGAGCCCGAATCGGCTTCGTCCAGTATTCCAAGAATATTTAATAAGGTAGATTTACCCGATCCTGAAGAACCCATGATAGATACCATTTCTCCTTCTTCAACATTAAAATTGATGCCTTTTAAAACATGGAGGGAATTACTTCCCATGAAATAAGATTTATGCAGATCTTTAATAGTTATCATTAGCCGACGGTTGTACGTGCAATGATAAGGAAATCGAGCCTTTTTTTGTCCTAAAAAACTGTTAAGATAACTTAAACCTGCACATGATTAAGACTAATAAAAAGACATTTTGTTACAGTAACAAGCGTTTATTTTAATTCTTTTTTTGTTTTAAAGAATTTATAATAAATTATGTAGCCAAGACCGCCGATTAATATGTACGGAATCATCATAAGATAAACAATGCCATCATTAATACCTTTAGCCGCATTTTGACCTTCTTCGTTTTCCAGCACGGCACGACACATGGCACATTGCGCTTCGGCTGAAACCGAGAAGATTAAAAGAGCAAAAAACAATATAAAAATTGATCGTTTATTCATTGTTTAGATATAATAAGGCGATATCATCAAATAAACTATAACCCCGGAAACTGCAACATATAACCAAAGAGGAAATGTGATTTTTGCTATTCTTTTATGCCTTTCAAAATTATTGGTAATGGCTCTGGCATAAGTTATGAGAACAAACGGGATAACTACTATTGATAATAAAATATGGGTTAATAATATAAAATAATAGAAATATTTAATAGTTCCTTCACCGCCAAATTTAGTAGAATCACTTGTCATGTGATATGCCACATACATAATCAAGAAAGCAATTGATAGCAGGATTGCTAATTTCATCAGCCTTTCATGAAGTTCTTTGTTTTTGTTTTTAATAGCCCAAACAGCCAGAATCAATACCATGGCCGTGATTCCATTAATTGTTGCGTAAACTGGTGGGAGAAATAATGGCAATTTAACATCTATTTTTACACCAAACAGAACAGCCACAACAATTGGGATAACTATTGATAAAATAACAATCCACTTGTTATATTTCTTTTCGTTTAAAATAGTTGGTTCATTACTCATCGAGCAATTTTTTAATGTCTTCTTTCAGCATACTAATTTCCTCTTTCTCACCATCTTCATCTACTTTTTCTGCTTCACTAACAATGCCTTTGTAGAATATCTTTGGATTTCCAAAAGCATCCATTCTGGACCTGATATAGCCATTTTTATCTATTAAAGCAAAATTACCCGAATGTTCAAAACCTCCTTCAACTTCATCGTTTTGGCCAGCATAAATATTGAATCCCTGATTAGCCAATACATATATAGATTCCTGGTCTCCAGTCAGAAAATGCCAGTTTGGATTAGTTACCCCATACTTATCTGCATATGCCTTGAGGACTTCTGGTGTATCGTATTTTGGGTTAATAGTAAATGAGGCAATCCCGAAATCTTCATTGAATTCGTTAAAATGATTCTGAATGTCAACCATATTGGCATTCATTCTCGGGCATATAGTGGGGCATGTTGTGAAAAAGAATTCTACTACATAAACTTTTCCAAAATAATCATTGTTTGTGATGGATTTTCCATATTGATCTATAAAACTGAATTCAGGCACCTTTTTAGGGTTTCCGTTGATCTCTAAGAAGGTTAATTTCTCCTCAGTTTTCACCCTATTGTCTTCAACATTATCTTTGCTTATTCTTTTGTTTCGAGCAATATCTCCACTTTGAAGTCTTTCAATGATACGTGGTATAAAAATGATACCAAACACCAAAATTATGAATGATATGCCTATATATGAATAATTAGATTTCTTCATTTTTGCCTTTTAAATCTTGTTCTCTTCTTGAATCTGTATTGAAGTTCCCTTTCCGCTTTTGTCTGTATTCGGTAAATAATACACGCATATCTTCACTTGCCATTTTATTCTTTAAAATAGCAACTTCTATGCAATCATATGAGTATAGTGGATATACAGGACTATTTTTTTCTTTTTCTTTATTATCTCTATCATCTAATCTGCCTCTTTGATTCCTTTCCTTATCAATAATAAAAACATGATCCGTGGCAAGGTCTTTATTTATTTCTGCATTAGAATTTAAACTTTTAAACACATTTAAAATTTCCTCTTCATGTCCATAAGCGAAACGCCAATATTTTAATTCATCAAACTGATATAATTCTTTTTCTAATAAATTGACCTGGCTTTCGCTTCCATTGGGTACTAGAATAACCACTTGAAACCTTTTAAAGCCTTTGAACTTATCATAGATTACCTCCTTAAGGTTTAAGGCTGGCAATGCTCTTTCATTTGGATTTTTACCAAGAAATCCCAAAACCGTCAAATTGCCTTCTAGTTTAATACCACCATCCACATCTGATTTGAAGTTTGATATTTCTGACACATTTGTTTTTACTATATCAAGAGCATTATAATTATTTGTAGAGGGATATAAAAACAACAAAAAAATAACTGGAAGAAGGAAAAGAATTCCTAGAATAATTCTATTTTTTAAGGACTTAAAATTCATAGTGCAAAAATAAAAAAAGGCGGTTTAAAAAACCGCCTTTTATTATAATTTAACTTTACTAGAAATCTCGTTTAATGTATCCATCTTTATATACATCAAAAACATATCCGCCTTCTTGCAATAGAATGAATAGTAAATAACAAATTAGGAATATTGCTGTCCATACTACCATACGCTTTAATGCTGGTGTCTCATCTCGCATATGCATGAAATCCCAGGTAATGTAATATGCTTTCACTATGGTAAGAATTATGAATATCCAGTTGAGTGCTTTCATCCCAAGAAAATTAACATAAAGGCTTTCTGGTTTATATATACCCAAAACAACTTCAATTCCTGTAACTATGGTAAGAAATATTAATACTCCCCAAATCTTTTCTGTATTAGACTTGAACTTAATTAATCCTCTGAATATTTCTAATTTATGATCGTGTGCCATTTTGATTTCTGTTATCTAAATTAAACGAGGTAAAAAAATGTAAATACAAATACCCATACTAAATCTACAAAGTGCCAGTAGAGACCTACTTTTTCTACCATTTCATAATTTTTTCTTCTTTCATAAGTGCCTAAAATAACATTGAAGAAAATGATAATATTTATTACTACACCAGAAAACACATGAAAACCGTGAAATCCTGTAATGAAGAAAAAGAAATCAGCAAAAAGTGGTGAGCCATATTCATTTGCCCTCAAATTTGCACCTTCTATAACTTCTCTGCCATTAGTTTTTAGTCTTTTCAAAGATTCTTCCCTTGAAAGAATTGTCTTCTCACCATGTTCATCTATAAATTGCGTTCTTACTAACAATTCAGAATTTGCTTCAAAACCACTAACTACTTCTTCTACCGTGTAGGTTGGTAAAGCAGCCTCTTCCATATACCATATTCCATTTTTGCGTTCCTGAGCGACACGCTCTCTTTCACCAGCAACTACAAAATCACCTAGAGCCACTCGTTTTCCATCTGAATCAACAAACTGTAGAATATTGCCCCCTTTTGTTTGTACTGCTCCAAAATCTCCCTTAATAAAGGTTGCCCATTCCCAAGCTTGAGAACCCACGAATATTAGACCACCAATAATAGTTAAGAATAAATATAAAGTAACTTTTGATTTATTTAATTTATGCCCGGCATCTACTGCTAATACCATTGTTACCGATGACATAATTAGGATAAACGTCATAAATGCTACATAAATCATTGGTAACTCCTGGCCATGTAAAAAAGGAACGTGTGTAAATACTTCATCTGCAATTGGCCACGCATCAATAAACTTAAATCTGGAGAAACCATATGCCGCTAAGAAACCTGAAAAAGTCAAGGCATCAGAAACAATGAAAAACCACATCATTAGTTTCCCATAACTTGCCTTTAGAGGTCTTTGCCCTCCTCCCCAAGCTTTGCCTTCTGTTCCGGTATTAACTACAGATGTATCCATATGATGTGTTTAATTAAAAAGTTGAACAAAAATAAACAATTATTTTATCTGACAAAATATAAGAATAAAAACAGATAAATCCATAAAATGTCAACAAAATGCCAAAAGGTAGCCGACAAGTCTAAACCCAGCAAATTGTTAGCACTATATCGTTGTTTAAAATGATTGTAAATTACTACTAACACGCTTATCAGAGCTACAACGATATGGATTATATGTACTACTGCAATCAAGTAAATATAGGACATAGTCACATTACTTGTTGGACCTGTAAAATTGTAACCCAGATCTAAAATTTGCTGAAACCCTTTTAACTGATTTGCTATAAAGAAAAGACCTAGAAAAAAGGTCAGGAATAGAAATAATGTAGTCTGAGACCTGTTATTTTTTTGAATGGCCTTTTTTGCCAGAATAAATGTAATACTGCTTATTATAATAATTAATGTACTTATCAAGAAGGCATCAGGGAGCACAAAATCCTTCAGCCAGTCTTCTCTTGAACTGCTCACAACAAAAGCACTGGTCCAGCCTGCAAAGGACATGATCAGAGAAATAATACCAAACCAAAGCATCATTTTTTTTGCTCTAATCTTCTTTTCCTGTATGGTTCCTTCTGTTAAATCCATTATCTTATAAATTTATCTAAAACATATACTATTTGAAGTAAAGTTATATAAGAGACGCTTGCAAGCATCAACTCTCTTGCTGCCTTTGCAGTCATCTTTTTAAACAACAAAACAGCAAAATACAACATAACTAAACCTAATAAAAAAACAATTGTGGCTGATACTATTGACAATTCTAAACTACCCGTATAGCCAAAAACAGGGATTATTGACGCTAGAATGGTCCAAACCGTGTAAGCAATAATTTGTACTGCAGTACCTTTATCTTTCTTTTTTGTTGGTAACATAAAAAATCCTGCTCTTTCATAGTCCTCATATAAAAACCATCCAATAGACCAAAAATGAGGGAATTGCCAGAAGAATTGAATCATGAATAAGGTTCCGGGTTCAATGCCGAAGTCGTTGGTAGCTGCCACCCAACCTAACATAAATGGTATGGCACCAGGAATCGCCCCAACAAATACAGAAAAAGGTGTTTTTATTTTTAAAGGCGTGTAAATACTGGTATAAATAAATATTGAAACAGCTCCGAACATTGCTGTTTTAGGATTAATACTGTATAAAATTGCTATCCCAACTAAGGTTAACAATACTGCGATTATAAAAGCTTGATTCACAGACATTCTTCCAGCAGGAATAGGTCTGTTCTGCGTCCTTAACATTAAGGAATCCAAATCTTTTTCTATGATTTGATTGTAAGCGTTTGATGCTCCAACCATGCAATACCCTCCAACAGCTAATAGAAGTAAGGTCTTAACATCTACAGAACCGGCTCCTAATAAATATCCTGCAAGAGATGAAAATACTACACTAAGAGACAATCTAAATTTTGTTATTTCCTTAAAATTAGAAATAAAGGATACTCGTGCTATGGAAGTTTCTACGCTATTCAATTTTAGAATTACTCAATTGAGCGAGCAAAGATACTTTATTCAAGTAATTTGAGCAATCCTTTTTTTGGCTAAATTTTTGTTAATCAGATTTTATGAAAAATGATTTTGCACTTTTGAATGGATTAAATTGAAAGAAATTAGACTTTCTTTTTACAAAGTCTAAACAAATAGATTTCTATTGATCAAAATACCAATTAAAAAGTTCTGTCCTTATTCCTAAATTAAACCAAACGGTACTGTTGTCAAATGTGGTAGCAGTATCCACATCAGGAACAAAATTTCTATTTTTTAAATTTAAAAAAAGTTTAAGATTGGTTGTCGGATTAACGAGGTAACCGGCTTCAAACTCTAAATAAAAGGAATCAGTTGTATTTCCCTGACCGATCTCATTATTAACGTCACTTATCCTTTCAAAATAATCTTTGTAGATGTCACCACCGTAATTTCCATCATCTTCTGAAGTATTAAAATCAAATCCACGCTTACCAATTATAATTTTTGCGTCTCCAAACCATCTTTTATAGTTATACCTGCCTATCAATACTACTTCCTTAAAATTTGATCCCCAAAGATGCGCCATTGATTGGTTACTATGCCCATAATTCAGGACAATTGATGGATGAGAATAGGTGTACGGTCTTACCTGATTGTATTCAATTTGGAGCATTAAGTTATTTACTTTGAATGCATTATAATATTTAGCGCCTATTTGATAACCAAACTTATTCTTGTAGCTTTTGTTACCATCACGAATATCTTCCAATGAAAACTCGTCTAAGATAAATTGTCCATAAAAATTTAAATTATCATTCCACTTGTATTTTGCCGTAGCGCCTAATACGGCATTACCTGCATCCTGACCAGATTCAAACTCAATAGCACGATAAAAAATCACTGGATTAAGATAGTTGATATCAAATCCTCTTCCATTGCTGTCAACCCATAAAACAGATTCAAATAAACCAATATTTAGTCTTTTGGAGACATTCAAGCTTAAATAATGATTAGCCATATACTTGGTTAAAAAGGCACCATCTTCCTGTACTTCCGGTCTAACATCTCTCAACCACATCCATGTATTGGTGTACTGGATCTTCCAGAAATTAGTATTTAATTTGAAAAAAGTGTGCGGACTAGCAACATCACTTAATAACAATGATCTGTATCCATCTCCTATAAAATTTTTAGCATGTCCAAACTGAATATTCATGAATTTACTTGGTGTAAAAGACAAATAAGCTTCCGCAACTGGATAATCGTAAGCGTCATCCTTGAAGCGTTTGGCTATTCCTCTACCTGGAACAATCCCAACCTCAGTATCAGAACTCGGCTTCCCAATGCTTTCTGCATATTGATTATAATACTGAGCAAAACGTCCCTGACTCTCAAAAACAGAAGTGTAAAAATTCAATTTTTTACCTATTCCACCCTGAAACATAATCCCTCTTGTATTATTGAATGTAGAATTAAAATCTGCATCGGTATCTTCGCCTACAGACAGATCAAAAATTGGATTTACTGTAAACCAATAGTCTTTCCCTTGCAACTTCACTAAATGCTCATTGAATAACTTTCTATTCCACCAGGAACCTGATCCCTTAATCATTTTATCCCGCCTTTCCTTTAAATCATAATATGGAGCTACCTCTGAATATCTATAAGGTTTTGAGGCTGTATGATTATTCGTTCCGATGAGATTTATTTTTTGATCGAATACCGAATAAAAACTATGGGTAAAAGGTATGTTGAGTCCACTTGAATATTCCAAATCTTCAAATGTTTTCAAGCTCTCATTTAAATTGTCAATCTCTTTCTTAACAGGATTAATAGTTTCTACTGATTCCTGTGCAACGTATGCATTACTCCCAGAAGTTTGATCTACTAATGGTATTTTAATTGAGATCGAATATTTTGCGTAGGTTGGATTACCATTATACGTTGCTGGGATTACCTGTGGTAATTCAGAAAAAACCTTTTTAACTTCATCTTTTAATTCGTTATACATAGCGTCCACGAACAAGACATTAAATATTCCTTTTTTGTTTACTTCAAAAAGTACAGCTACCTCACCCTTATAATTTTCATCTATGACATTTTGAGGAGTCTTGAAATTTTCAGAAATGAATTGATACAATTTATTGTTGAAACAAAGTTTTGTTTGTTGAATTTGAACAGAATCACACTCCGGAAAAACAGGTGGTTTTTCATAGTTGGTTAAGTCTTGAGCAAAAAGGTTTATGTGAAATACAATAAGAATTATTAGTAGGAATAATTTCTTCATTATTTTAAGATGAGTTTTACAAGCCGAAAGATACTACATTTTTTATAATGCCATAAAAAAACCGTTGGCAAATAGAGCCAACGGTTTAAATTATATAAATAGTATTTTACTAGTCCTGTACCTGAAAAACAATAGGTAACGAATACGGAACAATTACCGCCTTTCCTCTTTGCATACCTGGTTTCATTTTCGGCAACATGTTTATAACCCTTGCTGCTTCTTTTTCTAATCTTGGATGTGGTGCTCTAGAACGTACTCCTGTAATATTACCATTTTTATCTATTTTGAATATTACGTTTATGCGCTGTCTTCCTGTTAATCCTAATTCACCTGCCAATTCTGTATTAAATTTCTTTTGAACAAACTTGCTTATCTTTTCGGACATGCATGCTTTTTTCTTAGCATTATTTCCTTTTTCACAACC
>JABDOZ010000176.1 GCA_013043005.1 Flavobacteriaceae bacterium | reverse complement strand
ACCAGATTCAAATATTACAACAGGATTGCCTATTCCTTTTTTTTCGAAGTTGAACTTTAGCTTGGTTGTATCGGTCTGAGTGTAAGAAGTAGATACAACCAAGGAGAAGAGTGCTAGTAAGAATAGTTTAGTTTTCAAATTATTTCAACTTTGATTTAATAATTATGCCTAACGTGTTCGTGTATGGTTTGTGCGACTTAGAATCCGAAGGATTTTCAGTCGATGCAAATCGTATGTTTAAAGATATAAATTTAAATTGAAGTAGGAGTAGAGCATTGATTATACACGTTGTTGGCAGCTGGTTATTTTAATTTTTTACGTTGCCACTTTTGTCAAGAGGTAAGAAAGGATTAAATGCAACTTCCCACAAATTACCATCTAAATCAGATACATAACTGCTATATCCTCCCCAATCAGCTTTGTGAGGTTCTTTAACGATTTTAACTCCTTTGTTTCTTAAATTATTAATTAACTGGTCAACTTCTTTTTCAGATTTTGTATTGTAGGAAATTGTAAATCCTTTAAATCCATTTCCATTAGAGTCAACAGTTGCATCTTTAGCAAGTTCATTTCTCCCATAAAGAGCAAGTTGAATTCCATTTAAAGTGAAAAATGAAATATACTCATTACTTGATTCCGATTTTTCCCATCCGAATATATTTTCGTAAAACTCTGTTGATTTTTTTAAATCTGAAACTCCTAAAGTTATGATTGTCAGTCTTTGTTCCATATTTTTAATTTCTGATTGGCTATAACCATTTGTTGTTAAAAAGGTGAGAGCTAGAATTAGTAAATATCTCATATTTCTTTTTTCTAAATTTTTCAACTTGCTGCTAACGGTCTGTGTAAGAAACGTAGCGCTTTTCAGCGCTCCAACCTATCCAACCGTGATTAGTTAAATTACTTGTATTACCTATCAAATTTAGCATCTCTGCGCTATGTTTTTTACATTTTGTTATAGGTAGTGATTTTTTTATTATTATATGTTTTATTGATTCTTACTAGTAAGACAATTGATAATAATGCAATTAATAGAAAGTTAATTATATAAATTATTTCCCTCTGCTCTACAATATTTTCTACTTGGGGGAATATGGTGAGTACTATATTCGAACTTGCATTAAAAACAGCATGAAATAGAATGGCAATTAAAACGCTAAATCTTGTTTTTAAAAACAAATATGTGAAAAGCAAACTTTCACCGATAATGGTTAGTAGATACAGAAAAAGTGTCCATAAATTTACTTCAAAAATTGAAGGAATTGCAGCACCTGGAAAAGTAAATGAAGCCAAATGCCAGATAGTCCAAACAAAACCAATTATTATGCTGCTTTTCCATATTTTATATTTTTGTAAAAGTCTTGGCAAAAAGAATCCTCTCCAGCCTAATTCTTCACCCATTGGGCCAAAAGGTAAAGCAATTAAAATAAATAGAAATGAAGAGCTTAAACCATCTTTTAGATTTATTTGACCTAGTTGGAATCCAAATAGTTTTGAGGTCAAAACGGCAACAGTATATAATAATATGGGGATAAAAAATATAAAAAGATACCATTTAATATGCACCTTCCAGACTAAAAGTTTTTTTAGCAATTCTTTAATACCGCGATTACCATTTGTAATCTTCTCTACTATTATTGCGGAAATGGTTGGTCCATATGCCCCAATAAATCCAATTAGGGCAAGTGGTGGAAAAGTTCCTTCTTCAGCATTTAAAATTAGCTTATAACAAGGATACAAAAATATCCATGTAATCAGATAGTTAATGACAACAAATGATATCAGTGGGTATTTCTGAATATTTGATTTCAGCATAATTATCGCATTTTGTTAATATTCACTATAACGACAAGTATATGCGGAGTGCGACCGTTTAGGGAGTATTATCGCATATACAATGTTGTGTTGAGTTTTTATTAGCTGTTTATTCAGCATATTTTACTCTATAAAATTAATAGCATCTGCGATAAAGGATTCCGGAAGGTAATGTCCAGCGTCATAAATCTTCAAAGAATTCCCTTCAAGGGTTAATTGATTATAAAAATCCTCTACTTCTTGTATTGTATAATTTTCATCTGTATTACCCACTAGTATACAAATTGGTGATTTTTGAAGCTTACCAAATCTGAAAAGATCATGCACGCTTAGTAGATTACTTTTTAATTCTGGATCCGCGCTGGACTTCCTTATAAACCTACCTCCCATGAAATAAGGTACACAAGCGACAACAGACTTCAGTCGATTGTCCGCAGAATTCAACAAGATCGCTATCTTTCCACCCCTGCTATAGCCAATTGCATGGAAAATAATAGGGGTCTGCTCTGATTTTGATTCTAAATAGTCCATAATGATTCGAATATCCCTGACTGTAGTTGTAAACATATTTAGGGACCTTCGATAATCTTTTGTGCGCCAAAATACACCCGTCTTTGCGAAATCAATTTCATAGCTTCTTTCACCGTAATACTTGTACTCAGGAATTATTACTGCAAACCCCAATGATAATAAAGAGTCTTTGAGTTTCACATACTTGGTGGTTAAAGAACCCGAAGCACGTATCCAACTTTCTTTAGTACCTCCTGAGCCATGTAAAAGGATAACAAATCTATTTTTCGGATTATTCTGTGGCTGAATAAGGTAGAACGGAAATCTAGAATCAAAACCATCAATAACTATTTTTTGGAATACCTCACCTAAATCAGAAGTGTCATTTTTTACAATGGATTCATTAAATTCACCGTTTGGGACATAATTTAAGTCAGCTGTGTATTCTTGGGCTATTGAAATGTTGCACGTAAATACTAATGTGAATAATATCAATAATAGTCTCATATGTTTGTCAATTTTATTTCTTAATTCTATACACGTTGTTGTGCTTTCGTTATTTTTTTAATTCCTTTTCAATCAAATTAATGATTTCATTTGTATCTGTAATCAATATTTTAAGTTTGTCAATTGCGTCTTTATTAATCCAAAAATGAACTGCTGCATTATTTATATATTCTTCTTTTTTGTCCCTCAAATGATTAGCCAATTCCGATTGGTTTTGTTCTCCAAATAGAAAATCTGATACAGGTTCAAATCTCATAATACTATTGTTGTAGGTAAAAGGTGCATCATTTGGTAGAGCCCATTCCGTTCCAATTCTTATCCATTCTGCAACTTGTTTATGCTTTGCATAATGTTTGACTAATTCATCGCGTAGTTCAGAATTCCGAATATCCTTTAAATTTCCTGTACTCGAAAGGTCATCAAAAGTCGAAGTTGAGGAAGAGAAAATAGGATATATACTACCATAGCCAAAAAAATCGTTCGCGGCTGCGATAAGTTTTGTGTCGTTGCTGTCTTTGGAATTCAATACTAATGACAGGTTTTCAATGGTTTCAATTCCTTTTTCTAAATCAGAAATATTACTTTTAAATGTATTGATATCATCTCTGTTTTCAGAAAGTAGTCGATTTAGATATAGATTCTCTTGTTTTGCAGATTTTCGATTTTCATTCGCATTATTGATTTGTAATGCAATTAAAATTCCAATTACTACCAAAATTATTTCCCCAATAGCATAAAGTAAATACTTACTGAATTTATTTTCAGAGAGTAGTTGCAGTCGAATACGCCTAAAAAATTTGATCATGGTTTTTTGTTTTAATGTCCTCGCTCCAACTGGCTCCTCACTATCAAAGGTCTACTAGACCTTTTCTCGGCGTTCGGCCCTCTAAAGAATTTTATCATTGGTTAGCGGTTTCTGATAATGAAGCACAACGGTTTTGTGTATGATTAGTTGCGCCCGCCTGCCACCGTTATTTTTTATTGTGGCCGGCAGGCCTGCCGGCCGCAGGCAGGTGTTTCAGCAACTAATTTAGCAAATACAAACCGAATATAAAATCCGCGAGGATTTTCGTAAGTAGGCGAGTACTAGCAATGAATTATACACGTTGTTGTGCTTTCGTTATTTTTTATAATTCAGATTGATAAATGTTTAAATTTTCAGTCAATTTAATTATTCCTTTCGAGGCGTCTTCAAATCTATAATTTAAGAGATAAATTCCACTTCTTAATACTTCTAAACTTGAAATAAATTCTATATCTTTTTCAGTAACTATAGCATGGATTTCTAATGTATTTAATTTTGTGTCGGCGAGCCCATTCGGTATAAGAAAATTTAGTTTGCAATGCGACGCATATTCAGTAGTTTTTTCAAATGATGTTTTAACTGCGGTAAGTTTAAATCTATAAATATCATCAATTTCTCTAATTAAACTATCTGGTAATCGTTTCCACAAACCAGAATTTGTCAGACCCTCTAATACTGATGATTTTTCATTGAGAAAACCTCTGTCGTCTCCAAGTCTATTAATTGAGTATTTTAGATTTAAAGTGTCAATTCTTTTCGTTTTTGCCCAAAATTCAATGATGTTATTAGTATTTTCAATAAGTGATTTACCATATTCTAAATCAGAAGTAAGTTCTTCATTTTTTAATTTTAAATCAGTAATTAATGCTCCTATTAATTGTGAGTCTGATTCTTTTTCTATTCTGTTACTATTCCAATTATTGATTTGTAGTGCAATTAAAATTCCAATGACGACCAAAATGATTTCCCCAACTGCGTAAATCAAATATTTACTAAATTTATTTTCAGAGAGTAGTTGCAGTCGAATACGCCTAAAAAATTTGATCATGTTTTTTTGTTTTAATGTCCTCGCTCCAACTGGTTCCTCACTATCAAAGGTCTACTAGACCTTTGCTCGGCGTTCGGCCCTCTAAAGAATTTTATCATTAGTTAGCGGTATGTCATAATATTAGTGACTTGTGTTTTCAACTTAATTTCCCAATTAAGATTGTTGGTGCACCTCCTGTTGAAATCCTATTTGCATCCGCAGCAACTTCTTGCATTCCTGATGAAGACATTGCTCCATTTAATGCTTCTAGTGAATCAAATGGCATTGTAAACATCTGATAAAATGGTGGTTTACCTTCTGCTCCTTGTAAAAATTTAGTTATTGTATAAGGTTTTACATCATTAGGTATTCCTGTTTTCTCGTGAAATAACTTAATGTGGGCAGAATATTCTGATTCAAATTTTTCTATGTCTGTTGGTTGTGGATAAAGTACTATTAGATTCATAATTGTCAAGTTTTGATTTTATACCTACTCTAATTGGTTTTCGGCTACCCCCTTATTAATTACCTAGTGGTCTGTCATAATGAAGCACAACGGTTCAGTATAAGCGAAGTGCAGGATTTATTTGTACTTCACTTTCAAGTTTTTGCTGATGTTTATTAATAGATAATCTGTTCGTTTTTAAAATGTTGCCTGCATTACGTTTATACATTGTTGGGCGATCGTTTTTATTCATCATATTTGCTTAATTGCAAAATACTTTCTGGCGACATATCAATAATTTCCAAAGTTGTAATTTCGGGATTATTCTTTTTGAATAATTTTAATATTTTATATCCAATAGCATAAACACTTCCATAAGGAATTTCTTTCGAACCATAAAAAATCTTGTCATTCATATCAGTATTTCTTTGATTCATTTCAGGTTTGATTAGATTCCAAATACTCTTCTCATCTTCACCATCAAACATATCCCAAAACGGATTTTTGTTTTTCGGAAATATCTCATTTGCAAACAAATCAGCTTTCCCTTCAAGAATAATATATTCAAGCGGTGATATATCTGCATTTTTAAAATTTCTTGATATCCATACACTATGGTGATATTCATGAGCAAGAGCGTAATGAATATACTGTCGCCAGTTTTCAAAAGTCGGGTCAAATGAAATGATTATCTTTCCGGATCCCAGTGTGAAAGCGTGGAATCCAACTCCAAATTCCCGATAAAACTTTCTGTTGGCTGGATTTGCTGGAATGAATAAAATTTTCGTATCGGGACCTGGCAGTTCTTTCGTTACTATTCGATATACTGAATCAACAATACTTACAAAATCAATACTTTTCATTAATTCAATTTCTTCCTTAAGCTCATCATTAGGACTTATTTTGTTTTTAATCGCATCAAGTAGAAAAGGGAATTCCGAATTATAATTATCAAATTCTTCTTCAATTTTAAGGAAGACATCGTTTTCGTAATTTGATTTATTCTTTATGTAATCATCTAGGATTATCCAAGCAGTAAGTATTTCAAACTTTTGGTTCTCAATGGTTAATGTAGTTCGCTCAAAATCATAGTCCTGTCTTTGACATGATATAAATATAATTATAACAAATATGTAGCTTATTCTTTTCATTTAATTTTCATAAATGACTCCCAACGTGTTTGTGTATGATTTCGTTGCGCCTGCCTGCCGCAGGCAGGTGTTTCAGTAACTAATTTAGCAAATAAATCACAGATAGAAAGTCCGAGAGGACTTTCGTAAGTAGGCGAGTACTAGCAATAAATTATACTCGTTGTTATAGCCGGTTTATTTCATTTATTAGTACAAGATTAATTCTATCTCATCAAAGGATGGCACTAACTTTCTGATTTGTAACCAGTTCGCCTCATTAGCCATTGAAACACTCTCGGCATGAACCGATTTAGGAAAATGAGGAAATTCATCATATTAGGTTTAATCACCGTTTGTTGTTTCGAATAGACAATACTTGCAACTGCAATTCCTGCTTCTGATTCTGACATAGTTGGGACTAGCCAGCTTACTGCTTTAGGAATGCGCTCTTCGCTAATAGGGTTGTTTGAAAAATAAGGTGATGCCACCTTACCTAGTGAAATAATAGAAACATCAAAGTTACTGTCGTGTAAATCGGCTTGTAATGATTTTGCTAAACCAAGCATCGCTGATCTCGCACTGCTATATCCAACAGCACCTGGAATGGGCACATAGCTAGCCACTGAGTTCACTATGATAAAATGGCCATCATTACGCTTCTGCATCTTGTCAAAAAACACTTTGCAAGTATAGGCTGTAGCTAAGTAAGGTGAATTTATTGTATCGATAAAATGTTCTGCAGTAGCTTCTTTGAACGACAACCATTCGCCTGCCCCTGCGCTGTTGATAATTACATCAGGAACGCCATGTTCATTTACTATCTCAATGGCACTGCTTTTTACAGATATCAGATCTGAAAGATCGGTAGAGTAGTAGGATATTGATTTTCCTGTTGGATCAATTTCGTTCGCAGCTTTAACGAGTTTTTCTTTATTTCTGGCTTGAATAATTACCTTATGGCCTTCATTGACTAAATGCTTAGCCGCGGCTTTCCCAATTCCGCTTGATCCACCTGTGATTAAAATAAGCTTGCTCATTCCCATTTTTCATTAATTTATAAATCGAGAATTAACTTATCTCCTTTTGCTCTAGAAACGCAGAGGCAAATTTTTTGATTCATTAATTTCTCTTCTTCGCTCAGTACGGCATCTCGATGGTCTATTTTTCCTTCAATAACCTGGCTAACACAAGTTCCGCAAGTACCTTGTAAACAAGAATAATCAATAGAAATGCCTTGCATTTCTATTGCATCGATTATAGAAAGGTTTTTGGGAACGTTAATGGTTTTATTGCTTTTTCTTAAAATCACTTGGAATTCTCTGGGAGGATCAAAAGCAGATGCATCTGCAGTAAATAGCTCTTGTTTCAGTTGATTCTTTTCCCAGCCCATGTCAACTGCACTACTGAGTATCCAATCGTTAAATACTTTTGGCCCGCATACATATATTAAGGTTTCTGAATCTGGTTTAGACAAAATAGCAGATAGATCAATAGTGGGCTTGCCATTCTTATCTAAATGAAGCTCAACCATGGGAGCAAAGGACCAATTTTTTAGTTCGTACGTAAAGGGAATTTCCTTTTCATCTTTGGCACAGATATGAAATTCAAAATGTTTGTCCAATTCTTCTAGTCGATGCGCCATGCTAATTAAGGGAGTGATTCCGATACCTCCTGCAATCAGAATGAAGCGTTTAGGTTTTTCATAAAGTACAAAGTTGTTTTTAGGTATCGATATTTTCAAAATATCGCCTATTCCTACTTTCTCATGCAGTTCTTTTGATCCTCCTTTGCCGTTTTCTTCTTTCTTGACGGCAATTTGATACTGATGTTGTTCAAAAGGTGGATTGACCAAGGAGTAGGACCTTTTGATTCCACTGGGTAGCTCCAGATCAATGTGAGAACCTGCAGAAAATTTAGGTAAAACCTTACCTTCAGTGGGTTCTAAAAAGTATGTTTTGATATTCATTGCCACCTCTTCAATTCGAGCTATTTTGACGTTGAGGCGTGATAGCTCCTTTTCTTTTGCCTTAAGAAATTTCTTTCGGGCATTTTTATCAAGTTTACCGAATACAGGACGCTCAGGAATTGGTTGCTTCGAGAAAATGTTATTTCCCAGATACCACACTCTGTGGTATTTATACCAAGGTACATGCGGCATGAAATGGTGCATAGCATGATAACCTTGACCAAGTAAAGACCTTACAAATAGATTTTTCTCTCTCCCTTTGATCAAATGAGTTGACTCGAAGGGTAATTCATCCCATTTAACACCATCCGGATGCTGAATGGTTGCGAAATGGTATGCAGTATATGCCATACCTAATCGTGTTGGAATAATGAATAAAATTAGAAATTCATACCAAAAATTGGTGAGTCCGTAAACGTAAAAAGCCAGGAAGCCAATACTTGTGAATACAAACCATCTGAGAATAGGTTTTGATAATCTGTACCTTCCTTTTGTAAAGTCCCAATGGATTCAGATCACATCAAAAAAGGGTAAAATGAGGAAACCAATAGGAAAATAACGAGTAGGAAATGCCACCAAAATACTATCAGGGTCTAATTCATCATCGCCAACATATCGGTGATGAGACATGTGAAGAAAGCGATAGGTAGGAGTTGTGATAAAGGGCATTAGAATAAAACCTGATATGGTTCCTAATAGATCGTTCAAGACTTTATTAGATGAAACAGCTCTATGTGTTGCGTCATGCAATGGTGTAAAGGCCATGTAACTTGATAAAATCATTATCGGATAGACAATCCAGAGGGACGTTTGAAAGGTGAGATGCAAGTAAATTCCTCCAATGAACCCAGTATATGCTAAAATAATGAGTCCTATTTGATGTAATGAGAAGAGTGGAACTTTAGAAACTTGTTTGTAGTCAGGGTCATTAACCACTTGATTAATGACCTCTCTTATTTTGGGAGTGTTAATTGTAATGCTCATAATTTAATTAATATGCCTACTAAACTTCTCATTGCTTAGGTCATTTGATCCGGTCATTTTTTGTTCTATACTATCCTTCTTGAAGGGAATTTTGCTCATTCCATGTTCCGCGATAGCAGTAATGGATAGAGATGGATTTACTCCAGGGTTAGAGGATATCATGGATCCATCAAATACATACATATTGTGGTATCCAAACACCTTGTTGTCTCTGTCAATAACGCCTTCATCTGATGTTTCGCCCATACAACACCCCCCTAGAATATGTGCTGTGGATGCACTTCCAAATACGGTTTGCAGAACCTGTTGTCCTGCTTTTCCATCAATAATGTGCTCAATTTTGTGTGCGATTTCTTTGGCAAATGGAATAAATGCCTTTGGTTTTTCACCTTTACCTAACACCGATTTCATTCCCCTTCCAAAAGTTTTTTTCTTAAAACTCATGGTTCCTTCTAATGTTTGCATGAATAATAGCACAATGGTATGCCTGCCAAAGTCATTCACAAGAAATGCTTTAAAGAAATCAATGGGGGCCTTGGCAAATTCAATAAAATGTTGCCAAATTCGAATGGGAAGATTCTTGCCAAATGCCAGAATAGGAAAGGTAATAATTCGAGCGAATCCATTTCCAGTACCGAGGGTATTGGGTTCAATATGTGTGTTTTCATCAGTGTGAATGATACTTCCTATTTGTACTCCATCAGTAAAGGACTTTGTGCCATTTAGGTTGGTGACTGTGAGAAGACTTTCTGAATTTGTACGAATAAACATTCCGAGTCGTTTCGAGAGTTTTGGAAGTATGTTTTTATGTTTCATTTCTAAAAGCAGTTCCACCGTACCTAAGACACCTCCAGAAAATATTACACCGTTTGCACGTACTTTTTTCCTCTTTCCAATCCGAGAATAAGTGTTTCTATAGGTGATTTCATAACCTGAAGCACCATTTTTGTCCAACGGATTTACCGCAGTGACCAGAGAATCTGCCATTATTTCGCAACCAAGATTTTGGGCTAAGTAAAGGTAGTTCTTATCTAAAGAATTCTTAGCATTGTGGCGGCACCCAATACTGCAACTTGCACAGTAAATGCAGCCTTTTCTTCTCGGACCTTCTCCGTCAAAATATGGATCATCTACTTCAGTACCGGGCTCTCCCATGAATACACCAACTTTGGTTCGTTCATATTTAGCTTCCTTTCCTAAGTCCTTTACTAAAGTTTTCCAAACCTTGTCCGCCTCGCCTTCGTAATCTACTTTTTTGGCTCCAAGCATTTTGTATGCCAGATCGTAATAAGGTGTTAATTCTTCCTTCCAATTAGCCAAATTTTTCCAGCTACCTGAGTTATAAAATTTATCATTTGGAATTGGAAGGGTACTGGCATAAACCAATGATCCGCCACCAACCCCAATTCCGCTGAGTATACCTACATGGGCAAACTGTGATATTTTCATGAGTCCTTTCCAACCCAGGCTTGGTAGCCATAAATATTTTCTTAAGTCCCAACTTGTTTTAGGGAAGTCATCTTCATTCTTGTACCAACGTCCTTTTTCAATGACCAATACTTTATAACCTTTTTCTGATAATCGAAGTGCTGATACAGATCCACCAAAACCACTTCCGACTATTACATAATCATAAGTGTCAGAATTATTAGTTTTTTTTGACATGGGAAAAAGTTTTGACAATCTTTAATTTTTCATTATCCACAATCATAGTTTAATTGGCTACAACGGTCAAGTATAACCGTCAGTTTTAATTGCGGTTATACATTGTTGTGTACTGCGTCATTTTGGTTTTTTTGTGTTCAATGATTCATATGCAAATCTCAAATTATACTCATAAAATCTATCAAACCACCAGTCTTTATATTTGTCAGGTACAGAAAGATTCTCGGGTTCCTCTAATGAGAGATTATCTTTAACTAAATCTTCAGCTGCAGATTCCAGGTCCATTAAGTAGTCCTTCATTTGATTAATAAGCTCATCAGTACCAATCTGCCCATGACCGGGCATCACCGTTGATACCTCAAGCGAATTCATAAATTCTAGCCAAGCTTTCCATTTTGATATATCCCCATGCGCCACATAGGGATGGCAATTATTAAAAATGAGATCACCAGTAAACAGAACTCCATCATCAGGCAAGTACATAATAAGATCACTTTCGGTATGTCCCTGACCTTTGGATAACAATTGTATTTTCCTATCTGGCCCGTCAAAGTTCTTAATACTATCCACAAACATATTTGGTAATCTGGTCTTAACTGTCAAGTGACTATTCACAAGAGTCTCATAATAGGGTCTCCACATCTGAATTTGTTGATATTCTCGGGATTGCCGGTCTCCCTTAAAAGAACGCTGGAGCGAGTCATAATAAGAAAGACGTGCAGGTGCGTTTTCTTTCTCATATGCAATTTGTAAAGGTTCTTCTTCAGCAATTAGCTCTTTTGTCCTAGTAGAACTAATAATATTTACCTCTTTTGAAAAAACCTGATTGCCTCGAATATGATCATTATGAAAGTGACTATTAACTACATATTTAACAGGTGATAAACTCATTCCTTGTAAAGTTTTCAAGAGTTCTTCCGCAACATCAGGAGAAAGAAAGCTGTCAAAAATTATTGTTTCGTGTCCATTATCAACGATTCCTACATTACAAATGGCTTTGCCACCAAATTTGTGAATGCAACTGTAAACTCCATCAGTAAGTTCAACGAACTCGAAGTTGACAGACGAAGGTTGATTGCTAGGCTCATTTTTACAGTTAACCAGAAGTATTGAGGTCAAGAGTATGATTAAAATTAATCTCATTTTATCTTAAGTTGTACACAACAGTCTCGGCTATGACTAGTTGCGTGGTTTAGTACTTAACTTCGCAAGTACACACCAAACTGAAAAACCGCGAGGATTTTCAGAAGTAGGCGAGAACAAGCAATTATTTATAGCCATTGTTGGCAACTGACTTTTTTAGTTAGTATTATTAAAGATCAATCGGGTCTTTCAGGAATGTAAACAACATCAACTTCTACTTCATTTCCATATGTTACTATGATAGAACATAATACAGAAACACTTCCCCCATTGTGTCTAGCAGGCTTCATTACAGGCATTTTTCTAAGCACTCTTAAGATTTCTGCCTGAACGGTTACTTCTGAATCTCTCACTTTCATACCAGTTAAATTTCCGTTTTCGTTGATTATAAAAAATGTTTCTACCTTTTTTGGTTCTGAAAGATTTAAATCTTTAAATACATTCAAGTTAAACTCTCGCTTAATAAATGTCGATACTTTATTATTAAAACATTCTCTTGTTTCTTCGATAGAGAGATCTTCACAGCCATTATACACTGGCGTAATTTCTACATCTTTTAATATCACACTTTTGTCAGTAGTATAAGTTGCTAAACCGTCATCATGCGACACAATGCTACATATACTTAACATCGCTTGCTCCTCTTCTTTAGTCAAATTTCCTTGTGCCATAACCTGTTCTTGCACAGCATTGATTTTCATTATTAAGTCACTTTCTGTGTTTTTTATCGAGCTGGTATCTTCCTTACAAGAAGCGCATAATGAAACAATAAAAATGATTGAAAATGCCATTAAATTCTGAATTCCAAATTTCGTGTTTTGATTAAATTTGTATTTCATAAGTTTCGATTTTTTATGAAAAGTAGTGAAATCCAATATATATTTAATGTTAGTATCGTTCCAATTCCAATGCCATAGCTTAACCTCCAAAACCATCGCATTGCTAACTGTCCGCCCTGAAATGATTCTTTTTCGGAAAAAGTAAATGAAAGGTTGCCTGCAAGTAAATATGATATTGGAACCCAAAGGATTCCTAATACAATAATGATTTTAAGGAATCCAGAGAGAATTCTGTTCAGTTTGTATGTTGGCTTTCTCAACTCTTTAATTCCCCAATAAATTGTTAAGGGTAATGAAATCATTCCAGTCCAAGTTATTAGAGTTCCAAAAGGAAGCCTATCGTTGCTATTCAATGCTATTGTGAGTAATGAAGAGCCGGTCACCAAAAGTATAATTACACCAATAGTCAAAATCAAAGCGCTATAAAAATAGATTTTTCTTTTATTCATTTTTGCAATTGTTGCTAACGTGTTGGTGTATGGTTAGTTCAAGTTTAAGAAACTAATTTAGTAAACAAAAACGAGCCAGAGAAAATTCCTTAGAAATTTCCAAGTAAGTTAGGACTAGCAATTAATTATACACGTTGTTAGCCTTTCCTTTTTTTCCAGACTACTCCTGTATTCGACTTTATAGTTGATTCGTTTTCTTCCTTTACGATTGTATGGAATAATTCATCACTAGTAATATATTGTGATTCTGATAAAAAATAAAATTCTCCAATATCAGAATTAGTATTGTTTTTATAAAGTAATCGGTTATCTTCTATATAAACCGTAACTATTAGTTCTGGAACCTGTTCAGAAGTCCAATCTCCGGTAAGAGTTTTTACAATTTCAGAGTCAAATCCTAAAAGACTATAAT
>JABDOZ010000056.1 GCA_013043005.1 Flavobacteriaceae bacterium | reverse complement strand
ATATATTTCACTAGTCCCTGAAGATTCAATTATAATATCATCTATAACCTGAATAGAAAAATCACTGGTATCTTCAGTAATAACCTCACATTTTGTAACGGTTAAATTCTTTCCAGCAAAATTGGTGTAAAACAATATTGGCGAATCCCCTTTATTATCATGTTGCATTTTAGCAGCAAATTTAGATGGTTGCCAAGCAATTACTCTTGGATCATTCATTCCTGCTGTAACCAAGGTTGCTGGATAGTCTGTTCCAGGTTTTAAACTATGGTACGAATCCATAGCAAGCAAACCTTTAAATTCATCTGGATCTTCAATAGTTCCAAATTCTGGAGTATTAATAGGTCCATTAGGTGTTTCCTCAGCCCTAACAGTATTCATGCAACCAACCATTGGTGCTGCAGCTACAAATAAATCAGGCCGTTCTGTAATAGATCTGCCCACTAAAATACCACCAGCACTACCACCAAAAATAGATATTTTATCAGAGTTAGAATATTCATTTTTTATTAAATATTCTGCTGTAGCGATAGCATCCTTCCAGGTATTGGGCTTATTTAATTTTTGACCAGCTTTATGCCAGGCATCTCCTAATTCTCCACCACCTCTAATATGTGGTACAACCAATATTCCATTATACATTGTATAAGCCAATACAATTGGACTAAAGAATGGCGATGTAGAAATACCATAGGCTCCATAACTATAAAGTACAGCTGGGTTGTTTCCATTCATTTCTAAACCTTTTTTATGAATGATTGATACAGGCACCATAACACCATCATGAGATTCTACCGTAATCTCTTCAGCTATTAGGTTATTTAATTCCGGATATTCTACTGGAGTTGATAATGGTTTAAATGTGAACATTTTTGTCATTGGATCATACAAAAATCGCTTATTGGGTGAAGTCCAACCAGAAATAGAAATCCACACATCACTAAACTCACTACCTTTAGTTGATATATATGCACTTCCTGCAGTAAATGGTAGCTGTAATTCCTCTACATTACTTTTCCCATTTGCAAGAAAATAAACTTTGGCTTCTACCCCATTTTTAACCGTTGCATAAAACAATCCGTCTTTGGTAAGACTAAATCCTGTTATAATTTCTGTTTCAGATTCTTCAATTACAGTAGACGAATTTGAAAATTCAGGCTTATCAATGGAAGTCTTTACAATTTTATAATTAGGTGCATCATCATAGGTTAAATAATAAACACCATAAGAATTTAATCCTATATCAGTTACCTTGTTATCTCTCTTTAAAATAGATTTCCAACTGTTATTATTACCGCTTGTATCATTTATATAAACTTTAGCATTTTTATCCACAGAGCCAGCATAAAGAATATTTTTATTAGCTTCTTTTGAATACATAATATATGGAAGCTCCGAATCTTGTAAGTCCAATGCTGCATAATTTTCTTTTGAAAAACTCTTTTCATCTAATGATTGATCTGTCCCAACTTTATGCACATAATTTGAAGTATAAATTTGTCTATTTACATCTTTCAAATCGGCTGAATTCATTTTAAAATAAAAGAAGCTGTCACCTGAAAGATGCCATGAAATTCCTTTAGCCAAATGCAAAATTTCCTCATACTGTTCTCCATTACTTTTAAATATTAACAATTCCGGATTTTCAGAACCATTTGGAGAAACGCCTACTGCTATTTTATCACCTTTTATATTAGGGGTTATCGACGAAATCGTAAATATTTTATCATCTTCTGTTTTATATTTGGTTGGATCGAAAAATAACTCTTCATCTCCATCATATCCATTACGTTTATACATTTTACTTATTTCTTCTCCCGGTACTCGTTTTAAATAATAATAAGTATCATCATCAGTGATATTAACACTTGATATTGAAGCAGAACGTCTTTCAACAAGCTCTTTCATATTATCAAATAATTCTTTCTTTCCAGAAATATTATTTAATATTGATGTAGCATAATTCGCATTGTCTTTCATCCAGGTTATTACTGTAGGGTCATCTAAATTTTCGAGATATTGGTAAGGGTCTTCAAGTGTGATACCATGATAGGTATTGGTTACTTTTTTTTGAGGCAGTACTTCTGGTTTTAATACTTCTTGAGCTACTATCGTTGCTGACGTTAGAAATAGTAAACCGTAAAATAAATTTTTCATATAGATGTATTTATTGAGTTTTTATAAATTAATTATTTATCACAAATAAATGAAGATAGATTCGAAGAGTAATATTAAGATACAAAAAAAACCGAAGCAGCAGTTCCGGTTTTTTATTTTTTAATTGTTTACAATGCATTAATTATAAGTAGAAGTCGAGACTTCAAAATCAGCATCTTTTGCAGCCAAATAACGTTCAGCGTCCAAGGCTGCCATACAGCCTGTACCTGCCGCTGTGACTGCTTGTCTGTAAACATGGTCTGCTGCATCACCAGACACAAACACACCTTCTACATTGGTTTTTGAAGTACCAGGTTTATTAATTATATAACCTGTTTCATCCAAATCCAGGTAATCCTTAAAAATATCTGTATTTGGTTTATGTCCGATAGCTACAAAAAATCCGGTTGCCTGAAGCTCCTTTTCTTTTCCATTGACATTATTTCTAACATGAACTCCTGTTACCACCTGTCCATCGCCTAAAACTTCAATTGCATTGGTGTTGAACATTATCTCTATATTCTCTGTATTCTTGACCCTATTAGCCATGATTTTAGAAGCCCTAAAAACATCCCTTCTCACAAGCATGGTTACCTTCTTACATAACTTAGACAAATAATGTGCTTCCTCACAAGCTGAGTCTCCTGCACCAACTATTACTACGTCCTGACCTTTATAAAAGAACCCATCACAAATGGCACAAGCAGATACACCTCCACCAAGTTTTAAATATTTTTGTTCAGATTCCAATCCAAGATACTTAGCAGTTGCTCCAGTAGAAATTATTACTGTATCACAATGAATCTCTTTTGCATCATTTACCCAAACTTTATGTACAGAACCAGAGAAATCAACCTTAGTTATCCAGCCATCTCGTACATCTGTTTCAAAACGTTCTGCCTGAGCTTTCAATTCCATCATCATTTCCGGACCCGTAATTCCTTCCGGATAACCGGGAAAATTTTCAACCTCTGTTGTTGTTGTTAGTTGGCCTCCGGGTTGCGTTCCCTGATATAATACAGGTTCCATATTAGCCCTGGCTGCATAAATGGCAGCAGTATATCCTGCTGGACCCGAACCAATTATTAAACACTTTACTCTTTCAGTAGAATCTGACATATTTATTTATAATTTAATGCACAAATGTATTGCTTTTAAAAGATATAAATAACCAATAATTATCAAAAGTTATTATCAAAAAATAATTAGTATTTATTTAAAAAATCTATTAATCATTTTTTTTTGTAACTTTATAAATGTCCATTGTTTAATTAAAACTAACTATCATGAAAAACATTTTAATTTCTTTTCTTCTCGTCTTTACATTTATTGCCTGTAATAACTCTAATAAACGTGTTGAAGTCGAATTAGAAGAAAAACTATCTATAGCTGGTACCTGGGAACTGGTGAGTTATTACAACTATCAAGACAACGAAATCTCTGATTCTTTTGGTTTAAGTGCCGGTACTAGACAAGTTAAAATGTATACCGATAATCACGTTATGTGGGCAAGAAGGGTTCCTTCTGATTCTACTGAATTTTTTGGTTTTGGAAAATACGTTATAACGGATACCAGTCTTGTCGAAACGTTAGATTATGGATCTGCATTCATGAACCAAGCCATTGAAGAAAATATTGAATTTCCATTTGAACTTGAGTTAGAAAAAGATCGTTTTATTCAAATTGAATTGGATGAAGATGGTAATCGAATTTTCTCTGAAAACTATGATAGAATAGAATAGCTGAAATCTGATTTTATTGAGAATTTCTTTTTTGTAGTTTTGCAATCATATGATTGAATCTTTTCCTTTTATTGCAGCACTTATTGCGTCCATTCTGCACGTTATTACAGGACCAGACCATTTGGCTGCTGTTGTTCCTTTCGCTATTGAATCCAAAAAAAAAGCATGGAAAATAGGTCTGTTTTGGGGAATTGGCCATTTACTGGGAATGCTATTGATTGGTGTGTTATTCTTGATTTTTAGAGAACTTATTCCAGTAGAAACTATTTCTCAATATAGCGAACAATTGGTTGGTTTAGTATTAATTTTTATTGGTGTTTGGGCATTTTACAAATTATTCAAGCAAGAGCGGAATCATAAACATCTGCATGTTCATGCCAATGATGATCTAACAATACACAAGCACGAACATAATCATCATGAACAGATCAATCATGCGCATCATCATGATGGAATAAAACAAAGTAATTTTGCATCACTTTCCGTTGGGTTTTTACATGGTTTAGCTGGAATAGCTCACTTTTTACTCTTTATTCCTGTTGCCAGTTTTGACAGCAAAATGGATTCTGCGTTTTATTTAATAGGATTTGCCTCTGGGATAATAATAGCAATGACAGTTTTTGCATTAATGATTGGAAAAATATCTTCTTATGCTAAAGGTGAGCATAATGATGCATTGTTTAAAGGCATACGTTTTGCCGGCGGTATGTTTGCTATAATAATTGGATTTTATTGGTTCTTTGCTAATTAACAAATCCTTGGCAATTGTTCACCAATTAGTGGTGTCACAATACGCTTTCCTCCTATTGAACTATACATGACTACTTTTCCTTGATGCTCTTCAGTAATTTCTCCAATACATGCTGAATTCCTTCCCTTTTCATCGTTTTTTATAAATTTCAAAACCTCATCAGCAATTTCAGCATCAACAATTGTAATAAACAATCCTTCGTTCGCAACATATAAAGGGTCTAATCCAAGTATCTCACAAGCTGCAGCTACTTGTTTTTCTAATGGAATGTCATTCTCATAAATATTAACACCTTGGTTTATATCTTGAGCTATTTCAGATAAAACACTTGCAACTCCTCCACGTGTTGGATCTCTAAACAAATGAATTTTATTGCCAAACTCATTAATTAAATCATTCACCAGAAAGTTCAAATTAGTCGAATCACTTTCTATAGTTGATTCAAATTCCAAACCTTCACGTTGTGACATAATCGCCATACCATGTTGAGCTAAATAACCATTTACAATTATTTTATCTCCTACTTTAATATTATCTGTGGAGATGTTTGCTTTTGAATTCACTTTACCAAAACCAGTAGTATTTATAAATATCTTGTCGCCTTTACCTCGCTCAACTACTTTCGTGTCACCTGTTATTATTTGAACGCCACTATTATCTGCAGCTTCTTTTATTGAATTTACGATGGTAATAAACTCATCAATTTTCAATCCTTCCTCCACCACAAAAGCTAAAGACAAATACTTCGGAATTGCTCCACACATTGCTACATCATTAACAGTTCCATGAACAGCCAATTCACCAATGTTTCCTCCTTTAAAGAATATTGGAGATACTACAAAACTATCTGTAGATATGGCTATTGGACCATCGAATTTAACAATAGAACCATCATGTTTTTGGTCTAAAAATGGATTACTAAATGTTTTGAAGATTATTTTATCTAAAAGATCTCTGGTCATTAAACCTCCACTACCGTGACCTAAATTAATTGAATCAAATCCTAATTCTCCTTTATCCATTTATTATTTTAATATGTCATTATTCGAAAAATGATAGTAAGCTGCACAGGCTCCTTCAGATGAAACCATAGGAGCTCCCAGAGGATTAGATGGATTACATACCTCACCAAATTGATTGCATTCATGAGGCTTTTTGATTCCTCTTAATATTTCTCCAGCAATACACTCTGGATTTTCAGGCACCTTTATATTGGTAATACCAAATTTCAATTCTGCATCAAATTCTTTAAATTCTTTTGTTAACACATAACCACTATTTGGTATTTCTCCAATTCCTCGCCATTCTCTGTTACCAACTTTAAAAACCTGCTTAATAACATTAATTGCGGCTTTATTTCCTTCTTCTTTTACTGCTCTTGAATATTGATTTTCTACCTTGTGAATTTCATTTTCCAATTGCTTGACTGCCAGATAAATACCTTGTACTAAATCCAAAGGTTCAAAGCCTGTTATAACGATAGGGATCTTGTATTTTTCAGCCAATGGATGGTACTCTCTATAGCCCATAATTGCACATACATGTCCTGCTCCTAAAAAGGCATCGATATTGCAGAATTCATCATCTAAAATAGCTTCCATTGCTGGCGGAACCAATACATGAGACACTAAAATTGAATAGTTTTTTAAACCTTCTTTTTGAGCATGCAAAACAGACAAAGCATTTGCCGGAGCAGTGGTTTCAAAACCAACAGCAAAAAAAACGACTTCTTTATCTGGGTTTTTTTTAGCAATGTTAACCGCTTCAATTGGAGAATATAAAATTCGTAAATCACCTCCATCTGCTTTGGCTTCCAACAAGCTTTTTTTACTTCCAGGCACACGAATCATATCACCAAACGAGCATACTATGACACCATTTTCAAGAAGTTCAATTGCCTTATCAATTAAATTTAAAGGTGTCACACAAACAGGACAACCAGGACCATGAATCATCTGTACTTTATCTGGTAACAGTTCAAGGATTCCATTTTTAACCAAACCATGAGTTTGACCACCACAAATCTCCATGATATTCCATCGTTTAGTTATGGTTTTATCAATGAGTTCCAGATACTTTTTGGTAGCCTCTAAATTTCTATATTCGGTTAAATATTTCATTAATCCATGCAGTTCAAATAATACATGATTTGTCCAAAAGCAATGTTTTCATCATTTGGCGCTAAATTACGGTTAAAAAATAATTTATACTGATTTCCTCCTAATTCTTTGATTATATCAACTAGAGTTGTATTCTGTAAAACTCCTCCACTAAAAGCAATATGTTTTACATTTTGTTTTGTAGCGACTTGAAAAGCAATGGATGCCAAAGTGAAAAGAAAATTGGTGATTACCTGTTCTTTTGAAGTTCCTTTTTTATAATCTAAATACAAATTATGAATCAGTTCCTGTGATGGAATAGACCCATCTTTCAAAATTGAGCAATACTTATTGCAATCCTTCAAACTGTAATCCAAAATTGAATTTTCCATAAGAATAGCTGATTCTCCTTCATAGGTGTTGTTGTCGCAAATATTTAACAGTGATGCAACTGCATCAAACAATCTGCCAACCGATGATGTTTTAAGTTTATTATTCCTTTTTAAGGATTGATAGATTACCAATTCTTCTGATGAGAATTTTTCTTCTAAAACGGATTGCATCTCATCATTTGATAATGAAAGCAACGATAATCTTGGTTCCTTCGCCATTTTATCGCCAGCAATCCAATTAAAATATTCAAAATGAGAAACTCTCTCTATGCTATTAGATTTATACTCAAAAAATTCGCCTCCCCAAATTTGCTTATCATCACCAAAACCTGTTCCATCCCAAACCACACCCAATACTCTTTCTTGTGAATCAAACAACTTATGCTCACCTAAAACGGAAGCGTAATGTGCTTTATGATGCTGAATTTTATGTAATTCTGTATTAAGTTTTTGCGCCAATTCCGTTCCAAACAAAGTACTTTGATAGGTTGGATGACTGTCTACTAAAACAACTGTTGGCTCTTGCTCAAAAAGGTCGATAAAATTAGATGTAACTCTTGTAAATCGCTCGTAAACATCATAATTATCAAGGTTCCCTAAGTATTGGCTGATGTAAAGAAATTCATTGGGATATAACGCAATTGCACTTTTTAAATGAGCTCCAAGAGCCAAAATCTTTTTGTCAGAACTTAAAGAAGCATTGAAGTAATTCGGAGCATAACCACGAGACCGACGGAATAGAACTTCTTCTCTAAACTTATTACTGAACTTGATTACCGAATCATCCTGTGGATGTGTAATTCTTAAATTATGTTGCAGGAAATAATCAGCTACATCTTTTAGTTTTTCAATAACTTCATCATTTTCGCTAATTATTGGTGAACCATGAATATTTCCACTTGTAGCAACAATAGGGAATGATAATTCATTTGCCAGCAATTGCAAAATTCCTGTATAAGGCAACATAACGCCCAATTGGTTCAAGCCAGGAGCGACTTGGTTCAAGACAATGTTTCCTTTATAATCTTTTAATGAAATAATGTTAATTGGTCGTTCGGTTGAAGTCAAAGACCTTACATGAACCTCATCAATTGGCAATTCTTCTTTTAAATGATTCAACGAAGGATATAAAACAGCAAAGGGTTTATTTGGTCTGTTCTTTTTAACTCTTAATTGCTGAACAATTTCTTCATTTTCTGCATTACAGCATAACAGATATCCAGTTGTATTCTTTATAGCAATTATATTTCCTTCCGATAAAATAGAGGCTATTTTTTTGAATAAATCATCTTTTGCTACTTCCACAGTATCACCTGAACTATCAACTAAAATCAAATCTATTCCACAGGTTTCGCATGTGTTGGTTTGAGAATGAAATCGTCTGTCTGACGGATTGGTATATTCTTCTTTACATGGATTACACATTGGAAAATCATCAATGCTGGTATGCTCCCTTTCAAAAGGAAATATTTCTGTAATTGCCCAACGAGGTCCGCAATTTACACATGTAGTAAAAGGATAATTGTATCGTCTATTTTCAGGGTCGATAATGTCCTTCTGACAATCTTCACAAATAGCAAAATCAGGTGTTAAGGATAAATTGAGCTGACCACCTTTTT
>JABDOZ010000055.1 GCA_013043005.1 Flavobacteriaceae bacterium | reverse complement strand
TTGGACTCGAACCAAGGACCCTCTGATTAACAGTCAGATGCTCTAACCAACTGAGCTAAAGAGGAGTGTTTGTCTCTTTTTGAGAGCGCAAATATATGCTATTTTTTAATCACAACAAATAATCAATAAAAAATATTAATTGAAAATGGCTTTAAAAATATCATTCCCATTAGCGAACAATACCAATCCTATCAAGATAAAAAATCCAACCATTTGAGCGTATTCCATAAATTTATCCCCTGGCTTTCTTCCAGAAATCATTTCATACAGCAAAAACATGACATGCCCTCCATCTAAAGCCGGTATCGGCAGTAAATTTAGAACCCCAAGCATAATAGATAAAAATGCTGTAATGGTCCAGAAGGCTTCCCAACTCCAGGTATCAGGAAATATGTCGAATATCGCTTTAAATCCACCTACACCTTTATAGGCTCCTGTATTAGGATTGAATATCTTTTTTAATTGAGCGCCATAAGAAGCGATTTGGCCTTTGAATTTGGTAACTCCTGCTCCAAAACTTTCAAAGAAGCCATATTCTTTTTTGACTATTTTAAAATACCCTAATTCCTCAAATTGTCTTATACTACTGGCTGGAAAAATTCCCAGCTTTCCATTTTCATCAACATTCAATGTCATATCTATGGAAGTATTATCCCTGAGTAAACTCACTTGAATAGATTGATCTTTATATTTACTCAATGTCTCAGCAAATTGATCGAAATACTTCACTTTATTACCGTTAATTGCCGTAATAATATCGCCCTGCTTAAGATCTGCTGCTTTATTAAGTGAGGAATCAGCAACTTTACCCACCATAAATGGAATCCTTAATTCAAATAAACTTCTATCATCACTTGTTGTTAATTGTCCTAAGAAATCTTCAGGCAAAGTAATCGTTTGTTCAACACCATCTCTTTCTATTGTATAAGAATCGGCTTCAACGATATACTTTTTTATATCTGAATAATTCTCAACTTTAAATTCATTGATTGCAACAACATCATCACCGGTTTTGAAACCCAGTTCAGTTAGCAACGGATTACTTACCCAGTATCCATCTTTGATACTATCTGTAGAGATGTCTGTATCACCATAACCAAAGGACATAAAAATATAGATGATGAGTGCTAATACAAAATTCACAAAAACTCCTCCTAACATAATTATCAATCGTTGCCATGCAGGTTTAGTTCTAAACTCCCAAGGTTCTGGAGGCTTAGCCATTTGTTCTTTATCCATGCTCTCATCTATCATACCCGCTATTTTAACATAGCCGCCTAGTGGGAGCCACCCTATTCCGTATACAGTTTCACCAATTTTCTTTTTAAACAGTGAGTACTTTATATCAAAAAATAAATAAAATTTTTCAACTCTGGTCTTAAAGAGTTTTGCGGGAATAAAATGACCCAATTCATGAAGTATAATGAGCAGGGACAGGCTCAATAAGAACTGGGATATTTTTATTATAAATTCCATGTAGGTAATTTTCTATTTTAAATTGAGCGACAAAAGTAATGTTTTAAAACAACTTAATAAAAACTATATTTATTGCTTTAACAATCTTTTATGAATGGTTCCTTTGTTAGTCTCAAACTTTAAGAAATGTAACCCCGAAGACAGCAATTCTATACTGATTTTACTCTCAAAAAGCATTTCCTTTACTTTTCTTCCCAATAGATCCAATATTTCAATTTTGGAAATAATCAAATCATTTGGTTTTTGAATGAAAACTTCACTATGTGCCGGGTTAGGGTATACTACAAAAGACACATCCAGAATTGAATCGCTTAATCCGAGGACTACGGAATTATTCCTGGAAATCAGATCAGATTCTGGATCGAACTGGATATTGTCAACTTCAAAAGTAACCGACTCTAAAAAGACTTGGCCATTTGAGGTATGGTTTAAGTATGCATATTGTTTTTCTGAGTTAACACCATTTAGCCTAAGCTTGATGGGAGCTTCAAAGAAATTTACTGATGAATGACTCTGAGTTTGATCAATTTGTATTTGAACCTGTGATGGGTTCGGCTGTGACCATTCTATATTATAACTAGGATATCCTTCATTATAGACCCAGTCATCAAAAAATTCGGTTAGATCTTCACCACTGGCATTTTCCAGAATAGACTTTAAATCTTCTGTTTTAGCATAGCCAAAAGCAAGATCAGGATCGTTTAAGTAATCTTGAATTCCCTGATAAAAATCAGTCTCACCCAGTTTTTTTCGTAACATATGAAGTACCATGGACCCTTTATTATAACTCAATCTTCCACTAAAAATTCGACCAACATTTGTTGTGTCCTGGTCAGACAAATAAACTGCTCCTCCAGGTTGTGAGGTTATATTATTTATACGCCCTTGCTTCCATGAAGTAAAGGCAGCATTGCCATCTATGTCCTCTATAACCAAACCTGATAAATAGGTTGCAAATCCTTCGTTAAGCCAGATATCTTTCCAACTACCGCACGTTATCTTATCTCCAAACCATTGATGTGCTAATTCATGGGCAATTAGATTTCTACTAAAATTACCCATAAATGATACTGTTGTATGTTCCATTCCTCCTCCCCAACCAAATTGTGCATGCCCATACTTTTCTGATGCATAAGGATATTCTTCAAATAAATTTGAGAACAATTCCATGATCGGTAATGTAACGGCTGTATCTACTTGAGCAGAAGCCAGGGTTTCAGGATACACGTAATTAACTATTTCGAAGGGATTCCCGTTATTAGGAACGGTTTGCGTAAATACAGAATAATTAGTGGCTGCAATTGCAACCAAATAAGCTGGAATAGGAAAATTATGTTTGAAATGAGTTGTTTTGTTTGATCCGTTAAAAGAAATGCTTTGCTCCAAACCATTACTCACGGCAACATATTCCTCTGATTGGGAATTAAATCGCGGCGTGGTAATATAAATATCTATACTATCTATTTTATCATTCAAATCCTGTTTGCAAGGCCACCAGTCTTTTGCTCCATATGGTTCCGATAAGGTCCATAATACAGGATCGCCACTATGAGTTGATGCTTCAAAAGAATCAAAACCAGAAAATTGTGGTGCACCGGAGTAAGTAACCTCAACAATACCCGTTTCACCTTGGTTAACCGTTGTCGTAAGGTTGATAACCAATTCATCATTTGTATTTTGAGAGTAGGATACCGGACTTCCATTTTGCAGGACCTTAGATACGTTCATATTATCTGTTAGATCAAATGTAATTGAAGACATATTCTCCTTAGCTTCAAAATGGGTTGTGACAATACCTGAAATACTAGCGACACTAGGATTTATAGTGAAATCCAATTTATGGTATTTTATATCATAATTACCCGTATTTGGATTTACTCTGTAATTAATTCGTGTAGAGGCCGATTTCATTTCTGCTTCCATAATCGCACTTTGATCTTCTTCAAAATTTTGAGAAAAACCAAGACACGTAAATGCAATTAAAAGCAGGGTAATACAGAATTTCATAGACCAATTTTTTGGTCACTAAAATTACCAAATTAAAATTAATTAAGTTGTAATTTTGCGTTCAATAACAGAAAATTAAGATAAGTGCTATCCTTTTTTAAAGAATATAAATATTTCGGAATTGCTTTTTCAATCCTTTCCTTAATAATCATATTAATTATATATAATATTTTGGATGTATATCGTCCCCTCCCTATTTATCAACCCAGTCGTGTAAGTGAAGAATTGGTTGACAGCACAATTCAACACAAAAGCAAATACCACAAAATAGCTGATTTTAGCCTGATCAATCAAAATGGAGATACGATAACGCAAAAGAACTATGAAGGTAAAATTTATGTGGCAGATTTCTTTTTTACAACCTGCCAAACCATTTGTCCGATTATGACCGGTAATATGAAAGATATTCAGGAAGAATTAAAAGAAGATAATGATATTCTGTTGCTTTCCCATTCTGTTACACCAGAAATTGATTCGGTTGCTCAACTTAAACGCTATTCTGTAGAAAAAGGAGTTATTGATTCTAAATGGAATCTGGTAACTGGAGATAAAAAACATATTTATGAATTGGCCAGAAAGAGCTACTTAGCTGTTAAAACAGATGGAGATGGAGGTCCTTACGATATGATCCACACAGAAAACTTTATGCTTATTGACAAAAAAAAGCAGTTAAGAGGGTTTTATGATGGAACCAATGAAGAAGACATTGAACGTCTCCTTGATGACATTGAGATTCTAAAGGAAGAATATAAATAAAAAAGGCACCTTGTTTAAGGTGCCTTTTCATTTTTTAATAGTCTAAGCTTATCTGTAACGCCTTTTCGTATTCCATACAATAGCGCTTGTGTTTCCAAATATCTTAGTAGTAATTCCTATTTTACTTTCTTTTCCTAGTTTACTATAAGTTGTTTTCATAATTCTATTAATTTAAATTTGAGACTACAAATATAT
>JABDOZ010000164.1 GCA_013043005.1 Flavobacteriaceae bacterium | reverse complement strand
CCTGTTTCAACATCGGTGGCTATGCAAAAAAACGGAATAGGAAGTTTGTTAAATTCTTCGATATCACTTACATGTAAAGTTAATTTTGAAAGTAAATTAAAAACGTTTTGACCTTTAGAAATAGCCGAAGGCAAAGAAACTTTAAAACCATTAAAAGGTAATCGAATAGCGTATTTCTCATCTTGTTCCTTTTCATAAAATGTTCTGGCCGCACGAGGTATATTGTCATTGATCAGATCTTCAAAACTTAAACTTTTAAATATTGAATCTAATTCCTGTCCGGAATAGCCGGAGGCATATAATGAACCAATTATTGCTCCCATGCTTGTTCCGGCAATATGATCTATTCTTATACCCAGACTATCTATTGTTTTTAGAACCCCGATGTGTGCCAATCCTTTTGCCCCACCACCACTTAGAACCAATCCTACTTTTAAATCCTTATTGAGTGGGTCTTGAGAAAAAACCAGTGAATAAAATAAAATAAATATGAGAGCTAGTTTTTTCAAATTCATTTCTTTTGGTAGTGATCAACAATTTTTTGAGCTTTTGAGGCTCCTATTACATTCGACAGATCTTCAAATTTTGCCAGTCTAATGCGTTTTAACGACTTGAAATGTTTTAATAGATTCACAACAGTTTTTTCTCCAATTCCGGGAATGGTCTCAAGTTCCGTATTTAAAGCAGATTTACTTCTTTTGTTCCTATGGTGTTCAATTCCAAATCTATGGGCTTCATTACGCAGTTGTTGAATAATCTTTAAAGTTTCACTTTTCTTATCTAAATATAAGGGAATTGGGTCATTTGGATAAAATAATTCCTCTAATTTTTTTGCTATTCCAATAATAGCGATCTTTCCTCTTAAATTTAGAGCATCTAAACTTTTTAACGAAGATGAAAGTTGTCCTTTCCCTCCATCAATAATAATTAATTGAGGCAGTGATTGGTTTTCATCTAATAATCTTTTATAACGCCTGTAAACTACTTCTTCCATAGATGCAAAATCATCAGGACCTTCAACCGTTTTAATATTAAAATGTCTGTAATCCTTTTTACTTGGTTTTCCGTTTTTAAAAACCACACATGCTGCAACAGGATGTGTTCCCTGTATATTGGAATTATCAAAACATTCAATATGCCTGGGTTCTTCATTGAGACGCAGATCTGACTTCATTTGAGCCATTATCCTATTAACATGTCTGTCTGGATCGGTTATTTTAATCTGTTTGAATCGTTCCATTCTATAATATTTTGCATTTCTGATTGATAGATCCAAAATGTGTTTTTTATCACCTAGTTTGGGAACGCTTACTTTTACATCTTCACCTATTGTTACTTTAAAGGGCACGAATATCTCTTTTGAATTGGAATTAAATCGTTGTCTGATTTCTACAATAGCGAGTTGTAATAATGCTTTATCGGTTTCATCCAGTTTCTTTTTTATCTCTAAGGTATGTGACCTTATAATTGAACCATATGATAGCTGAAGAAAGTTAACATATCCATAAGTCTCATCACTCACAATGCTAAAGACATCGACGTTACTAATTTTAGGATTGACTATAGTTGATTTAGCCTGGTAGTTCTCTAAAACTTCAATTTTCTCTTTGATTTTCTGTGCATCTTCAAATTGCATATTGTTTGCAAATTGATTCATCTGCACTTTGAATTGTTTTAGAGAATCTTTAAAATTTCCTTTTAAAATTTCCCTGATAGCTTTTATGTTTTCAAAATAGTCATCTTGAGTCTCGAATCCTTCACATCCTCCTTTGCAATTCCCTAAATGATATTCTAAACAAACTTTATATTTTCCCGCTTTTATTTTTTCAGGTGATAGATCGTAATTACAATTTCGCAATTGATAGAGTCCTTTTATAAGATCTAACAAAGTTGAAACAGTTTTACCGCTTGTATAAGGACCAAAATACTCAGATCCATCCTTAATAACTCTGCGAGTGGAAAATACCCTTGGAAATCTTTCTTTTTTAATACAAATCCATGGATAAGATTTGTCGTCCTTGAGCATAACATTATACCTTGGTTGGTACTTTTTTATTAAATTATTTTCTAGTAATAACGCATCTGTTTCTGTTTTTACTACGATGTGCTTTATTTTAGAAATTTTTCTGACCAATATTCGGGTCTTTCCATCATCATGTTTTTTCGTAAAATAAGAACTCACACGTTTTTTAATGTTCTTAGCCTTTCCTACATAGATAATGGTATCGTCCTTATCGAAATACTGATAAACTCCAGGAGAGTTTGGCAGTATTTTTATTTGTAATGTCAGGTCAGGATTGCTCATTACTTCAAAGGTATATTAAATACCAGAACTGAAAAAAATTGAATTTGATTTTTGTTATATTGCACAATTACAAATTACTAATGAATATAGTAATCCTCTCAAGAAATTCTAATCTTTATTCAACAAACAGGCTTGTTGAAGAAGGAGAAAAACGTGGTCACGAAGTTGAAGTCATTGATCCTTTAAAATGTGATCTGATCATTGAAAAGGAGAAACCAACTATTTATTATAAGGATAGATATTTGGACTATGTTGACGCAATTATACCAAGAATAGGCTCTTCGGTAACCTTTTATGGATGCGCGGTTGTCAGACAATTTGAAATGATGCATGTTTTTACGACGGTTACTTCTGACGCAATTATACGTTCCAGAGACAAATTAAGGAGTTTTCAGCGGTTGTCTAGAGCTGGAATTGGAATGCCAAAAACTGTTTTTACAAATTATTCACGTGATGTTGAAGAGGTCATAGAGCATGTTGGAGGAACACCAGTGATTATTAAACTGCTAGAAGGTACACAGGGACTCGGTGTTGTTTTAGCCGAAACAAAAAATGCTGCAGAATCTGTTTTGGAGGCATTCAACGGATTACAAGCAAGAGTAATTGTTCAGGAATATATAAAAGAGGCTAAAGGCGCCGACTTACGGGCTTTGATTGTTGATAATCAGGTAATTGGCGCTATGAAAAGGCAAGGGAAAGAAGGAGAATTCCGCTCGAACTTGCATCGTGGAGGAAGTGCAGGTTATATTAAGTTAAATGTTGAAGAAATAAAGGCTGCATTAAAAGCAGCTAAAGCCTTAAGTTTACCAGTTTGCGGAGTTGATATGTTAGAATCTGAAAGAGGGCCATTGGTATTGGAAGTAAATTCAACACCTGGTTTGGAAGGAATTGAAAAGGCAACTGAAAAAAATATTGCAAGAGCGATTATAACATTTATTGAAAGAAATGCTAGATAAATGAATAAACAGGAAACACTTCATATTTTAGGAGAAAGGATAGGATTGGGAGAAAGTGTAGAAGCAAGTTTTGGAGTTGCTAAATTGCACTCAAGAAACCCAGTTGAGGTACCTGTTATAATTAACCGTTCTAAAAAGCAAGGGCCGACGGTTTTAATAACTGCAGGAATCCATGGAGATGAAGTCAATGGAGTAGAAATAGTCAGACAGATTATAGCGAAAGGGATGAACAAGCCAAAAATTGGCACAATCATTTGCATTCCTGTCATCAATATATTTGGTTTTATCCATATGGATCGTGAATTTCCTGATGGACGAGATTTAAACAGAGCTTTTCCAGGAAGTAAATCAGGGTCCTTAGCAAGTCGTGTGGCCCATAAATTGATAAAAGAGGTAGTTCCTTATGTAGATTTTATTTTAGATTATCATACAGGAGGATCCGATCGTTTTAATTCACCTCAAATTAGAATAGCGAAAGGGGAAAAGTCATTAGATGAATTGGCTACTATTTTTGGAGCCCCTTTTGTCCTTTATACAAAGAATATTAAAAAATCATTTAGAAG
>JABDOZ010000163.1 GCA_013043005.1 Flavobacteriaceae bacterium | reverse complement strand
TATTATTGTCACACTCGATGATGCATCAGGACAAACTCCCACAGCATCTAAAGAGTACGTAAATACATAAGTTCCAGGGGTTGTTAAACTGGAAATATTTACTGTGCCTAAATAACCGTTAGAGGTAGATAATGGTCCGGTCCACGTACCTGTTGTATCTGGAGCTGGTGATCCAGTTAGTTCATCGTATAAATTAAAATCTGAAGTTGGAATATTGTCTTCACAGTATTCTAGTGTTGCAGATAACCCTGGTTCTGGTGGATCGTCAATCAATACTGTTACTGGCACAGCATTGCTAACACAGAAAATGTCATTAATCTGAAGGTAATATGTAGTTCCATCAACCAAAGGGGTTGAAAGTGCTAATGCGGGAGGTATTGGTTCCCCTAATCCATCAACATTTTGGTACCAACTAAAACTACTGGTTGTACCTGGATCCAGTTCATTAAGTGTGGGATTAGCATCTGAACATAATTGTTGAGGATTTGGAGGAGTTGGATCAGGTGGTGCGTCAAATACAGCTGTACTACCTGGCTCAACCTGACTCTTACAACCTCCACTATCTACAAATACAATAAAATAATTGGTTGCCCCTCCCGGAATAGGATCTGCTGGGTTAGCAAGCGTTGTTAAATCAATATCAGTATAAACTTCTACTGATCCACCTGCAGGAATATTTGGTTGAAGAACCTCATCTATATAAAGTTGTATAGTTGGAGTCTCATTAGCACAATAAATACCATCCAGGTTTTGACCGGACGGATCCACACTAAAATCAACATTAACTTGTGATCTGTTTCCACAGGATCCTGTGCTATCTCCTGCATAATATGTTGCCTGTTCCACTAATTGAGTAGCAGAAAAAGGACTACCTCCAGTTGCTGAATCATACCAGACAATTCCATTACCCTGATCTACTGCAAATGCATTTAGATCTGCAAAAGTATAGTTACTGGCATCACAGATTACCGGATTTGGATCTGTAACTGTGGGGCATTGGGCATATAAAAATATTGGCACCCACAGAAACAATAGAAGTAATACTCTATTTTTTATATTATTCTCTAATGAAAGACTTTTTTCCATAATAAGTCAAGTTAGATTAAGGTTATTTTAAGGCTTTAAATTCTATTATATTAGCAATAAATTGTTTTAACTAAAAACGTTTCATCCTAATTTTGTGCAATTTAACTGATTTTTTTGTATTTCATCGTATTTTTTTCACTTTTTTTAATATTTTTTAGCTCGACTAAAATTTTTAGCAAAAAAAAAAGACCCATCAATTGATGAGTCTGAATATATTAATTAATAATTGTTTGACTTTTTGTAACTAATGCTGAAGTTCTTCTTCACCTTCTTTCAATGGTATAATTTGAGAAACAAAATCATCATCGTGCCCAGGTTTACTGTAGTCATATGCCCATCTATGTACACTAGGGATCGCTCCAGGCCAATTACCATGTATATGTTCTACAGGAGTTGTCCATTCTAAAGTATTTGATTTCCAAGGATTTTGAGTGGCTTTTTCTCCATAGAAGATACTATAAAAGAAATTCCAAATAAAAACTAGTTGGAAAGCACCACCAACAATTGCGAATATCGATATCACAACATTGACATTTGCAAGATCATCAAATAAAGGAAATGCTGAGTTCGTATAATATCGCCTAGGTAATCCTGCCATACCTATAAAGTGCATCGGAAAGAATACCCCATATGCACTAATGGCTGTAACCCAAAAGTGAATATAACCCAAATTTTTGTTCAGCATCCTACCGAATAGTTTAGGGAACCAATGATATATTCCTGCAAACATTCCATATAAGGCTGAAATACCCATCACTAAGTGAAAGTGAGCTACTACAAAATAAGTATCGTGCACGTTAATATCTAAGGCGCTATCTCCTAAAATGATACCTGTTAGACCTCCTGTAATAAATGTAGAAACCAATCCTATTGAAAACAGCATCGCCGGATTTAGCTGCAAATTGCCCTTCCATAAGGTTGTGATATAATTAAAAGCTTTTACTGCGGATGGAATGGCGATAAGTAATGTTGTAAAGGTAAAAACTGATCCTAAAAATGGATTCATACCCGATACAAACATATGATGTCCCCAAACAATTGTTGACAAGAATGCGATTGCCAATATAGAAGCAACCATTGCACGATAACCAAAAATCGGTTTTCTTGAATTTGTCGCGATTATTTCAGATGTGATACCTAAAGCCGGTAGTAATACAATATAAACCTCGGGATGTCCTAGAAACCAGAATAAGTGCTCAAATAAAACCGGAGAACCACCTTGATAATGTAGCACCTCTCCTTGTATGAAAATATCTGATAAGAAGAATGACGTTCCAAAACTTCTATCCATTATTAATAACAATGCTGCAGATAATAAAACCGGAAAAGAAATTACACCGATTATTGCTGTTACAAAAAATGCCCAAATAGTTAATGGAAGTCTAGTCATTGACATTCCTTTTGTTCGCAAATTAATTACCGTAACAATATAATTAAGAGAACCCAATAATGATGATGCAATAAAAATGGCCATAGAAACCAGCCATAAGGTCATACCTGCTCCTGAACCACCCTGCGCCAACGGTAAGGCGCTTAAAGGCGGATAAATAGTCCATCCTGCAGCCGCTGGACCTGCTTCAACAAACAGTGAAATAACCATAACCACACTTGATACAAAGAACAACCAATAGGAAATCATATTCAAGAATCCTGAAGCCATATCTCGCGCTCCTATTTGTAAAGGAATCAATAAATTACTGAAGGTACCACTCAATCCTGCTGTTAAAACAAAGAAAACCATTATGGTGCCATGAATAGTAACTAAAGCTAGATAAATATCAGCATCCATAACCCCATCAGGAGCCCATTTCCCAAGTAAAGCTTCAAAAATTACATTTGGTTCTTCAGGCCACGCTATTTGCAAGCGCATCATAAGCGACATCACAACGCCTATTATTCCCATAATTGTTCCAGTAATTAAATACTGTTTAGCAATCATTTTGTGGTCCTGACTAAATATGTATTTAGTTACAAATGTTTCTTTATGATGATGTCCATGATCCTCTTCGTGTGCATGTGTATCTAAATGTTCTGACATATAATTATCTTTTTAATTTTGCTATTTTTATTTTATCAACGAACTAGCAAAAAGGGTTTGTTCATTTATCCAGGCATCGTACTCTTCTTGAGTTTCTACGATAATTTTCATTTGCATGTTATAATGCGATTTTCCGCAAATTTTATTGCATAATAATAAATAATCAAACTCATATGGGTCTAAAGCTTCTTCACCTTTCGCTACTAAATCTTTACTGTTTTCCGTCCTTATGCTGTTGATGTTTTCAACTTTCTGAACTATATCAGGATTCTGACGCATTTCACTGGTAGTTACTGTAGGTGTAAACCCAAATTGAGTGATCATTCCGGGCACACAGTTCATTTGTGCTCTAAAGTGAGGCATATAAGCTGAATGCAAAACATCCTGAGACCTCATTTTAAATATTACCGGACGATTAACTGGCAAGTGTAATTCTGATGTAATGACGTCATCTTGTGCATTAGGATCTGATTCATCAACACCCAATATGTTGGCCCGATCAATATCAATTAAACGAACGTTCGCTTTTCCTAATGTATTATCGGCACCTGCATATCTGGCTTTCCAGTTAAATTGTTGTGCATATAATTCTACTACCAACGTATCATCTTCTTCAGTCACATTCATGATATCATTCCATGTAAATAAACCATATATAATTAATCCTGCCAACGTAATTACAGGTATTATTGTCCAGATGGCTTCAAGGGTATTGTTGTCTGCAAAAAACAATGCCTTTCTTCCTTTTTCACCTTTGTATTTAAATGCAAAATAATGTAATAAGAATTGTGTCACTGTTTGCACAATAAATATGATAACCATTGACCATATCATTAGGTTATCTATTTGTGGTCCATGCTCTGAGGCAGAATTTGAAAGCAATGGTAAATCACCCCATTTAATAAAACTGACAATGGTAATTACATAAATGAATACTAAAAAGGCCAACATTAAATAACCATTTACTCTATTGTCCTTATCAGTAGCCACTTGGCTAGATTTGATATTAGCTTGAGCCAAATCCAACATTTTGACGATTTGCCAAATTGCAATTGCTATAAATAATAAAACTATAATTGTTAAAAAAGCCGTCATTGTTCTTTTTCTTCTTTACTTAATTTTAATAATGGAACTGTTCACTTTCTTTAGTAAAAGGATTGCCCTTAGCCAATAAAGGTGCTTTTGTCAAAGCATAGAATACTAGCAGTAAGAATAATCCACCAAATAGCATTACTGAACTAATCTCTGGAATGCCTATACTCCATCTGTCACCAACAGTTGCCGGCATTATCATATTAAATACATCAATATAATGTCCGCACAAAATAACAATTCCTGCCATAACAACAAACCATGGAATACGTTTATAATCACTATTCATTAATATGAGCAATGGAAAAACAAAATTCATTACTACCATACCAAAGAAAGGTAATTTATAATCTTCAATTCTTGTAACAAAATAGGTTACTTCTTCTGGTATATTAGAATACCAAATAAGCATAAATTGTGAAAACCATAAGTATGTCCAGAAAATACTAATACCAAACATGAATTTCGCCAAATCATGCAAATGACTGTCATTAACAAATTCCAAATATCCTCTGGATTTCAAATATATGATCATTAAAGCTATAACAGTAATACCACTTACAAACATACTGGCAAATACATACCAGCCAAATAAGGTACTAAACCAATGTGGGTCTACACTCATTATCCAATCCCAGGACATCATTGATGAAGTATATATGTAGAACACCAAAAATCCTGCTGACCATCTGAAGCCTTTTTTAAAGTTACTGTTATCTTCTGCAGTATCCTGTGCTATTGAATATTTTCGTGATATCCATCTGTAAAAACTCCAACCTCCAATAAAAATTAAGGCACGAATAATAAACCACGGTTTATTTAACCAACTCGCTTTATTTTGTATTAATTCATCGTGAGCTACTACTTCAGGATCCATCCAAACAAATAAATGTGGCCCAGCCCAAAGAGCTATTCCTAAAACAATTAATGCTCCAGGTAATAAATAATATGTAATGGCTTCCATAACTCTAAATATCACAGGCGACCATCCCGCTTGAGCAGCATACTGAACCGCATAGAATGCCAGAACACCTAATGATATCATCATAAAGAAAAATGCCGCTACATATAATGCTGCATATTGTCTGTTATGAATTTGATGCAAAACATGTTCAGCATGTTCATCATCGTTGTGATCAGCTGAAGCATTTGCAGAATCAGCATGCTCATGTGAATCTTCAGCTGCTTTGAGTGAATCTTCAGTTACTTCATGTGAATCACCTTTAACAACTTCATGAGTAGCATCTGCATGCTCTGGTCCATGATGAGAAGCTTCCTCAGCCAGAATTACTTTTACATCTTCTAATGATTTATGAGAGTTCATAAATCCACTGGCTACACCTATTGCTCCCAAAACTACTAGAACGATTGCAAATACTTTTAATCTATTTGAAAATGTGTACATATCTAATAAATATACTTTATCTAAATTTTACTTTTCTAAATCTGCCTTAAGCTTCATTACATAGGCGACAACTTGCCAACGTTCGGTCTCATTAAGTTGATTAGCATACGATCCCATAGCGTTCTTTCCATAGTAAATAGTATGATAAGTACTTCCTTCATTAATTGCCCTACCAGCATCAGCATAGCTGGGAATTCCTAATATCTTTTCCCTTTTAACCAGATTCCCTTGACCGTCTCCTTTATTTCCATGACAAATACCACAATAAATAACATAAAGTTCTTTTGCCAATTCTAAATCCACTTGCTCTTCACTTAAGGGATTTTTTAAGGTTGTTTTCGCTAATTCATACCCTTCAGTTGAATTTTCTATTTCAAAAGGAACATAGCCTCTAGGTATGCTGCCTGCTGCAGGAATCAATGCTGCCTGTTCATTAGGAAACACTTCATAACTTCCATAAGCTTCATACCCAACAGATTCATACATTTGAGGGAAAAATTGGTAGTTAGGTGCAGAATTCTTTTTACACGACGCAAAAGAAATCAAAACCATAATAATCCCTAATATCTTAATTAAACTTTTCATATATTTTAATTAATGAGCTTTATCAATTAAATTTATTTCAACAGCACCTGTTTCTTTTAGAAACCTGGTTAGTTCTTTTTCATTTCCATGCACTCCAATTTCCATCAAAAAATGATCATCTGTAGTTCTTGGATCCGGATTTTCGGCTTTTTTAAATGGCCACATTTTACTGCGCAAATAAAAAGTAATTACCATTAAATGCGCTGCAAAGAATACAGTAAGTTCAAACATTATAGGAACAAAAGCAGGCATATTCTCCATATAACTAAAACTAGGTTTACCACCAATATCTTGCGGCCAGTCATCAATCATTATAAATTTCATCATTAGAATGGCCACTATAAGACCAACACACCCATACATAAATGAGGTAATTGCAATTCTTGTCGGTGCAAGTCCCATAGCTTTATCTAGTCCATGAACCGGAAAAGGTGTATATATTTCTTCGATATGATGCTTCTCTGCCTTTACCTTTTTTACAGCAGACATTAACACATCATCATCTGTGTACATAGCTTGAATAACTTTTGAAGGTTCCATATGCTATTTTAGTTTATTAATTTTTTAGCCTGACCAGACCAATCATCACGTTCAGCTCTACCAGGAAAGCTACCGGTAATGGAATCTAACAAGTCGTATTCCTTTTTAGTCATTTTACTTACCTGCAAGAATGAATAGATACCAATAGTATTTAATACTTCCTCCATTTTTGGTCCAACTCCTTTAATTTTTTTAAGATCATCAGGTGTTTGAGTATTCAGGTCGAATGACCCAATACTTGCCATAAGTGAGTCTTTCATTTCAGATTTATCACTTGACATCTCTTTCTTTTTAAGTTTCTCCACACTTGATTTTACTGCAGTAACAACTTTACCTGAAGTTCTTTCATCAGTTCCTGTACCTACTAGAGTAGCTCCACTTTCTCTTATTCTCTTATATCTTTCACCTGAAGACTTCAATATTGTTTTAACTTCAGCCTGTGCAATTACTGGAAAAGTTCTTGCATAGAGAAGAAATAGAGTAAAGAAGAACCCTATTGTACCTATAAATATTCCAATATCTACAAATGTAGGAGAGAACATTGTCCATGATGAAGGTAAATAGTCTCTATGTAAAGAAGTAACAATTATCACAAATCGCTCAAACCACATACCTACGTTTACAACTATAGATATAAAGAAAGAGAACATAATACTTGTTCTTAACCTTTTAAACCACATGAATTGTGGAGAGAAAACATTACAACTCATCATCATCCAGTATGCCCAGGCATAAGGACCTGTTGCTCTATTCAGGAATGCATATTGCTCATATTCAACACCCGAATACCATGCTATGAATAACTCTGTAATATAAGCCACACCAACTATAGAACCGGTTATCATAATAACAATATTCATCAATTCTATATGCTGAACAGTGATATAATCTTCAAGATTACAAACTTTCCTCATTATGATTAATAAGGTTTGTACCATTGCAAACCCGGAAAAGATTGCTCCCGCAACGAAGTAAGGTGGAAAAATTGTAGTATGCCAACCTGGAATAACCGAAGTTGCAAAATCAAAAGATACAATTGTATGCACAGAAAGTACTAAAGGTGTCGCTAAACCAGCTAATACCAAAGATACTTCCTCAAAACGTTGCCAATCTTTTGCTCTACCAGACCAACCAAAGCTTACTAGCGAGTATATTTTCTTTTGAAATGGTTTGACTGCTCTATCCCTGATCATTGCAAAGTCTGGTAAAAGTCCGGTCCACCAGAATACCATCGAAACAGACAGATAAGTAGATATTGCAAAAACGTCCCAAAGTAAAGGTGAGTTAAAGTTAACCCATAATGAACCATAGGCATTTGGAATAGGTAAAACCCAATAACCCAGCCAAGGTCTTCCCATGTGAATTATAGGGAATAATCCGGCTTGAATAACTGAGAATATGGTCATTGCCTCTGCAGATCGGTTAATTGCCATTCTCCATTTCTGACGAAAGAGCAGTAAAACTGCAGATATTAGTGTTCCTGCATGACCGATTCCTACCCACCAAACAAAGTTAGTAATATCTCAAGCCCAACCAACAGTTTTATTCAAACCCCAGGTTCCTATACCAGTAGAAATCGTATAGATAATACAGCCAATTCCCCATAGAAAGGCCGCAAGAGATATGGAAAATACAATCCACCATTGTTTATTTGCTTGCCCTTCAACAGGTGCCGCCACATCAACCGATACGTCGTGATATGATTTTTCGCCTGTAACTAAAGGTCTTCTAATAGGTGCTTCGTAATGAGACGCCATAATACTTTTATAATTATTTCTTAATTAGTTTTAAGCTTCTTTAGTATTTCTCACTTTTGCCTGATACATAACATTTGGTTTAGTACCTACGCTTTCTAATAAGTGATACATACGTTTATCTTCTTTTAGTTTTGCAACCTTACTTTCTTTGTCATTAACATCTCCAAATACCATCGCTCCATTTCCGCATGCAGCAGAACAAGCCGTTTGGAATTCACCATCTTTAATTTCTCTTCCCTCACGTTTTGCATCCAAAATTGTTTTTTGTGTCTTTTGAATACAGAAGGAACATTTTTCCATAACTCCACGAGAACGCACTGTGACATCAGGATTAATAACCATTCGGCCAAGATCATCGTTCATGAAATAATCAAACTCGTCATTTTGAGAGTATAAGAACCAATTAAATCGACGCACTTTGTAGGGGCAGTTATTGGCACAATATCGAGTACCTACGCAACGATTGTAAGCCATATGATTTTGACCTTGACGACTATGAGAAGTTGCTGCAACCGGACAAACTGTCTCACATGGTGCGTGATTACAATGCTGACACATTAAAGGTTGGAAGGCTACCTGCGGATTCTCAATAGCAGCAGATTCCATTTCCAGTAAGGTGTCTTTAATACCGGTTTCTCCAAATAATCCCTTTGCTGAATCTTTTTTAATGTTATCTCCCGCAAAAGATTCTTCAGATGAATAATATCTGTCTATTCTTAACCAGTGCATATCGCGACTACGTCTTACTTCCTCTTTGCCAACAACCGGCACGTTATTTTCAGCATGACAAGCTATAACACAAGCGCCACATCCCGTGCAGGCATTTAAATCAACTGAGAGATTAAAATGATGACCAATGGATCGATCAAATTCATCCCATAGATCTACTTCGGGTGATCTCACAGAAGTCTCAATATGATTTAAAGATACGTGAGGAACAGGATTCCAGTATTCTTTATCTTTTGTATTAAACACTTCCAGGGTTGTTTCTCTTATAATATCACCACGCCCCATTAAAGTGTTCTGCAATTGCACACAAGCAAACTCATGCATGCCTTCACCAGCACTTATTTCCACATTTTGAACAGGATTGAAATCTTGATAAAGATCATAAGCATTGACTCCAGTTTTCATTTCTTCTTTCAAACCTGCTGATCTTCCATAACCAAATGCCAATCCAACAGTACCTTTTGCCTGTCCCGGCTGAATGATTACCGGCACTTTTAACGCAGTTCCATTTACAGATATATTTGCATAACTTCCATTTAATGCTCCAGTAGCAACATATTCGTTTACTAGACCCAATTCATAGGCGTCTGCCTTACTAATTGTCAAATAGTTGTCCCATGATGTTCTTGTTATTGGATCAGGGAATTCCTGCAACCAAGGATTATTGGCCTGCTGACCATCTCCCATACCAACTTTAGAATATAACGTCAATTCAATCCCACCAGTTTCATTTCCTGATGCTAAAGTTCTAGCAGCTGCTCCAGCAGGAATTTCAGTACTATCAGATGAATTTCCTTCACCGGATTCTGAATTTTCAGCATTAAACACGCCATCATGCAAGGCTTGGTTAAAAGAAGTTCCAACTAATATTTCAGAATTCCATAATTCTTTAATATAATCATTGTAAGAAATATCATTTTCATTCCATACTAGTAGTATCTCTTGAAATTGCCTTGTATTGAATATCGGACGAATTGTAGGCTGCATCAAACCAAAATGACCTTTCTTCAACTCTACGTCTCCCCAAGATTCGAGATTATGAGGTGATGCTGCAACATATTCAGATATTGATGATGTTTCATCCAGCTTCATCGCAAAAGAAACCGTCAATTCAGTCCTCTTCAAACCTTCTTCAAAATCTGCGGAATTTGGTAATGTGTATACTGGATTTACGCCACTCATTATTATGGCTCCTACTTTACCGGCGTTTAAATCTGACACCAATTCTATTACATCTTTCGTGTCTCCTTGTCTTGTTTTTATGGTTGTCTCCGGATCGAATGCCTTACTTCCTAATGCTTCGTTAATCTGCAATACGACCGTTTGTGCATTTATGTCCTGAATACCTGTTACCAAAACACCATTATTTCCTGCTTTTTTAAGCTCAGAAGCAGCATTTCGCACTGTGTCATCTAATGATTTGGGTAAATCTCCTGGTACAGAACCTCCGACAACATAACTGTATAGTTTTGCCAGTGCAACTTTTTGCTGACCTGGTGTTAAAGGAACTCGTTTGTCTGCATTTGCACCAGTTAATGTCATGTTTGATTCAAACTGAATATGACGAGACATTCTACCATTTTGTGGCACTCTGCCTTTCGAATAACCAGAATCAAAACCACCACCTTGCCAATCGGTCAGAAAATCTGCTCCAATTGAAACAATTGTAGAGGCTTTAGAGAAATCATAGTTAGCCAATCCTCTTTCTCCATACTTCACTTCATAAGCATCTAAAGAAGCTGATTCAGAGATAGCATCATAAACTACATGACGTACATTACCATATATTTCTTTAAATTCTTCAATTAATTTAGATGTCGAAGGACTCGCAAATGTTTGTGTAAGTAAAACAATGTCTTTTTCACCTCCTTTAAGGCTTTCTAACTTCTGTGCTATATCAGCGTTAAACTCATCCCAAGAAATGGCCTCTCCATTCTTCATTGGTCCCTGAACCCTTAAACTGTCATATAAGCCTAAAACAGAAGCATTTACTCTTGCATTTGCGGTATTACTCACCAAAGCCAGAGTGTTATTTTCAACTTTTATTGGACGACCCTCCCTAGTTTTAACCAGTACACTTGCGAAATCAAATCCATCTGCAATGGTGGTTGCATAGTAATTTGCAACTCCGGGAATTATTGAATCTGGTTGAACAACATAAGGTATTGACTTGATCACAGGTCCTTCACAGGCTGCAAGAGTGGCAGCAGCAGTACTAAAACCTACATATTTTAAGAAATCTCGACGTGAGGTAGAAGATGCATCTAATTTTTCCTTATTACCCAAGAATTCTTCAGTTGGTATTTCTTCTACAAACTCTTTGTTTTGCAAGGTCTCAACAATAGAGCTATTTGGTTTTAGCTCTTCAACACTTTTCCAGTATTTCTTGTTTGATGACATATGTTATAATTGATTACTTCCTTTAATAAATTAATAATGGCATTTACCGCACTCTAATCCTCCCATTTGGGCAGCTGTGAATTGATCTACTCCATATTGTTTGGACAATTCTTCATGAACCTTTGCATAATATTCATTGTCTTTAACATTTACGTTTGTTTTTCTATGACAATCAATACACCATCCCATTGTAAGTGGTGAATGCTGATACATGATTTCCATTTCTTCAACTGGTCCATGACAAGTCTGACATTCTACCCCTGCTACTGTTACATGTTGAGCATGATTAAAATATGCAAAATCAGGTAGGTTATGAATCCTTACCCATTTCACAGGTTTTGTAACTCCAGTGTAACTTTGGTCATCTTCATTCCATCCTACGGCTTCATATAACTTTTTGATTTCACCATCATAGAATTCTTTACTATATTCTGCTGTTGCTGTTTCAGGAGCCACTTCATAAATAGATTTATGGCAATTCATACATATATTTAATGATGGAATTCCAGAATGTTTACTTACTCTGGCTGAAGAGTGACAATATTTACAATCAATAGCGTTTTCTCCCGCATGAATTTTATGAGAATAATGAATTGGTTGTACTGGTTCATAACCTTGGTCAATACCCAACTGCATAAAGTATCCATATACAAAATAGGCACTGGCCAAAAGCAAAAATATAGCAGCCACCAATACTAGAAATTGGTTTTTTACAAAAGCCTGCCATAGCGGCATTCTTGTTGCTTGTTCTGGTAATTCAATGTTTTTAGCTAGAGCAAAACGACGTAATGTTCTGTTTACCAAATAAAAGGCAAAAGCTAATAAACCGAATAATACGGCTAAAGCTCCCAGGATCAATTTGTTTGAAATACCAAAATCATCACCTTCGTCAGCCGTGGTTGTTGTAGTAACTGCTGCAGCCGCTGGTACTGCTTTTTCCTGAGCTGTATAAGCTAGGATATTATCTAAATCTTCATCTGACAACTGAGGAAATGCGGTCATAGCAGCTTTACTATATTCCTCATATATTTTAACCGCATAAGCATCCCCAGATTTTATCATACCCGAACTATTTCTAATCCAGGCATTTAACCACTCTCTGTCTAATCCTTCTTCCTCCAGAAGTCGAGTTTCAACATTTCTCAATGCTGGCCCAACCATCTTCCTATCTAAGTTATGACAAGCAGCACAATTAGTGTTAAATAATGCCTTACCCTTAATCGGATCACCAGTTTCTTGAGCTGAAAGTGAGTAAGAAATAAATATTAATAAAATTAAACTAAGCCGAAGTAGGTTTACGTTTAATATACGGTGAATCACCTGTTTCATATTATTGTTTGGATTAACTTCTATACTTTGGTATGGTTTTTTCATTAACAAAAAAGAAAAAATACAGTTATAAAAATCTCTCGCAAAAGTAACATTTAATGTGGATTTTCGAAATCTTAGCCTTCTGTTGGCTCTAATTTAGAAAGATTCTAAATAATAAAACTGCAGATGTTTAAGTTTATAAATTTTACATTTGCATTAAAAAGTGAAAAATATGATGAATTTAGCTCAAAAAAGAAACTGTTTATCAACACTAGTTATTTTACTTATTAGCTTTAATCTTTTTTCTCAACAGGGCACAGTAATTATTAATCAGGATAAAGAAATAGAAGCTTTACTTAAATTAAAAAAGACCATTAAATCATCTTCTGACGGATATAAAATACAAATTTATTCTGGATTAAGCAGATCTGCTGCTGAAGCGTCCAGAACCGAGTTTTTAGAGAATTATTCAGACTGGTCGAGTTCAATAGAGTACGAAACCCCTAACTACAAAATTTGGGTTGGTAATTTTAGAAATAGATTGGAAGCTGATAGGGCCTTGATAAGAATTAAAAAAACATTTATGAATGCCTTTATTTTTCAACCCAAGAAAAAATAGATAAAAAAAGAGGCACAAAATGAGCCTCTTTTAATTTATTTTATTTCAATGTCTTTTTGACCTCTACTTCCTGGAAGGCTTCAATTGTATCACCTTCTTTGATGTCATTATAATTCTTGATCTGGATACCGCAATCATATCCTTTGGCAACCTCTTTCACATCATCTTTGAAGCGCTTTAGAGACGTTAAATTTCCAGTAAAAATTACGACTCCATCTCGAATCAAGCGAATTCCTGAATTTCTATAAATCTTGCCTGATGTAACCATACAACCTGCAATTGTACCAACTTTAGATATTTTAAAGGTTTCTCTAATCTCTGCGTTACCTGTAATTTCTTCTTTTAATTCCGGAGATAGCATACCTTCCATTGCGTCCTTCAGGTCATTTATAGCATCATAAATAATGGAGTACATTCTGATATCTATTTCTTCCTTATCAGCAATTTGACGTGCATTACCCATTGGACGAACATTAAATCCAATAATAATCGCGTCAGAAGCAGATGCTAACAATACATCACTTTCTGTAATCGCCCCAACCCCCTTGTGTATGATATTAACCTGAATTTCTTCAGTAGAAAGTTTTTGGAAGGAGTCTGTTAAAGCCTCCACAGATCCATCAACATCACCTTTTAATATGATATTCAATTCCTGGAAGTCTCCTAGTGCTATTCGACGACCAATCTCATCTAAGGTAATATGGCGCTGAGTTCTAACAGATTGCTCTCTTTGTAGTTGTGTACGTTTTGTTGCTATTTGTTTCGCCTCACGTTCATCCTCAAAAACATTAAATTTATCTCCAGCCTGTGGCGCACCATCTAATCCTAAAATTGAAACTGGGCGTGATGGGCCTGCAGATTTGACAATATTACCACGTTCATCGTGCATTGCTTTTACTTTACCGCTATTCTTTCCTGCAAGTACATAATCTCCAACTTTAAGTGTTCCTGCCTGCACTAAAATAGTTGAAACATAGCCTCTACCTTTATCCAGGTAAGCTTCTACAACTGTACCATTGGCTGGTTTATTTGGATTGGCCTTTAGCTCTAATAATTCTGCTTCAAGCAAAACTTTTTCCAGCAATTCTTTTACTCCATCTCCAGTTTTTGCTGAAATGTCATGCGATTGAATTTTTCCGCCCCAATCTTCTACCAATAGATTCATATTTGCCAATCCTTCTTTAATCTTCTCTGGATTTGCGTCTGGCTTATCTATTTTATTAATAGCAAAAACTATAGGTACTCCTGCCGCCTGCGCGTGAGAAATAGCCTCTTTGGTTTGTGGCATGATATCATCATCTGCCGCCACAACAATTATAGCTAAATCTGTTACTTGTGCACCACGAGCACGCATTGCCGTAAAGGCTTCGTGACCTGGAGTATCCAGGAACGCAATTTTCTGACCATCTGCCAGTGTCACTCCATAGGCACCAATATGCTGAGTAATTCCTCCCGATTCACCTGCAATCACATTTTCTTCACGGATATAATCCAACAAAGACGTTTTACCATGGTCAACGTGTCCCATGACCGTAACTATTGGCGCTCTAGGTTCTAAATCTTCCGGATTATCTTCCTCTTCTTCTATTGATTCTTCAATATCTGCAGTAACAAACTCAACTTTATATCCAAATTCCTCTGACACAATAGACAAAGTTTCAGCATCTAAACGTTGATTCATTGTAACCATCATTCCTAATGACATACAAGCTGAAATTATTTCTGTAACAGAAACGTTCATCATAGTAGCCATTTCATTAGCTGTTACAAATTCTGTTACTTTTATGATTTTGCTTTCTGCAGCTTCTAATTGCTGATCTATTTCAGTTTGTTCTCTATGCTGATCTCTTTTTTCTCTTCTATATTTTGCACCTTTACCTTTGCTGGATTTTCCTTGAAGTTTTTCTAAGGTTTCCCTGATTTGTTTTTGAACTTCTTCTTCACTAGGCTCTTCCTTTACAACTGCAGGCTTTTTACCTTTAGAAAATCTGGCTCCACCACGTCTCTGATTCCTGTTTTGGAAATTCGAGTCTCCAGCTTTACTTATTCTGCGTCTCTTTCTTTTAGACGAATCATCCTTAGAGGTTTTACTTTCAACTTCCTTTTTTTCCGGCTTTTTTTCTTCCTTCTTTTTCTTTGGCTTTTTGAATTTAGTCAGATCAATTTTTTCTCCTGACAATTTTGGTCCACTCAATTTTTTGTATTGAGTTTCAACCTTAACTTCTTCAGCCTCTTTAACATTCAAACTTTCAAATTCCTTTGATGCTAATTCCTTAGATTCTACTTCTTCTAATTCTTTTTTAACTGGTTTTTTCTCTTCTGGTTCGGCTGTTTCTTTAGGTTTGACAACTTCCTTCTTTGGCTTGTCTAAATCTATTTTACCTATCTGCTTTGGACCAGAAAGTTTTGTTTTAGCCTTTACAACTGATTCTTGAGATTCATCTTTTAGTTGCTTTTCCTCTAACTCTTTTTCACGGGCTATTCTAAGCGCTTCTTTTTCCCTAAATTTAGCTTCACTTAATTGCTGAGATTTGATTCTTTTACTGGCATCAGTTTGAAATTCATCAGAAAGAATCTGGTGCACTTCTTCAGTAATTTTTGTTGTTGGCCGAGCCTCTATTTCGACACCTTTAGAATTTAAAAATTCTACTGCACGATCCAACGAAATATTTAATTCGCGTAATACTTTATTTAATCTAATTGTTTCAGCCATAAATTGCCATTAATGTAACTTAAATATCTTATTCTTCAAATTCTTCTTTAAGAATTCTTAGAACATCACTTATTGTTTCCTCTTCCAGATCAGTTCTCTTTACAAGATCATCAACTTCCTGCTCCAATACACTTTTTGCGGTATCTAATCCTGCCTTTTTCAGCTCATCTATAATCCATCCATCTATTTCATCAGAGAATTCGGTTAATTCTACATCTTCCTCTGCTCCTTCTCTAAATACATCAATTTCGTATCCGGTCAAATAACCCGCCAAACGAATGTTATGACCGCCTCTACCAATTGCTTTACTTACTTCTTCCGGTTTTAAAATTACTTCAGCTCGTTTAGTTTCCTCGTCCAGTTTTATAGATGTTACTCTTGCAGGACTCAATGCTCTGGTGATATATAGTTGTAAATTATTTGTATAATTGATAACATCAATATTTTCATTCCCCAGTTCACGAACAATACCGTGAATTCTTGATCCTTTCATTCCAACACAAGCTCCAACCGGATCAATCCTGTCATCATAAGAGTCTACGGCTACTTTGGCTTTCTCTCCCGGAATTCTTACTACGTTTTTAATCGTTATCAATCCATCAAAAACCTCTGGTATTTCCTGTTCAAACAATTTTTCTAAAAAAGCAGGAGCTGCCCTAGACATTATTATTGACGGCTTGTTGCCTTTCAATTCAACACTCTCTATTATGCCGCGAACATTTTCCCCTTTCCTGAAAAAATCAGATGGAATTTGTTTTTCCTTTGGTAAAATTATTTCATTGCCTTCATCATCCAAGAGAATAACTGCTCTATGACGTATGTGATGCACTTCTGCATTATATATTTCACCTATTAGATCTTTAAATTGCTTATAGATATTGGTATTGTCATGTTCATGAATTTTTGAGATTAAATTTTGTCTCAAAGCTAAGATTGCACGCCTACCCAAGTCTATCAATTTAACCTCCTCTGAAACATCTTCACCAACTTCAAAATCCGGCTCTATTTTTTGTGCATCAGAAAGAGATATTTCTTGATTTGGTTCTTCAACTTCTCCATCAGCAACCACAACTCGATTCCTCCAGATTTCAAGGTCTCCTTTATCTGGGTTTATGATTATATCAAAGTTATCATCATCTCCAAATTTCTTCTTCAGTGCATTTCTAAAGACATCTTCTAGTATTGCCATAAGAGTTACACGATCAATTAACTTATCGTCCTTAAACTCTGAAAAAGATTCAATTAATGCGAGATTTTCCATTACTAGTTTGAATTAAAATTTTAACATCACTTTTGCTTCTAATATGTCGTTGTAAGCTATTTTTTCTTGTTTTTGAACAGTTACTTTTCCTTTGCCAACAGGTTTCCGTTCTCGAGTTTTCCATGTTAAACTTATACCTTCATCGTCTGTTTCCATCAATTTACCTTCAAAAACATTAGAAGAAGTTCTAACATTTAGAATTCTTCCTATATTCTTTTTATACTGTCTTTTAAGTTGTAAAGGAGATGTAGCTCCTGCCGAGGTCACTTCCAAAGAAAAATCCTGATCATCCCTATTTAGATTGTGCTCTATCGCCCTGCTGATAAACATACAATCTTCAACCAATATATTGTTGTCACCATCAATAACCACTTTAATTTGATTATCATCTAAAACAAAAAGGTCAATTAGAAATAATTCTGGTCGTTCTTTGAGTGCTTTTTCAAGCAATTCTTTGACTTTTTCTTCTAACATTTTTAGTATAAAAAGAGGGGACTTTATGTCCCCTCGCTTTCTCTTTTTCCTTACAACGGTGCAAATATACAACAATTAATTTATTTTGATTACATTTATTAAATCAATTTTTATTGTTAATTTTATTGAAGTAATTTCCTATAAAGCAAGACGTTTTTGATATGAAAAAAATATTGGTACCTACAGACTTTTCTAAACCAGCCGAATATGCCCTTAATGTAGCTTCTCAGTTAGCGAAAAAACACAATAGTGAAATTCACATGCTTCACATGATTGAATTACCAATGCACCAAATTATTGCTACGAGTAATTTTAGCGAATTACCGGAAGCAGTTTTTTTTATGAAAATTGCTCATCAAAAATACGAGGAAGCATTAGATAGGGATTATCTTGACGGATTAGATATTTACGAAAACATTAAATTTAATGAAACACATGAGGGCGTTGCACAATATTGTGAGGAAAATGATGTAGATCTAATTGTAATGGGATCCCATGGAACCAGTGGTGTAAAAGAAATGTTCATTGGATCTAATACTGAGAAAGTGGTCAGGACTTCTAGAACTCCTGTTCTTGTAATCAAGAACGAACATGAAGAATTCACTATAAATGATTTTGTATTTGCTTCAGATTTTAAAAAGGATGGTAAATCTACGTATGAGCAAGCTGTTAGCTTAGCTAAAGCTTTGGATTCTAAAATACACTTATTACTGGTCAATACAGCTGGAAATTTTATAACAACAACAGAAGGTAAAAATGCGATAAATGAATTCACCAAAGACTCCAGTTATAAAAATAGGACCATAAATATTTACAATGACCTTACGGTTGAAAAAGGTATACTTAATTTTTCAAAAACAATTGATGCAGATCTAATAGGAATCAGCACGCATGGTCGTCAGGGAATTGCGCATTTTTTTAATGGCAGTATTAGTGAAGACCTCGTTAACCATGCCAATAGACCCGTTATCACCTTCAAAATTTAAAACCTCGTCGTTAAAATGAGGGTCTTGATGACCTAACAGCGATTACTCCCATTCGATACGCATAAACTTCTCGCCTTGTTTTTTAAATAAAAAAAGTCCTAATCATTTTTGTGATTAAGACTTTAATTCTTGTTGGCCTACTAGGGCTTGCTTCGACTCGCTCAGCATAAACTTCTCGCCCTGTTTTTTAAATAAAAAAAAGTCCCAACCATTTTTGTGATTAAGACTTGAATTTTTGTTGGCCTACTAGGGCTCGAACCTAGACTCTTCTGGACCAAAACCAGACGTGTTGCCAGTTACACCATAGGCCATTGCCATAAATTAGTGTGCAAATTTAGAACAAACTTTTACTTGCACAAATATTTTTCATGTAAAAACGATCAAAAACCTAAGGTTTACTTAAATTAACTCACTCGTTTACTATTTATTATTAAATTCGCAGCGTAACAAAAATTTCAATTAATGCCTTCACTCGACTTCACAAAATGGAATAGGATTTTAGGTTGGTTCGTTTTCATTATCTCTCTAATAGTATATAGCTTAACAGTTGAACCTACTGTAAGTTTTTGGGATGCGGGAGAATATATTTTAACCGCTTCCAAACTTCAGGTAGGACATCCGCCAGGAGCTCCTTTGTTCCAAATGTTTGGTGCTTTTTTCTCAACTTTTGCGACTGACCCATCTCAAATTGGGATGATGATGAATATGATGAGTGCCTTTTCAAGTGCATTCACCATATTATTCATGTTTTGGACCATTACAATCTTATTGCAAAAAATGGTTGGAAAAGAAAAAGAGCAATCCGACAATCAAGATATGCCATTTTAGGTAGCGCTATGGTTGGCAGTTTAGCTTTTGCATTTACAGATTCATTTTGGTTTAACGCCGTTGAGACAGAAGTGTATGCAATGGCAACACTTATAATGGCTGTGTTGTTTTATTTGGCTTTACGTTGGGAACGAGATATGCATAAGCCTAGAGGAAATAAATGGTTGATCTTAATTGCCTTTGTTATTGGATTGTCTTTTGGAGTTCATTTTATGGGACTGCTAACAATACCTGCCATTGGATTGATTTACTACTTTAAAAATTACAAGGTAATTACTACTAATAATTTTGTGATTGCTAATGTTGTTTCCGTAGCTATACTGCTATTTATATTTAAGCTGTTATTACCAAGTTCCTTAAAGTTTTTTAGTGCGTCAGAGTTGTTTTTCGTCAATTCCATTGGTTTACCATTTAACTCGGGTTCTATAATTGCAGGATTAATATTAATTGCTGCTTTCTATTTTGGGATAAAGTACACTCGTGATAAAAAAATGAAACATGCCAATACACTTATTTTATGTTTGTTATTCATTTTTATTGGCTTCTCATCATGTATGTTACTCCCTATTCGTGCAAATGCCAATGTAGTAATTAATGAGAATAACCCATCAAGTGCTAGAGAATTATTGGCTTACTATAATTTAGAAC
>JABDOZ010000162.1 GCA_013043005.1 Flavobacteriaceae bacterium | reverse complement strand
TTCTTTTGTTTTTCGCACTACCCGCTTAGTATGAATTATATTGTGATAAATAAAGGAAGGGTCAAGATTTTCATTTAAAAATGATATCACATATTTTTCGGCTTTTGCAACAAGGTTTCCCATAATTAACTGGTGATTTTAAGTAAAAATACTAAACTTTAATGAATGTAAAATTAAAACAATAATTGGTCAAAATTCAAAAGATATCTTTCTAATCTACTTCAGAAACTGGACCCGTAATGAAATTAGTATAATTTCGACTATATTTAGGCAAAAAAGCATATCTATTAACTAAAAAAAGAAAGGACAAAGCAATATGCTTACTTGGAAAGAAGTAATTAATTTTTCAGTTAAGGGAAATCCAATTCCGGATCGTCGAGTAGAGAAAACCGAAGTGGAATGGAAGGATCAATTAACTGAAGAGCAGTTCAGAATTACAAGACAAAAAGGTACAGAAGCACCTCATAGTGGTGCTCTTTGCAGTATTTACGATGAAGGCAAATATAATTGTGTTTGTTGTGACACACCTTTATTTGATTCTACAATAAAATTCAGTTCTGGAACCGGTTGGCCAAGTTTTACCCAACCTATAAAAGAAAATGCTATAAAGTATGAGAAAGATTCATCTTTTGGAATGGTTAGAGTTGAAGTAATGTGTAATACCTGTGACGCTCATTTAGGGCATGTATTTCCAGATGGTCCAGATCCAAGTGGATTGAGGTATTGCATTAACTCTGAATCTATGCAGTTAGAAAAGGAGGCAACTCATGACAGCTAAAAGTTTAAAATTGGCCACAATTGGTGGTGGTTGTTTCTGGTGTACGGAAGCTGTGTTTCAAGAGGTAAAAGGGGTAGAAAAAGTTGTGTCGGGTTATTCCGGAGGCAATGCACCTGGTAAACCTACTTATAGAGAAATATGTTCTGGTTTAACAGGACATGCCGAAGTGGTTCAGGTGACATTTGATCCTAGTGTAATTTCATATGAAAATATTCTGGTAATATTTATGACTACCCACGATCCCACGACTTTGAATAGACAGGGAGCAGATAGAGGAACGCAGTATCGTTCGGTAATTTATTACCATGATAAAAAGCAGAAGGAAATTGCTGAAGTTGTATTAAAAGAAGTCGCACCTTATTACAAAGACCCTATAGTCACGGAGATAGCTGCTCTGGATATTTTCTATGAAGCAGAAAAAGAACATCAGGATTATTATAGAAATAATCAAACTCAAGGCTATTGTAGTTTTGTTATCACACCAAAACTGGCAAAACTTAGGAAGCTGCATGCCGATAAACTAAAATAGAAATTTAAATTAACTAATATGAGTTTAATAGACAGCGTAAAGGGTTATTTTAAGTCTAAATCTCAAGGTAAAGAGGTAGGGAAGGCACCTGAAGGAGTGTGTCCAAATTGCTGGGGAAAACAAGAGTGGGATAACGAATTCTATAAAATTAAGAAATCAAAAGATTCGCTTCCAGAATCAGAAGTTTACAATTCTTTCATAAAGGATGTTGTTATTAAACTTGACAAGATCACTTTAACAAAAGACACTTACACTTGTGAAACGTGTAAAGTGAGTTATGATAAACATTAGTTCATCGAAATCTTTTTCATTAAACAAATTTGAAATGACAAATCGAATAAAAATCCCTCTAATTTTTGTAACCATACTATTTATAAATAATTGCGCTACATACAACCTACAGATAAAAGATAAAACCAACAAATCAACATATCCAGAGAACAAGGAAGTATTACATTCTTTTTATTTAATAGGTGACGCGGGAAATTCTCCTATTGGTAGTCAAACTGAAGCGTTAAAGGAATTTAAAAAAGAACTTTCCATGGCTTCAAAAAATAGTACTGCAATTTTTTTAGGAGATAATATTTATCCAATTGGATTACCAAAAAAAGGACATGAACAAAGGGAGTTTGCAGAACATCAACTTGACGTTCAAACAGATGCTGTCTCCGATTTTAAAGGCAGGACTATTTTCATACCAGGTAATCACGACTGGTACAGTAAAGGGTTAAAGGGATTAAAAAGGCAGGAAAAATATGTTGAAGATATTTTAGGGAAAAATACGTTTTTACCAGAGAATGGATGTCCAATTGAAAAGATTGACATAAATGAAGAGGTTATTTTGATCATTATAGATTCGCAATGGTACATAACCAACTGGGATAAACACCCAACTTTAAACGATGAATGCGAATTTAAAACAAGAGATCGGTTTATTGATGAATTTGAGAGTTTGATAAAAAAGGCACGAGGAAAAACTACAGTAATTGCATTACACCATCCAATGTATTCAAATGGACCTCATGGTGGACAATATAGTTTTGGTTCACATATGACTCCAGTTCCCGTGTTGGGAACGCTTAAAAATACCCTTCGAAAGACAGGAGGTGTGTCAAATACAGATCTACAGAATAAAAGATATTCAGAATTTAAAGATTATATAGTTACTCTTGCCCAAGAAAATGATAAGGTAATTTTCGTTTCTGGACATGAGCACTCGTTACAATATCTGGTTGAAGATAATTTGCCTCAAATAATTAGCGGATCAGGGTCCAAAACTACTGCTACTCGTAATATGGGAAGTGGTCATTTCTCTTATGGATCTCCGGGGTTTGCGCGTCTTGATGTATTTAAAGATGGGTCTTCATGGGTTCGGTTTTTCGCAGACGGAGAGCAATTGGTTTATCAAACTGAAGTTTTGAATGCAAATGAAAGTAGTAAGATAGATTATCCAGAGACATTTCCTGATAGAATAAAAGCCTCTGTTTACTCCAGTGAAGAAACAGCTAAAAGTTCATTTTATGAGTCACTTTGGGGCGAACGATATAGAAAGTATTTTAGCACTGAAGTTGAAATTCCAACGGTGAGCTTAGACACTTTGTTCGGAGGGTTAACCCCAATAAGGAAAGGTGGAGGCCATCAATCTAAATCTTTGCGATTTGAAGATAAGGAAAGGCGTGAATATGTGATGAGAGCATTACGTAAGAATGCGGTGCAATATTTGCAAGCAGTTGTATTTGCGGATCAATATGTTACTCCTGATTTTGAAGGCACAAAAACTGAAGCTCTGGTTATGGATGCATTTACTGCCTCCCATCCATATGCTCCGTTTACCATTGCAGACCTTTCAAAAGCAGTGGGTGTATACTATACGACACCACAATTGTTCTATGTGCCAAAACAAAAAGCTATTGGGAAATTTAACGATGAGTTTGGGAACGAGATATACATGATAGAAGAACGTGTTGGAGATGGTCATGAGGATAAAGCTGGGTTTGGCAATTCAAATGAACTTATTAGCACCTATGACATGCTGGAGAAAATCAGAAAGAATGAAAAACATTTCATAGATCAAAAAGCCTATATACGTGCTCGATTATTTGACATGGTAATTGGTGATTGGGACCGTCATCAGGATCAATGGCGCTGGGCTGTATTTAAAGAAAATGGTCAAACAATTTACCGTCCGTTTCCAAGAGATAGAGATCAGGCCTTTTCCTTGATGGATGATGGTGCCCTGATGAGTGCTGCAACTTTTTTGGTACCTCCAATACGGTTACTTCAATCTTATGAAGCTGAATTGAACGATCCAAAATGGTTCAATGTAGAGCCGTTTCCCATGGATGTAGCGCTCCTTACCGATATAACCAAAGAAGATTGGGATAAACAGGTAGAAGTGATTCAAAACGGATTGACCAATGATGTAATTGATAATGCTTTTCTGAAATTTCCAAAGGAAGTACAAGATGAAACCATAGGCATCATTCGAGAAAAATTAATAGGTCGAAGAGGAAATCTTAAAGCAATCTCCGACGAATACTTTAAAATTGTCAATAAATATGCAACAGTTCGCGGATCGGATAAAGACGATTGGTTTGAGATTGAAAGACTTGCTGATGGGAGAACCTCTGTAAAGGTATGGCGAATTAAAGGTGGAGAAAAAAAGGACCTTTTCCACAATCGCATCTATATGCCCAATGAAAACAAAGAAGTTTGGGTTTTCGGATTAGACGATGACGACTATTTTGAAGTTAAAGGAAGTGAAAGAGGCACAATTGTTTTAAGACTTGTTGGTGGACAAAACAAAGACACCTATAACATCCTTAATAGGAGTAAGGTACATATATACGACTATAAAAGTAAATCAAGTTTGTTTGAGTCGGATAAAGGGAAAAAACATCTAAAAGATGATTATTATACTAACGTTTATGATTACAAAAAGGTCAAATACAACTCAAATGTCATATTACCAACTTTAGGAGCAAATCCTGATGATGGTTTCAGGCTTGGTGTAGGTGGAAGATTTAAGAAGAATGCTTACGAAGGAGAAAAATTCACTGCTCTGCATTCAGTAAATGGTCAGGTATACTTTGCAACTGGAGGTTTTGATATTAATTACCAAGGAGAATTTGCCGAGGTGTTTAATAATCTAAATCTTGGGTTTGAAGGAAGTTTTACAAGTCCTAATTTTTCAATTAACTTTTTTGGATATGGTAACTCGACTCTTAACCTAAATACCGAAGAAGATTCAGATGGTGAAGAAATTGAAGACCTTAATTATAATCGTATAAAAAAATCAACTTATTCTGTTGCTCCTTCTTTGATAAAGAACGGTGAATATGGGAGTCGTGTTTCCCTTGGGATTCGTTACGAATCTATAGGTATTGAAAATACAGAAGGTCGATTTATAGAAGCCTTTTTTGGAATCAATGATGAACTACCAAGAGATGATTTCTTAGGTGCCGATTTTAATTATAATTTTACGAATATCGACAATAAAGCTTTTCCAACCCTAGGATTGAATTTTGATCTTACAGTTGGGTATAGAAATAATGTTAAGAACACGAATAATTTCGGATTTATTATACCCTCTATGGCAATAGATTATAAATTAGTTCCAAATGGTCAGTTAGTATTAGGATCAAAGGTCTTGGGTCATTTCAATATTGGTGATGATTTTGAATTTTATCAGGCAGCGTCAATTGGAGGCAATAATGGGTTACGTGGCTATCGTAACGAGCGCTTTTCTGGTAAATCGGCATTTGTTCAAAGTACCGATCTTAGACTGAAATTGAATCGAAAGAAAACCTCAGTAGTTCCTATAGAATCAGGTATTTACGCCGCATTTGATTATGGTCGTGTGTGGGTTGATGAAGATCTTGTTGCCAATTCTGAATATAATGAAGATGGTTTTAATACTTCTTTTGGAGGTGGAGTCTTTTTCAATTTAGTGGATATGATTAGCGCTAAACTTGGTGCTTTTAACTCTCAAGATGGCTTAAGAATTGCTTTTTCATTCGGATTTGGATTATAAAATAATTAGACGAAAATTTCGTAAATTTATTAAAAGTTATCATGAGAATATATTCTAAGTTTATTGTTTTTATTATGGTATTCGGTACCATAAATGTTTTAAATGCCCAAAAGGATTCAAAGTGTAAGGTGATTAATGAAGATACATTAGGAACATATGAGGGTAAGTGTAAAAAAGGATTGGCTCATGGCACAGGTTTGTATAAGTTTTCTGATGGAGAAAGGTACTATGAAGGAAAATTTAAAAAAGGTAAGTTTTACGGAAAAGGTGAAATTTATAAGATTAATAATGGACAAAAGGAAGTTTTAGAAAAAGGAATCTGGGAGAACAATAAATATTTAGGTGAAAAAAAAATAAATGCATACGAAGTTAATAGAACTGAAAATGTAGATAGATATACTATCAGGAAAGTTGCAGAAGGCAAGCGCGTAGAAATTAGTTTTTTTCAAAATGGCGTAAGAAATAATGTTCAAAACCTTAATATATTTGTTAACAATGGAATTGATATAACAGGTACTAATATTAGAGGCTTTCAAGTAATAGAGTTTCCCTTCAAATGTGAAATAACCTATGTCACTCAAAATAAATTTAAAACAATTACTTATCGAGTACAATTTGATTTTATAATAAACGAGCCAGGAGCATGGGACGTTTTTCTTTATAATTAAGAATTAGTCAATTTTAAACTCATAAAGATTACCACCTATGCCAAAAGCTAGTTCATCTGTTATGTAAAGCGTTCGATTATTCTTGAAAAATACGCTTTCTTTTTGAGTAATGAAATCGAATTCATATTCCGAGATATCGCCAGCAAAAAAATCGTCATTTTTGAAGTTATTAAATACTAAAAGTCCTGAAGGAGATAATAAAACAACCTTTGATCTGTCAGGACTTATATCGGCAGATGTAATCCAACATGTGAATTCATTACAAGATGCTTTATAACTGCCTATTTTCAATGCTTTGTAGTTTCCAGGTTCTGCAGGAATTTTGTATAAATTAGTTTTACCGTAATAGTCATCAACCCTACTTTTTGTAAACAAGTATAAACTGTCATTTAGAAAGAAAAAAGATTCACAATCAAAAACCCTTTTTTTCTTTTTAGGTGGAAATTTGTCTTGATCTGGATAATAAAAGCTTATCATTTCTGCATCAACAGGTTTCGAGCTTGATAAATCTTCTTTTTTGATTTTTAGAATAGTAAGATCTGTTCTATTATTTTTATTATTGCCAAAATCACCTATGTACAAATTTCCTTTATCATCAGAGGCTAGATCTTCCCAATCATTATTTTCTGATTTTATTTTTATTACTTTTTTTATTTTACCTTTTTTATTTAATCCAAAAAGTTCTGGTGAATTTCCAGCATCATTAATCATCCAAATTAAATCAGAACCAATAGTTTTTTGTGCACCAGAAGCTTCTCTAAGTAAATTTGGTAAATCAGCAACTACTTTTAAATCTTGTGAATGACAACTTAAATTTAAAAGAAGTAAAAGTGTAATAATTTTTTTCAACACTAATTATTTTTATATGCCCTAAATTTACATAGATTTAAAAGAATGAAACAATATGATGTCATAATTATTGGTGGAGGAGCAGCAGGGTTTTTCGCTGCAATTAATTTAGCTGATAGAAATCCTAAATTAAAAATATGCATTTTAGAACGAGGAAGCAACGTACTTACTAAAGTAAAGGTGTCTGGAGGTGGAAGATGTAACGTAACTCATGCTCAATTTGACCCAAAAGAATTGACTTATAATTATCCTCGAGGACAAAAAGAATTATTGGGCCCCTTTAACAAATTTATGACTGGAGATACGGTTCAATGGTTTGAAGAAAGAGGTGTTGATTTGAAAATTGAAGAAGATGGAAGGATGTTCCCAAAATCGAATTCCTCACAGACAATAATTGACTGTTTCCAGAAAGAAGTTACAAGACACAAAATTGAAATTCTAATAAATAGGTCTGTAATAGATCTAACTACGAAGGAGGGTAAATGGTTAGTTAAAACCAAAGATAATATTTATGTAAGTGAAAAAGTTCTTGTTGCAACGGGAAGTAGTAAAAAGATTTGGAATATTTTGAAAGAAATAGGACATACCATTGTTCAACCTGTACCATCATTATTTACGTTTAACATAGATGATGAAAGAATTAAAGATATTCCTGGTGTGGTTGCTGAAAATGTAAGAATAAAGATTGTAGATAGTCAACTGGAATCTCAAGGTCCGTTATTAATTACCCACTGGGGAATGAGTGCTCCTGCAATACTAAAATTGTCGGCTTTTGGAGCATTGGAACTATCAAAAAGAGATTACAAGTTTAAAATTGAAGTCAATTTTGTGTCTTTGTCACAAAGTGAGGTTATGAATGTTTTGAAAGATGCTAAAGAAAGATTTAGTAAAAAATCGGTTTACAATGTGCAGCAATTTGAATTACCAAAACGCTTGTGGCGTAAATTGGCAACAGCATCAAATATTGACGAACGAAATCGTTGGGCAGATTTAAATAAAAACCAATTAATAAATTTATCAAACCAACTTACCAAGGCTGTCTTCCAGGTAAATGGAAAAAGCACATTTAAGGAAGAATTTGTTACAGCAGGTGGAATTGACTTGAAGGAAATAAATTTTAAAACCTTTGAAAGCAAGCTTCACAAAAATATATTTTTTGCTGGGGAGGTATTGAACATTGATGCTGTTACAGGTGGGTTTAATTTTCAGAATGCCTGGACAGGTGCTTTTATTGCAGCAGAATCAATAGCTAATTTTAAATGATTTAATGGAAACATATATTGCATTATTAAGAGGAATTAATGTTGGGGGTCATAAAAAAATATTAATGGCTGACCTAAGGAGGTTTTTTGAGAAACTTAATTTTAAAAATGTTAAAACCTATATTCAAAGCGGAAATGTAATATTTCAGTCAAACGAAGAAAAAATTGAAGTTTTGGAAAGTAAAATTAAAGGTCAAATATTAAATGAATATGGATTTGAGGTATCAGTTTTAGTTAAAACCCATTCAGAAATTGAAGATATTCTAAATATATGCCCATTTAAAGAGGGTAAAAAAGATAAAAGTTATTTTATAGTATTACATTCAAATCCGGATAAAAAATTAGTCAACTCCACCATGGAGATAAAATATCCAAATGAAGAATTCCATATTATAAATTCATGTGTATATATTTACTACTCCCTTGGTTCTGGAAAAGCAAAATGCGGCACTAATTTTTTTGAGAAAAAATTAAAAGTATCGGCAACGGCCAGGAATTATAACACTTTAAATAAATTGGTTGAGCTATCTAATTGAGTTGCCAAATGGAAAAATTAAGTATGGTTGCAAAACCAACCCATAGTAAATAAGGTATAAGCAAATATGCTGCTGTTTTATTTACTATCCTGAACCATTTATATGTTAAAAGAATTAGCGCAAGTAACACGATAATTACCAAAAAGGCGAGTCCCGGACTTCTAAAGCCAAAGAATACTATACTCCAGAGACCATTAAACAAAAGTTGAAATACAAAATGGTACATAGCAATTTTTACCCATTTATGGTAATATCCTTTTGACCAGACTATTCCAGCTGCAATTCCCATTAAAATATAAAGTAACGTCCAGACAGGCCCAAAGATCCAATTTGGTGGATTAAACGAAGGTTTGTTTAATGTTGTAAACCAGGTATCTATTGAACTTTGTGTCGAAAAGCTAGAGAGAAATCCAATACCTAAACATACAAAGACAGCTATTAATATTTTTGGAAGTAATTTCAATTTTAGTCAGTTTGGTTGGAATACTAAGTTAATAATTTAATTAAACTATCATCATTTTACCAAGCAAAGTAAAAAGCTATCTTTGCAAAATAAGATTCCATGATGAAAGAAACCCAATTTTTATCGAAAGAATATTCCCAAGCTTTAAAGCAAGGAAAATTTACATGGGAATCACCCAGTAATATTGCATTAATTAAATATTGGGGTAAAAGAGAAAATCAGATTCCAGAGAATCCGTCGATTAGTTTTACACTAGATGTTTGTAAAACGATCACTACACTTTCGTTTTCTAAAAAGAATAAAAATAGCAATCATTTTTCTTTCGATTTGTTTTTTGACGGAAAACCTAAAGAAGATTTTAAACCAAAGATTCAGACATTTTTTAAAAGGATAGAGTCGTACTTACCTTTTTTAAATGATTATCATTTTATCATAGAAACATCCAACTCCTTTCCACATAGTTCAGGAATTGCCTCCTCTGCAAGTGGAATGAGTGCCTTAGCATTGTGTTTAGTGAGTATTGAAAAATTGCTGGATCCTGAAATGACAAATGAGTATTTTACCAGAAAAGCATCTTTTTTAGCACGTTTAGGATCGGGAAGTGCCTGCAGAAGTATAGAAGGCGATTTGGTTGTATGGGGAGAACATGATGAGATTGAAGGTAGTTCTGATCTATTTGGAGTTAAATATTCAGACCAGGTTCATGATAACTTTAAAAATTTTCAGGATACTATATTATTGGTAGATAAGGGCGAAAAGCAAGTAAGTAGTTCAGTTGGACATAATTTAATGCATGGTCATCCATTCGCCAAAAAAAGATTTGAACAGGCAAACACAAATCTTTCAAAAATGGTTGAAATTTTGAAATCAGGAAATTTAGATTCTTTTATTGAAGTAGTAGAAAGTGAAGCCTTATCACTTCATGCTATGATGATGACAAGCCTTCCATATTTTATTCTAATGAAACCTAATACGCTTGAGATTATCAATAAAATATGGAAATTTAGAAAAGAAACAGGATTTCATGTGGGGTTTACTCTAGACGCCGGAGCCAATGTGCATGTACTATATCCTGAAAGCGAATCAGAAAAAATTTATAAATTCATTAAGAATGAGTTAGTTGCATATTGTCAAAACGGTCAGTATATTTGCGACAAGATTGGTAAAGGTGCCAAACTATTAAGATAAAAGTGTATATTTGGTTAGAACCAAATTATGAACTGAAAAAATTATTTAGGGTAGCTATGAAAGGGCCTCTGTTTTATTCTAAGATATTACTTTTTGGAGAGTATGGAATTATAAAAGATTCTAAAGGTTTGTCCATTCCATATAACTTTTACAATGGAGCCTTGAAAAAGGATGAGAATCCATCCGATACTGCTATAAGCTCTAATCAAAAATTAAAGACATTCGTTGATTATTTAAAAACAATTGATACAAATCTTGTTACGTTTGACTTCAATAAACTTGAGAAAGATGTTGAAGAAGGTATGTATTTTGATTCGTCAATTCCTCAAGGTTATGGAGTTGGAAGTAGTGGAGCATTGGTAGCAGCTATCTATTACAAATATGCTAATGACAAAATAACTGTTCTTGAGAATTTAACTCGAGAAAAATTACTTAATCTTAAGGCCATATTTTCAGAAATGGAATCTTTTTTTCATGGGAAATCATCCGGTCTGGATCCATTAAACAGCTATTTAAGCCTCCCAATTTTGATTAATTCTAAAGACAATATAGAAGCAACTGGAATACCTACGCAAAGTACAACAGGTAAAGGAGCAGTCTTTTTATTAGATAGTGGGATTACTGGGGAAACAGCTCCTATGGTTCAGATTTTTATGGAGAATATGAAACAGGATGGATTCCGAAAGATGATAAAGGATCAATTTGTGAAACATACAGATGCTTGCGTTGAGGACTTTTTGAAAGGAGATATTAAATCCTTATTCAGAAACACAAAGCAACTTTCTAAAGTAGTTTTGAACCATTTTAAACCTATGATCCCAAAGCAGTTCCACGAGCTTTGGAAAAAAGGAATTGAAACCAATGCTTATTATTTAAAGTTATGTGGCTCGGGTGGTGGCGGCTACATGCTAGGTTTTACTGAAGATTTTGATAAAGCCAAACAGCATCTTGAAAACTATAAACTGGAAGTAGTTTATAATTTCTAGTAGAAGACCCTTATACAATTACATATATTCTTATCTAAAATCGTGATGCTATCTCGAAACCAAAAAGACGTGCTTTTAAAATTTTTCAGTATGTTCTCCGTGGTTAGAGGATACAACATTCTCATTGTTGTAATTGCACAGTATCTTGCCTCAATTTATATAATGGCCTACGATAAATCTTTAGGCGACGTAGTGTTTGATCTTAATTTATTCTTTTTGGTTTTAGCTTCTTCGGCAACCATAGCTGGTGGTTATATAATTAATAATTTTTATGATTCTGAGAAGGACCTCATTAATCGTCCCATAAAGTCTATGATAGATAAGGTCGTTAGTCAAAATACCAAACTCTCATTGTACTTTATCCTAAATTTTGTAGCTGTTATAATGGCAAGCTATGTGTCATTCAGAGCAGTCCTGTTCTTTTCATTGTACATATTTGGGATATGGTTTTATTCACATAAACTAAAGAAATTACCTATTGTTGGAAATTTGGTTTCGGCCACTTTGACCATAACTCCGTTTTTCGCAATTTTCTTGTACTACAAGAATTTTGAATTAGTCATTTTTGTGCACGCAATCTTTTTATTCCTGATAATTTCTATGAGAGAATTAACAAAGGATCTCGAAAATATCAAAGGAGATCTCGCGTTGGATTATAAAACAATTCCAGTAGTTTACGGAGTAAAGGCATCAAAGGTTATGTTAACAATTTTAGCAGCTCTAACTTTAGTCCCGGGTGTTATTTTGATCATGTACTTTCCAATTGGTAAAATGACCTTTTTCTTTTACGCAAGTATTGTCTTATTGATTTCATTTATAGTTTTAATATGGAGATCAAAATCTAAATTACATTTTCTAGCACTTCATAATATACTCAAGATAATAATTCTGGCTGGGGTTTTTTGTATTCCTCTAATTGATGTCAATTTGTTGCTCAATAGAATTATTTAAATCTATCTTTGCAAAAATTTTAATCATGAGCAGGCAGCAAGGGCATAAAGGCAAAGGAAAACCATTTGGAAAAAGGAAGGATGGCAGAAAACGATTTTCAAAGGAGAATAATGCTCCAGTAAAAAAGAAAGCACCTCAAAAATCATCCAATCCAGACCAGATCAGGCTCAATAAATATATTGCTAATTCCGGAATCTGTTCTCGAAGAGAAGCTGATGATCATATAGCTATTGGTTTGGTAACAGTTAATGGCAAGGTAGTAACCGAAATGGGTTATAAGGTAAAATTAGATGACGATGTACGTTATGATGGCAGACGAATTAACCCTGAGAAAAAAGCGTATATTCTATTAAATAAACCTAAAGGTTTTGCTACAACAACAAGTGAAACTAAAGGAAGAACGGTTATGGATCTGGTTGCTAATGCAACTAATGCCAATATAAAACCAATTGGACGCTTAGGACGTAACTCGGTTGGGTTATTGCTTTTCACTAACGATGAAGAAATAGTGAAAAAATTCACGAACTCTAATACTGGAGTGGCTCGTTTGTTTCATATTGAATTGGATAAGAATTTAAAATATGAGGATTTAAAAACTATTAAAGAGGGTTTTAAAATACAAGGCAAAGAAATTTCAGTTGAAGAGATTAGTTACATAGAAGGAGCTGGTAAGAAAGAAATAGGATTAAAAATTAAGAATACAGGCAATACTATAATCCGAACAATTTTCGAGCATTTCAATTACAATATTATAAAAATTGATTGCTCAGCTATTGGTCATCTTACCAAAAAGGATATACCACGTGGACATTGGAAACACTTGACAGAGCAGGAAATAAATACTTTGAAGATGTTGTAGATTTTCGTTTAACCAAAGTATATGAATTCGTTTTAATGATTTATATATAACTTTAAACGAAGTTAGTCGTTTTTGCTGACAAAATCAAAGCGTCTTGAATCCCGATTTCTAATAAATAATTCCCAAATAAAAACGCCATATACAAGAACATATTCCAAACCAATTATCCATAAATTCTCCTTGTTATCATCATACCCATAAGCCAAATAGCTTAATACAATCACAAAGCTCCAAACCAAAGGAAATCTATATTTGGTAAAAACTGAGAGAATTAATAGGGTAGCAATATACCATGGATGCACAGTAGTACTAACAAAATAATAAACCGTTAACACCAATAACATAGCGGTTATAAGTTCGACCATCGATTTGTTCTTTCTATAAAAAGTTATAATCAACACAAACAAGACAACTACAACTGGAATGATTTTACCAATAATAGCAATCTCATTATATCCTCTAAATAAATAACCTAGTTCTCTGGCTATATAATACAAACT
>JABDOZ010000161.1 GCA_013043005.1 Flavobacteriaceae bacterium | reverse complement strand
TAGTATCAGTTGTTTTAATTGGGTTTTGTTTATGTATCCCATTCTGTAAGCCACCTCTTCTATGGCTCCAATTTTTAATCCTTGACGTTCTTCAATTACCTGCACAAACTGAGAGGCTTGCATCAGTGAATTAAACGTTCCAGTATCCAACCAGGCGATTCCTTTATCTAAAACACTAACTTTTAATTTGCCCTGTTTAAGATATTCGTTATTCACATCTGTTATTTCTAACTCACCTCTATAGCTAGGTGGAATGTTTTTGGCAATTTCAACCACAGCATTATCGTAAAAATAAATGCCTGGTACCGCATAATTAGATTTCGGTCTCTCTGGTTTCTCCTCAAGTGAAATTACATTGCCATTATTGTCAAATTCTGCTACACCATATCGTTCCGGGTCATTAACATGATACGCATAAATTATTCCGCCATTCGGATCATTATTTGCCTGGAGTAATCCTGCTAAACCTGTTCCGTAAAAAATGTTATCACCCAAAATTAAGGCCACTTTGTCCTTACCGATAAACTCCTCTCCAATAATAAAGGCCTCGGCTAATCCGTTTGGTGATTCCTGAACAGCATATTCAAAATTACAACCAAACTGTTTACCGTCTCCCAATAACTGCTCAAATAATGGGAGGTCGTGAGGTGTAGATATTATAAGTATCTCATTTATTCCAGCCCACATCAACGTTGATAACGGATAATAAATCATTGGCTTATCATAAATAGGCATTAACTGCTTACTAACCGCCAATGTTAATGGATGCAATCTGGTACCTGTTCCTCCCGCCAATATGATTCCTTTCATTATTTAACTGTATTGTTTTAGGTAATATTTTTGGTAGTCACCGGAAGTTACATGGTTTAACCACTCTTCATTTGATAAATACCAATCTATGGTTTTCGATAAGCCTTCTTCAAATGTAACAGACGGTCCCCAGCCTAACTCCTTGTTTATTTTGGTTGCATCTATTGCGTATCTTAAATCGTGTCCCGGTCTGTCTTTAACATATGTGATCAGTTTTTCTGAAGTGCCAATTGGCTTACCCAGTTTGTCGTCCATTTGCTTGCAAAGTAGTGTTACCAGGTCGATATTCTTCCATTCATTAAATCCGCCAAGATTATACGTTTCCTTATTTTTCCCTTTATGAAATACCAAATCAATTGCCAAAGCATGGTCAATTACATACAGCCAGTCTCTTGTATAATTCCCGTCTCCATAAACCGGCAATGGCTTATTGTTTAATATGTTATTTATGAATAATGGAATTAGTTTTTCCGGGAATTGGTTTGGACCGTAGTTATTTGAACAATTTGATATAACATAAGGAAGTCCATAGGTTTCTCCATAGGCTCTAACAAAATGGTCTGAGCTTGCCTTTGAAGCTGAATATGGTGAATTAGGATCATATGCCGTTCTTTCAGTAAATAATCCTGTTTCTCCCAATGTGCCGTATACCTCATCGGTACTGATATGATAAAACCGTTTTCCCTCAAAATTATCCTGCCAACAAGCTTTAAAGGCATTCAAAAGATTAATAGTTCCTATAACATTTGTCCTCACAAAAGCCAAGGGGTCTTTAATCGATCTGTCGACATGTGATTCTGCGGCAAGATGTATAACACCATCAAACCTGTATTTTATAAATAGCTGATCAATAAAGTCCTCATTATTGATATTCCCTTTTATAAACGTGTAATTAGGAGAATCTTCTACATCTTTTAGGTTTTCTAAGTTGCCCGCATAAGTCAATTCGTCCAGGTTAAAAATCTGATACTCACGATATTTATTTACAAAAAATCTTACTACATGCGACCCTATAAATCCGGCTCCTCCGGTAATTAGTAAATTATTTGTTTTCATTATTCGTGAATTAATCTGTCCTGATCAGAAAGATATTTTTCTAAAGCCGATAATATAAATCCTAAAAACGTAATTAAAAAGAAAAGTATTGGTAACACTATTTTCATTTTATCTGTCCATTCGGAGATATCATATCCCGAATCTGGAAAATCAGATATGACATTTACCAAATTTTTATTTTGAATTCGGTTTGTAGCAATTGTCTGCTTTTCATTCTCAAGTTCATAAATTCTATTTACTAAGACTGTTTCGTCTTTTATAATGGCATTGGGGTCAGCTGATGTGCCCCCCATTAGAATGTTTGTTCCGGATCCTATAGGAATTTCCTTACTTGATTCCTGTATTCTTATTTTTAAATACTCTGTTTTTAAGGAGTCTAATATTTTTATTTCTCTGTCAATATCAATTTCTCGTTGGTCTAAGTTTTTTAAATAAACTTCTTTCAATTCGGTTAAAAATTCATTATTAATAATTTCTTCAATCAATTTGGATTTTAGTTTTTTGTAAATAAACTTATCGGTTGAAACAACTCCTATCATATGAATTGGAAAAGAATATGCTGATAAAGATTCCTTGAATCCTTTATAAGTTGACTCTTCCCTGGCTATTGAATCTAATCCTTTCTTATATTCAACATATTTTATCATCATTACATTTTCATCAAGATCAGGCTCTATATAAAACCCTTTAAGAGAACTCGCTTCTTTAGTGGATATATTCAAACGTTTTGAAAGCTCTAATGTGTCCTTATCTACTGTTAACTGATGAAAATTTCTAATAACCTCGTAGGCTTGCCTGGTTGATTTGTAATTTGTTTCTAAATACACATTAGCACCATATAAATCATCTGATAATTTATCAAATGTGTAACCAATAATAAACCCTAATAATATAGCAATTGCATACCATTTTATTCTTTTATAAACATGAATTAAAAGCATTAATAAAACATGATAAAGACCTTTGAATATGGATGCAATAAAATTAAATAGCCTGTTAAAGGCATTGCCTATCAAATTAAATAATTGTCCTAGGTCAACTTCTTCAGAATTTGGTTGTTCCGGTAGTTTGCTTTTACTCATAATTTTACTTATTAAATATCTTTTCTAAAATCGTTCTTGTTATTAAATAGGTAGGTCTGACGCCAGATGTTCCTAATCCTCCCGAGGCCAAAGTGCTTCCGGTTTCTAACGGATTATCACTGGCATAATAGGCGTATCTTACTTTTACTTTGGAGTTGATATTTCCTCGTACTTTGGATGCGGCCTGGATAGCCTTTTGATAATGTGCACCTTCCATTTCCAGTCCTATCACGTTCCATGTTGAATTGTGGAAAAATTTCAGGATCTCTTTGTTTTGTAATGAGGTTCCTAAAACTGTTATCATGGCTCCTTTATAAACATCTACTCCCTGACCTTCCAGATCTTTTACCGAAAGACGGTTCTTAATAGGATAATTGTCTGCTGTTCCTTCAAAAATATGTGCAGATGGTATCATAATATCTCCTTTCCCTCCTTTAAGAATTCCTGCCTTGCCCATGATCGATACAGAATCTACATTCATTTTAATTTTAGAATCTTCAACTTTGAATGGTTTTAAGAATTCATCAATTGTTTCATAGGCCTGCTCCCCAAAGGCATAATCCATTACGAATATAAGTGGTTTTTCTTCTTTTATAAAATCTAGATCAATTTTTAAATCTGAATGAGAAAAATCAATTGTTGCTGTATCAAAAATCTGAACATTAATATTTGTGCCTGAAGCGTCTTCAATAAATAACATGCCATTCTTTAACGCTTCATTGGTTACTTTATTCCGTAACGACTTATTATCATTATTGCTTAGGGCTTCATAAACATCAAATATATCATTTTTAGCTACCAGGTTTTTTAATGCTTTGGGCGCATAAATGGTATTCATAACACTATGCATATTAGCACTAATAATGTGAATATTTCTATGTAATAAATTATGCTTTTTAAGGACTTCTTTAATATTGTTAGCCCAAATCTCACCATGTATATGATGTCCTAATCGCTCTCGTAAAACTGGACTGAAAGTAACAGCTCTTTTTTTATTATTGACAACCTCTTCTATGGCCAATTTGCCCAACCAATAAATTATATTCAAAAACCGTTCGGGGTGCTTTTTTGAAGAAAAATCCCTATAAACTTCAGTAATTTCATTAAACGTTCTACCAAGTATATTTGCGGTATGAGAAATAGCAACTTCTCTTTCCGGCTGAGTTAATTTCTTTGATGAAAGAACGGCTTTTTCAAGCTTTACCCAATCTCTGGTGGTATCGCCTTTTTCATTGATAACAACCCGCTTGCTTATTTTATGAGATTCAATAAAAAGGAAGGTTAAATGCGTCAAAATATCATAGATCTCAGAACGTCCCCGCGTGATCTCAATATTCATTTGCTCTTCATCTATCCTGTAGCAGTTGCGTCTTCTTTTTTCCGGAATTATAGGTTTAAAATGTGAGCTTCCATAGCCTTCATCACTGGTTAAGTTAATATAGGAGCACTCTTCAATTCCGTAGGGGAGCCTGTCAATAACATATAAAAGACCATTTAATTCTGCCTTTTCTTCTCCTATTGAGCCGTATATTTCCGGTCTTAACAGTAATAGAGCTTCCCGAAGTGTTTCACCCGATACGCCCATTGGTTTATAAAATCCACGATTGAACAAATGGCGCATCGTAATGTACATTCTTTCGATGGCATTTGAGCTTTCCTGAGCTCTTGTTCTTTCATGCAGAGGTTTTTTGTTCATTTGTATTATTTGGTCTGCAAATGTAATACTATTTCGTTAATTTATTGTTTTCCAAGACATCTGCTATTTTTCTGTCGTTTGATAATCTGGGTATTTTGTTCTGGCCACCTAATTTCCCAATCGATTTCATATAGTTTTTAAACCCTTCTTTTTTCACTATTGTGATTATTAAAGGCCTCAAGACTTTACCAGCAATTAAATCGTAGTAATATCTGTTCTGATTTTGCAATGATCGATCTATTTTACCAGCTAATTCTGATAGATTATTAGGCTCCTTTTCAAACTCAATAAACCATTCGTGATAAGGTAAGCCTTCATTGGGGTTTATTTTGGGAGCCACAGTGAATTCAGAAACCTGTATGCTGGTGTTCTCTATGCCGTCTTGCAAAGCTTCTTCAACCTCTTTTCCAATAACATGCTCACCGAAAGCCGAAATGAAATGTTTAATTCTTCCGGAAACTATTATTCGGTAAGGGATTATTGATGTAAACTCAACTGTATCGCCAATATTATATGCCCAAAGCCCTGCGTTAGAGGAGATGATCATCACGTAATTTACAGCAAGCTCAACATCCTTCAAAGTAATCCGTTTCGGGTTCTCTTCAAAAAACTCATCGGCCTTTATAAATTCGTAAAAAATACCGGAATCCACTTGAAGCAACATGCCTTTTTCGCCCTGCTTGTCCTGAAAGGCAAAAAATCCTTCACTGGCCGGATATAACTCAATACTATCGACTTTTCTGCCTATTAAATTCTGGAATTTTGCCCTATATGGTTCATAGTTTACACCTCCAAAAATGAAAAGGTTAAAATTTCTGAACACGTCTCCTACTTGTTGGCCGGTTTTTTCCTGAATCTTTTCAAAGTACATTTGCACCCAAGATGGAATTCCTGCAATAACAGTCATATTTTCAGGGAGCGTCTCTTCTACAATGGCTTCCACCTTTGTTTCCCAATCTTCGATACAGTTGGTTTCCCAGCTAGGCATTCGGTTTCTTTGAAGATACTTTGGCACGTAATGGGCGGAAATACCAGATAAGCGGCCTAATTTTATTCCGTTTTGTTCCTTTAAAACCGGGCTTCCTTGCAAAAAGATCATTTTTCCATCAACAAATCTTGTGTTTCCGGTTTCTGCTATATACATTAAAATGGCGTTTCTGGAAGATTCCACTTGTGCTTTTATTGATGGCTTTGTTATTGGAATGTATTTTGATCCGGAAGTGGTCCCTGAAGTTTTTGCAAAATAGATTGGTTTGCCTTTCCAAAGGATGTTTTCTTCACCGGCAACGACTCTTTCTACATAGGGTTTTAAGGCTTCATAATCCCTTATTGGAACTTTATTTACAAAATCATGGTGTGTTTTAATGCTTTTAAAATCATGGTCTTTGCCAAACTGTGTTTTTCGGGCTTTTTTGATTAGTTTTCTAAAAACTTTTTCCTGGGTTTCTATCGGTTTGCTGGCCCATTTTAATACTTTCTTTTTAATGCGTTTCGCAAAGGGTTTAGCTAAGGATGATTTTATGGATGGCATTATTTGAAATCAATATAGTTAGTTGGGTTAATTGGATAGCCATTGCTCCATAATTCAAAATGAAGATGTGGTCCAGTTGTAAACTCCCCTGTGTTTCCGGCAGTGGCGATTACCTCTCCCGCTTTAACCAAATCGCCTTGACTCTTGGTTATGGAAGAATTATGTTTATAAACAGATAACAAGCCTTCGCTATGTTCAATAATCACCACAAAACCAGTTTCGGCTGTCCACTCTGCAAAAATGACGGTCCCGTCGGCAGTAGATTTAATAGGTGAGTCTTTTGCCACTACCAGATCAACTGCATAATGCTTTTCTTCGGCGTTGTATTCTTCACTAATTGTACCGTTTGCAGGAGGAAATAGGACAAAGCTTGCATTAGTTGTTGCCGACTCAAACAAATTGTATTTATCTTCTTTACTTACTTTTTCTCGCAATAGAGAATCGGCTTTAATTGGTGTTAAATCAATTTCAGTGGTATCCTGTTTTGCAGCTTCAATAATTGAATCTCGATTAAATTGTACAGTACTAACATCACCCTGCAATACTCTTTTAATTGATGTAAAGTACTTTTCATTCATTGCTAAAACCTGCTGCAGAGAATCTGTTTTAAAATTCAATTCTGTTGCTTTCAATTTTAAAGCTGTCGATGAATAACCTGGAATATATTCTCGTAGCGGCGTAAACGCTATCAGAATAATGGTAGCTATAATTAAGAGAATCGCCATTATTGAAGATAAAACAAACACATTTAAACGTGTTAGTTTAAACGACAAACGCTCTTCAAAAGTATCCTCATTTAATATTACTAAACGGTACTTGTGTAAGAGCTTTTTAGCGAATTTTTTTTCTTTTTCCTTTTTTGCCATCAATCACAAATATACATATTAATAGTTGGTGTAGAAATACTAAAGTTTGGTTTAAAACGCACTATATCGAGTTTAATTATTAACTTTGCAACATTAAAATAATAAATTATGATTTCAAGTATAATTTCATTAGCAATTGGAGCTCCACAAATCATATTAATTGTGGTGGTGGTCTTGCTTTTATTTGGAGGAAAGAAAATACCCGAATTGATGCGTGGCCTGGGAAGTGGAATAAAAGAATTTAAGGATGCCAGTAAAGAGGATGTTGAAGAAACAGAAAATACTGATAAAAAACAGTAGTTGTCTATAACTATTTATATTAAAGACTGCCTTTTCAGGCAGTCTTTTTTTGCATTAATTTGGAATTCGTGAATACTGCATATTTCAGCAAATGCACGATTGGTTTTATTTAATATGTAGTGATTTTATTATTGCCTCCAGCTCAAACATAAAATCTCTTTTCTGAACACTAGGAGCAAAAGTAAATCCTTCGGCGATCAAATATCTATTGTTAATTTTATCTTCTATGGCATAATTGATAAATGGCCCTCCCATTATAACTCCTTTTACTTCCCATGTTCCTTTAGTTACAAAAGTTGTTTTGTTATCCACAATTTCTTTAAAGAAAAAAGGTGCATAGGCTTGCTCTGTGATTAAATAAGAACCTTCTTTTTCTCCCGGAATATGTTTTTTACCAATTGAGTCTCTGATTTTAATAACCTGGTTCACAGCATCCTCGCCTTCTGTTATGGCGTCTAGTGGTACCTCATAAATCATCAGGTTCATGCTTCCTGTTGTAATATCTTTGCGAATCCAGAAGAATTTATCCTCTTCTTTTGCAATTCTATATACAGTCGGGAAGTTTAAGGAAACTCCTAAATTATTTTCAATGGTCGTCACTTCGTGAAGTGATTTCTTAATGCGTCTTTGTTTTTCAGTAAGTTCAGTTTTTTTGAATTCAGAAATTATCTTCTTTGCATTATCTTTAAGCTGACTTATAATTTCTTCATCTGTATTACCTGAGATTATTAAAACTTTTTGTGGCTTCGCATAAACATCATCTTCAACTGTAAATTCTTTTTGACCTTGTTCTATTTTAAGGACTGTTCTGTTTTTTGCAGCAAAACCAGAAAATACTTCCGGGGGCATTTGTTTCATAGTAAATAGTGGTTCGTCTTGAGGCAAGCCATCTACAGGTGCGGCTAATACCTCTCTTATGGTTTCGCCAACGTTACCTTTCCAGAGATCATTTGAAGCTACTATAGTCAGGTTGTTCAGTTTTCCAGAAGACTCTGAAAGTGACTTTTGCTTTCCTTTAGATTTGTCATTGTTACAAGCAAATACCATGGTAGCGGTAATTGCTAAAATGATTAACTTTTTCATTATATATATTTTTAATTGGTTTAGCCTTTATAAACCTTAAGTTTCATTCCAGGTTTCAACTTATTACCACTAATATCGTTCCAATCTCTTAAATTTTGAACAGAAATGCCAGGATATTTTTGAGAAATGCTCCATAATGTATCGCCTTTTTCTACGGTATAGATCTGAAGTGTTCCTTTTGGGGTTGCTTTTTTGTTTACTGTAGTCATTCTTCGGGAAGTCCCGGTATAAGGTTGCCTTGGGTAAATAGTAAGTCTTTGTCCAATACGTATATTGTTGCTTCTTAGTCCGTTCCATCTTTTTAAATCACTTACCCTAACTCCATATCGTCTTGCAATTTTACCTAAATAGTCTCCTGATCTAACCCGGTAACGAATCTGACTTTTTGTCTTAGTAAATTCGGGTAGTGGTTTTTCCCTTTTATCGAATTCTGTTTTTGCAAAAGCATAGATTTCTTTTTCGTTATTGACAAATTTTCCTATTGAGTTTTTAGGAAGACGCAAGTAATAGTCTTCACCTTTTATTACAGGAATAATATCCAATTTAAAAGATGGGTTTAAAAACTGAAGCTCTTCAATTTTAACTCCTGTTAGTTCCGAAACCTGATCCAGGGAAATCATCTGTTTTACATGAACCGTATCTGTTTCAAAATGCCTGAAATTTGGCTGATTTGATTTAAAACCATGCTCTTCAGCATATTCAAAAATATACATGGTTGCCAAAAAAGCCGGCAGATATCCTGCTGTTTCACGAGGTAAAAATCCCCTAATATTCCAATAATTCTTGTAACCGCCGGAGCGCCTGATAGCTTTGCTAACATTTCCAGGACCTGAATTATATGCTGCCAGGGCCAGATCCCAATCTCCAAAAATTCTATATAAACTCGACAAATATTTTGTGGCTGCAACTGTAGATTTTATAGGATCACTTCTTTCATCAACATAGCTACTAACATCTAAGCCATATTGCTTTCCTGTAGTGAACATAAATTGCCATAGTCCGGTGGCACCAACTCTTGATTTTGCCTTAGGTTTTAATGCTGATTCCACAATGGCTAGATATTTTATCTCCAGAGGAATATTCTGATTGTCCAGTTCTCGCTCAAACATTGGGAAGTACAATTCACTCAAAGCCATTAAGCGCTCTAAGGATTGTCTTCTGTTTTTTAAATAGGTTTTAATTACACTTTCCAATGACCGATTATACTCCACATTAAAAGGTGTTCTGGCATTCAGTTGTTCCAGTCTTGCTTTTAAGGTGTCTGTTGGCAAATCGGGATAGTAAACCTCATCATATTTTAGTTCCGAAACCGATTTATAAATGGTATCATATAATGAATTGCTGTATAATTCATCCATCCATTTTTGGTCAATGCCGGCTGCAAATTCATCATCTGTTAATTCCCTGTCTATAATTGGTTCAAGTCCTTTTGCTTTTTTAAGTACCGTTCTTCCATCGATTACAGTATCATGCTCGCTAATTATTGCAGACTTTAGTTCATGCTTATCAGGTTGTAAGCTCTCTATTTTGATAGATTTTATCTCTACCATAGTAGTATCCTGAGCATGAACATTTACCAGAAAAAAGTAAATTGAAAAGAATAAAATTAGCCGCATAACCTGATTGTTTGAATACATCAACGTGAATGCGGCTAAATTCGTATTTTTTTAAAGAATAATGAAATTATTCTTAAGAATCCTGAGCTTACTCTAGTATAGCGGCAATTCCAGGAAGTGTTTTACCTTCAAGACTTTCAAGCATGGCGCCTCCACCTGTGCTTACATAGCTAACTTTGTCCTGGAAACCGAATTGCTTAACGGCTGCAACAGAATCACCTCCTCCAACTAAAGAAAATGCGCCTTTTTTGGTTGCTTCTGCAATCGAATTTCCTAATTCAATGGTTCCGGATGCAAAGTTTTCCATTTCAAAAACACCTAATGGTCCATTCCAAAGAATGGTTTTCGATTCGTTTACAACTTCGTCAAAATTCGCTTTAGATCTTGGTCCACAGTCCAATCCTTGCCAACCATCAGGAATGTTTGACACATCGACAACTTGCGTGTTGGCATCATTGCTAAAGGCATCAGCAGCCAACACATCTACAGGTAAATGTATTTGAACATTTTTTTCTTTGGCTTGCTTTAAAATGTCTAATGCTAAGTCCATTTTATCGTCTTCGCAGATGGAATCTCCAATTTTTCCACCTTGTGCCTTAATGAACGTATAAGTCATTCCACCTCCAATGATCAAGTGATCAACTTTATCCAAAATATTTTCAATAATGGTGATCTTAGACGATACTTTTGCACCTCCAAGAATAGCTAAAACCGGTTTCTCGCCAGTTTCCATCACTTTTTTAATGCTGTCAATTTCTTTAGCCAGTAAATTTCCAAAGCACTTGTTTTCAGTGAAAAACTGAGCCACGATCGTGGTTGATGCATGTGCTCTGTGAGCTGTTCCAAAAGCATCGTTTACATATATATCTCCAAGTTTAGACAATTGCTCTGCAAAATCCTTATCGCCTTTCTTTTCTTCTTCATGGAAACGAAGATTTTCCAATAATAAAATTTCTCCTGGTTTAAGGTTTTTTGCGGCTTCTTCGGCTTCTTCACCAATGCAATTTGGAGCAAACTTTACCTCAACTTCAATAATCTCTTCAACAGCATCAACAATGTGTTTCAATGAATATTCATCCTGAACTCCTTTTGGGCGACCTAGGTGCGACATTAGAACGCAGCTTCCTCCGTCTTCAAGAATTTTAATGATCGTAGGCTTAGCAGAAACAATTCTGGTTGTATCAGTTACTTCAAATTTATCATTTAAAGGTACATTAAAGTCTACACGAATCAAGGCTCGTTTGTTTTTGAAATTAAAGTCGTTCAATGTTTTCATTACATATGTCTTTAGAAAATAATATCACAAATGTAACTAATATTAATCTGTTTAAAAACGACTTTTTTTACGCAAACGTTTTCAATTTAAAGAATTTTAAATATCCTATCTTAGCACCATGCTTTTCAGTGATATTTTAGGTCAGGATCACATCAAAAACCACTTAACAAATAGTGTTGATAATGGTCGGATTCCTCATGCACAATTATTTGTGGGGCCGGAAGGATCAGGAACTCTGCCAATGGCTATTGCTTATGCTCAATATATCTTGTGCCAGAATATTGATGGAGAGAATTCAGGTGGCATTGATGCCTGCAACCTCAAGTTCCAGAACTTATCACATCCTGATCTGCATTTTGCCTTTCCTGTAACAACAAGCGAGAAGGTTAAAAGCAAGCCTGTATCCAATTTTTATTTAGAAGAATGGAGGCAATTGATTGCCCAGCAACCTTATGGTAATTTGTTTGACTGGTACAAATTGCTTGGAGTTGATAACAAACAAGGTCAGATTGGAGTAGATGAAGCGCATGAAATCGTAAAATCCTTATCACTAAAAGCATATGAGGGCGGATTTAAAGTCATGCTAATCTGGATGGCAGATAAGATGAATATTTCGGCTGCAAATAAACTTCTCAAGCTAATTGAGGAGCCACCAAATCAGACGGTTTTCATATTGATAACTGAAGATGAGGAGCAGATCATCAGTACAATCAGATCCAGATGTCAATTACTTCATTTTTCACCTTTATCTGAAGAGGATATCAAAAATGGTTTGATCAGTAATTTTAATATAGAGGCTTCTGTTGCAACCAAAATTGCTCATCAGTCTAATGGCAACTACAACAAAGCCTGTGATTTGGTGTATCATGACACTGAAGACTCACAATTTGAGGATTGGTTTATATTCTGGATTCGTTCTGCTTTCAAGGCAAAAGGTAACAAAAGTGGGATTCATAATTTGATTTCCTGGAGCGAGGAAGTTGCCAGGCATGGTCGTGAAACTCAAAAAAAGTTTTTGCGTTATTGTATGGAGTTTTTTCGGCAGGCCATGTTAATGAATTATAAAGCTGAAGAATTGGTTTATCTGGAAACAAAAGCTGATAATTTCGATCTGAGAAAATTTGCTCCTTTTGTTCACGGCAACAATATTTTAGAGATTTCTCAGGAACTTCAGGATGCCATCTACCATATAGAACGTAATGGCAATTCTAAAATTATCCTGACAGATCTTTCTATCAAATTAACTCGTTTACTTCATAAAAAGGACTAGGAGTATGACAAATTCAGGGAAATGGTTTGTCATAATCAATCCTACTTCCGGAAATGGTTCAAGCAAATTAAAATGGCCAAAAATTGAAAGCTTGTTAACCACTAACAGCTTTGATTTTGACTACGCTTTTACCGAGCACGAAAACCACAGTACTGAATTGATTCAACAAGCCATTGAAAATGGAATTTTAAACATAGTTTGTGTTGGAGGTGATGGAACGCTTCACAATGTTGTTAACGCAATCATGAGCCAAACCCAAGTGCCTTCAAAAGATATTAAAATAGGTGTAATTCCTATAGGAACCGGAAACGATTGGGTGAAAACACACGATATTCCAAACGATTTTGAAAAGGCCATTCAAATCATAAAGAACGGAAATAAGAAAACCCAAGATCTTGGTAAAATCGAGTTTATAAATGAAGAAAGAAATCCTGTTTATTTCAATAATTTGGCAGGTGTGGGATTTGATGGGTTCGTGGTAAGCAAGGTCCATAAATACAAGCATTTTGGAGCATTGGCATACTTAGCGGGAGCCGTTCTAGGGTTGTTTTCGTTTAAGAATTTTAAGTCTAAAGTGGTGGTGAATGATGAAGAAATCAAGACCAAAACTTTGATGATTTTAATTGGATTGTGCAATTATTCTGGAGGAGGCATGCAGCTTACTAAAGAAGCCAATCCTTTTGATGGTTTATTTGATATTAGTGTTGCCAAAAATTTGAATGCGTTTGATATTATTAGAAATTTATTCAGGCTATTTAATGGTAAAATCGTGTATCATAAAAAAGTTGAAACTTTAAAAACAGATTCAATTTCCATAACGATTAATGAAGATAATTTTCCGTTTATTCAAGCTGATGGTGAGTTGATTGGAAAAGGAAATATAAAACTGTCTGTTGTACCTAAGGCGTTTACGTTTTTTGGGAATTAATATATTTAAAACACTAACTCATGGAAAACTTACTAAAACACATCACAGAAATACTATTACTCGCTTTTTTAATCATCACTTTTTTACAGTCCGGATTTGATAAAATACTTGATTGGAAAGGAAATGTGAATTGGCTAAAAGAACATTTCTCAAAAACCTTTTTAGCCAACATGGTTGTTAAAAATGTTGCTATTATTTTAGTGACAGAAATGATAGCGGGTATTTTGAGTGTGATCGGAATTTATCAACTCATAGTGAATGATGATAAAACGGTTGGTTTGTATGGAGCGATTTTGTCTTGCATCGTTTTGTTAATGCTATTATTTGGACAGCGTATAGCAAAAGATTATGATGGAGCAAGAACCATTGCAATCTATTTTGTTCCCGCTGTTTTTGCGGTATTTTTGTTAAGTGCATAAAAAAGTGAATGCTTCTCGATACATTTCTCCTTCGTCGAAACACTCGAAGTGACGTAAGACAGAATCAATAAAAAACAAAAAAAACCTTGTTTTCACAAGGTTTCTAAATAACTGATTGTCAGTATTTTACTTTTTATATTCTGCGTTTAATGCTTCAATAATAGTTTGTGATAAATCGTTTTCTTCTGTTCCAAATAACACACTTGAAGCGCCATCGCTCGTTCCTAGAATATATGTGTAACCATTTGTTTTTCCATAGTCTTTGACAAAGTCTTTTACCTTAACTATTGTAGAATCAATTTCTGCTTGAAACGCTTGGCTAATTTGTTGTTGCTCCATTTGGATCTGTTGTTGCAACATTTGCTGCTTTTGCATTAATCCCTCATAAGCTTCCTGGGCCTTTTTTTGAGACATTTTATTTGCTTTGGCTTGAAATGCCTGTGCTTCTACTTGAAATGCTTGTCCAATACTATCAGTTCTTTTTTTAAAGACTTCGTCCTTTACTTTATACTTTTCTTCAATATCTTTTTTCTCCTGGTAATCGTTTATAACTTTTCCGTTATCAATAAATCCTATTTTTTGTTGTTGGCAAGATGTGAATGCAAAAATTGCAAATGCAACATATACTAATTTCTTCATGATTCTGTTTTTAAACTTCGCAAAAATATGAAAGTGCAATAAATAAAAAGTAGAAAATAAATTATTATTTAAATATTTAACTATAAGAATTCTGAATCATGTTGAAGATGACAAATTTGTTAGAGCAATTCTCTAAATTAGAATAATAAACAAATTTTATAATAGGAATTATATTTAATAACTAGAATTTATTAAAAGTGAATCAAAATAAAGCGTTTTAAGAGCGTTTTAAAAACAGGCAATGTAATTCGTCGTTGTTAAAAAGAATCGCTAAACAGCTTTTATTAGAATCTATTTTAACAGTTTTCTATGATGTAAATAAGAGACGAGTACTCTCCAGAGCGCTTCGCTTTTATATTTGATGTAAATCCAATTCGAAAGGCATTAAAAATATTCATCCATCCGGATTTATATTTTTCAGACAATAAACTAACATAATATGAGTCGAATTTCATTGGATGTGTTTCAACTACTTTCATGTTTACTTTTGAAAATAACTTCGAGATCGATTCCTGATTAAAATGCCAAAGATGTCTTGGCGCATCAAAAGCTGCCCAGAAGTTTTTGTAATACTTCGCATCGAAGCTTTTGTAATTGGGAACAGCAATTATTAATGTTCCGTTTTCTTTTAAGAGTGATTTTAATATTGACACGTGTTCTTCCAAATTTGGTAAATGTTCCAACACATGCCAAAGCGTAATAACATCAAAACTGTGCTTGGGGAATTCCAAAAGCTGTTCAATATTGTAAACTGAATTGTTTGTTTTTGAGTTAGCAATTTGTCGAGCTGCTTCATTTAGCTCTATTCCAGAAACTGTCCAATTGTTTTGTTGAGTGATTTGCAAAAAGTCTCCTGTGCCACATCCCACATCCAACAGATTTTTCTCTTCTAATTGAAACGAATTAAGCAGTTTCATTTTTCTTTTTAGCGAAATATAACGAATAACATGATAGACTTTCTCCATCAGATTTCGTTTGGAATCTGTATGCGAAATGTAGTCTTCACTTTTATAATATTCCGGTAATTTATCTGCAGATGGTTGAGGATATGTTTCCAAAAAACCGAATTCTTCATTGACCAACAATTCAAAATAATCAGAAGAAACTGAATGGTCTTTTAAGGAAATATACGCTTTGCTTTTTGTCATTTATTAAAAATGTTCCACGTGGAACGATTACAATCTATCTACCTAAATAAACCAATAAGACAGAAATATCATTAGGAGATACTCCACTAATTCTTGATGCTTGTGCTATCGACGTTGGCTGAATATTCTTTAGCTTTTCCCTTGCCTCAAAACTCATGGATTTGATTTGTGAGTAATCAAAATTCTCCGGAATTCTTACATACTCAAGTCTATTTAATTTATCAGCATTCAACTTTTCCTTGGCTATATATCCAGAATATTTTACCTGAATTTCTGCTTGTTCTATTACTTCTCTATCTAATTCGTTTTCCTGAATAAAAGCTTCCACGCTTTCAATTTTTCTAACATCATCCATCGTAATTTTTGGTCGTGCAAATATCTTAAACATCTTTCCAGACTGTTTCACTTTCGATGAGCCTTTTGTTTCTAAAATTGGATTAATATCATCTGGTTTTACGCTTGTGTCTTTAAAAAACTGAACGAATTTTTCCGCCTGTTCATGCTTTTCTTCCATTCGTTTCAATCTCTTTTCAGAGGCCAATCCCAGCTCAAATCCTTTAGGCGTTAATCTGGAATCTGCATTATCCTGTCTTAAAAGGGTTCTATATTCCGCCCGAGATGTAAACATTCTATAGGGCTCTTCTGTGCCTTTTGTAATTAAATCATCTATCAATACACCTATATAAGCTTCATCTCTTTTTAATGTAAACGAATCTTTTTCCTGAACTTTTAAGCTCGCATTTATTCCAGCCATCAAGCCTTGAGATGCCGCTTCTTCGTAACCAGTTGTGCCGTTGATCTGTCCTGCAAAAAACAACCCTTCAATTAATTTGGTCTCTAGTGTATGTCTTAATTGAGTTGGCGGAAAGTAATCATATTCAATAGCATAACCAGGTCTAAACATCTTTACACTTTCAAATCCAGCAACTGATTTTAAAGCCTTGTATTGCACATCTTCCGGCAGCGACGTTGAAAATCCATTGACGTAAAACTCAACAGTTTTCCAGCCCTCAGGCTCCACAAACAGTTGGTGTCTTTCCTTATCGGCAAAACGGTTTATTTTATCTTCTATTGATGGGCAATAACGTGGCCCAATACTTTTTATTCTTCCATTGAACATTGGCGATCTGTCGAATCCTGTCCGAAGCAGGTCGTGAACCAATGGACTTGTATAAGTCATATGGCAAGATCTTTGTTCGATTAATGGTTTAGTAATATCTAAATAGGAGAACTTTTCTGGATTTTCATCTCCAGGCTGATCTATCATTTTTGAAAAATCAAGAGATCGTCCATCAACTCTCGGCGGTGTTCCCGTCTTCATTCTACCGGAATCAAACCCAAGTGTAACCAGCTGTTCGGTTATTCCGGTTGCTGCTTTCTCACCTGCTCGTCCTCCGCCATAATTCTTGTCTCCAATATGAATCAATCCGTTTAAAAACGTTCCGTTTGTTAGTATAACAGTTTTGCTTTTTATCTCAACTCCCAGCGAAGTTTTTACACCAAGAACTATATCCTTCTCAATCAGTAATCCGTCAACCATTTCCTGGTAGAAATCCAAGTTTGGCGTTTGCTCTAACATCAATCTCCAGTCTTCTGCAAATCGCATTCTGTCACTTTGCACTCTAGGGCTCCACATAGCAGGTCCTTTGGATTTATTCAACATTTTAAATTGAATCGCAGACGTATCACTTACAATTCCGCTATAACCACCAAGCGCATCAATTTCACGAACAATTTGCCCCTTGGCAATTCCACCCATTGCAGGATTGCATGACATTTGCGCAATGTTTTGCAGGCTCATAGTGACAAGCAAAGTTTTGCTTCCCATATTAGCAGCGGCAGCAGCAGCTTCACTTCCCGCGTGACCACCTCCAACTACAATTACATCATATGTTTCTTGAAATAAACTCATAAATGTTCCACGTGAAACAATTTAATTTTTCGGTTTGCAAATATACGTCGATTCTACGACTTTTGGTTCAGTTCACCTAAGTAGAGATTTTCCTTTTCTCGCATCAAATTTTTCTGTTCATCTGTTTTATCCTTGTATCCGCAAAAATGAAGTATACCATGAACCACAACTCGATTCAATTCATCATCAAAATCAACATCAAATTCCTTGGCGTTTTCAATTACTCTTTCAACTGAAATGAATATATCTCCGTGTAGTTCTTTTCCTACTTTATAATCAAAGCTAATGATGTCTGTTAAAGTGTCGTGATTAAGAAATTCAACATTCAGTTTGTGCAAATAGTCGTCGTCAGCAAAGATATAATTGATTACTCCTTCTTTTAATCCTTCCGAAGAAATTACAGATGAAATCCAGTCAGACAATACTTCCTTATTTGTTAATTTAAATTCTAATTCGTAATTGAAACTAATCATTGACTTGCTTAAAATACTCTTGTACTTTCTTTTTGTAAACAGGCTGCAAAGGTAGGGCTTGTCTGTTTAAAATTTCAGTCGTGTTGAAATATTTCTTGATGGCAGGAATTTTGTTATTGGTAGAATTATTGAATTGCTGTTTATTAGTCTCAGATTTTCGTTTTTTGTCTTCGCCCTGTTGAAAGGTTGCATTCTCCAACTTCAATAATTGATGCTGTAACTGCATCATTTTCTGAAGTGTTTGATTCGTAAATCCTTTGTTGATCAAATCCAGTTCAATTTCCTCCATTTTTTTCAACAGGTTTTTTCCTTGTCCAGATTCGCCATGTTTTCCTAATTTATCCTGAAGTGCCTCCCGAAGTTTTGCTTGTTGTTGATAAATCCGAAACAATTCACCATTTAGCTCTTCATTTGTTCCTTCACCTTCTCCCTGTTGCTCTCCTCCCTCACCTTTCTTTCCTTTGCCTTTCTTTTTACCATCCTTTTCTCCTTCATTGCCCTTTTCACCCTCTTTGCCTTCTTCTCCTTCATTCGGCTTTCCGTCTTTGCTTTTTTTCATGCCTTCCTGCATTTGTTTGTTGAGCTCCTCCTGACTCATAATGATGTCCGGCAAACCTTCTTCTCCTTCACCTTGGCCTTGTCCAGACATGTTCATTTGCATATTGTCCAAAGAATCACTCAGCATACTGGCTAAATTATTAGCTGCTGTAATGGTGTATTGTTGTGTTGAAGCTCCTTGATATAATTGGTTTTCAGAGAGTTGGGTCAAAGATTTATCTATATTAAAAAACACTTCTGTGATCTCCTTATTTATCTTTTCTGAAATCTTTGGTTGGCGCAAGGATAAGGCAAATAGGCTGTCGTCTATATGCTGAAAGTGCTCTCTCAGATTCTGTTGATTTCTTAAATAATATGCATACTCATTATGATTGACCTCAATGGTTTTAAATCGATCCATTAAAGCTTCCTGGTCAAAAGAAAACAATACTAAATTGTCCAGAATTTGACGCAGCATCTCCGAATCTTCTGAATCTTGTTGCCCGCCTCCCATTTGCATTGAACTCATCATTTGAGCACTCATTTGTTTCATCTTTTGCGCAGCTTTTTTCTGCTTTTGCTTTGCTCCTTCTTGGTTTTTATGCTTTTCTTTTTCGTCCTGACTTTGCTCCTTCTTTTCTAATTGTTCTGTGGCTTCCTTTTGCTCTTTTTTGATTTCCTCTTCGCTTAATTTATCCTGAGGAATATCCATTGGTTTTTTAAGGTCTTCATTATCCTTTTTTAACTCTTCCATTTCCTTTTGAAAGTCCTCGAACTTTTCGTTTAGTTCTTCCTGTTCTTCTTTAGTATTATTTTCAGGTGTTTCTTCTGAAAGCTTTTCCTGTTCTTCAGCTAACTTTTCTAACTCATTAGCCAGTTTCTCCATCTTTTTAGCTACATAAAAACGTTTTGTCAATTCCAACAACTGTTGCATGCTGCGTTTTTGATTCTTGTTTTGTTTGGCTAATTCTTCCAGCTTTTGAGTAAACTCTTCCTTGTTTATTTTATCAGCGAGTTTCTGCAGTTCTTCCAGTAGCTTTTCATCTTTTTTCAGTTGCTCCTGATTTTCTTCTAAACGTTCCTTTAGATCCTCGTTGAACTGATCCTCTTCCTGATTGTCTTTTTGGAATTCCTCAAGATTATCCTTTAACTTCTTATTAAAATTCTGCATCATTTCTTTCTGTTGTTTTTGCCGCTTGAGGAAGTTTTCTAATTTCTTTTGATCGTTAAAATTAAGTTCTGATTTTTCTTTCTGGGTTTTTGACAGTTCCTGTAATTCTCTTTCCTGCTCTTTAAACTTCTTTAAAGATTTTCCCATGTCCTTTATGGTTGCGTTATGTTTATTCAATCTTCTGTTTTCTTCTTCTTGCCTAGTTAATTTTCTATAGGAGAACACTGCGCTTTTTGTGCTTTTATTTCTATTGGCATCATTGTCAAAAATCTCAAAATATAATTCATAGCTTGTTCCATCTGTTAAATCAAGATTTCCCGGGAAAGTGTTTACGAATTCATCAAAATTTGATCTATTGATTGGAATGGGTTCTTTTTTAAAGTCTGCCTTGTTATCGATTGGATAATAAACCAATTGAAGCTTACTTAATCCATAATCGTCACTTACTTGTCCATAAAAGTATAGTGTTTGTTGGTCTAAAGAGTCGATTTCAGATTTCAAGTTCATATCTGGAAATTCATCCTTAATCACTGCAATATTAAAATCAAGATTTTCGTAATCTTTCAGGTTTTTATTGTTTGTGCTTATGGTGTAATTTAACTGACTATAAAGCTGCTTGGATAGCACGAATTCATCGTCATTTTTAGAATTGAATTTCAAAGTGTCATTAGCATACATGAATACATTGTCAGTAGATTTGGTTTTAAGCTCCCAAGTCACATTAGTCCCTTGGGGAACAATGGCGTTCCCAGTGCTTTTTAATACTTCATCACGTTTCTTTGTATACTTTGGATAGTCTAAAACCATTCGAAAATTCACTAATGTTGGAACTTTCAACACTGTTAAAGTATATGGTTTCGATTTGACTTCATTTGCTGTTAAATTGAATTGTATGTTATTCCTTGGTTGCTCAAATATGTACTCAAACTCTCCCATTCCTTTTTGTTGAAGATAGTAAGTTTCTTCATTGAATGTTATCTTAGCGGATTCAGGAACCACCTCTCCGGCAGCTTTTACAATTAATTTAAACTTCTTGTTTTCCAGAGCTTGAAGACTTTCATTTAACACGTAGAATTCGAAGGGTGCTGGTGGCTCGTAAGCCGTTTGATAGTTCACGACGCGTTCATAGCTGTCGCTAAACCAATTGAACTTTCCTGTAACAAAAGCCAGCATCAGAATAATTACTGGAATGACAGCATAATTTAAATACTTGACATTTCTTTTAAAATTAATAGCCAATTTAAACGGAACCGGTGTCAATTCCGAAGATTTTTGCTCAATGCTGGCCATTAATAATTCTGATTCTGATTCATTCTCATTGAGCTGAAGCACATTAAGCAATTTATCATTTACTTCTGGAAAATGATTTCCTATTAGTTTAGAGGCGTGCTTGTAATCAATTCCTTTTTGAAGTTTCAAAAGTCTAGAAACCGGAATCACAATAAATTTCATAAATAAAAGCAATTCAACAGCAATGACGAGCCAAAATAGAATGGTTCGTCCAATAGAATCCAACCATAAAAAATTTTCTACTAATAACGTAACCAAAAAATACAACAACCCGATGCTCAAAAACAAAATAGCGCCTTTAATCAGTTCGTTGGCATAATATTTTGCAATGAACTGTTCTAATTTATTTTGTATATCGCTGAAATTGCTCACAATAATAACACCTCCTGTTGATTGAAAGTTTTTCGCCTTTACGCAAATAATGAAAGGTTTAACGACTAATCTACAATTTTATTTTTATTTTCAATTCCCTACTTTTGATAAAACTACGTTAATATTCTATGCGCGATTTAAAGTATCTGGCCGCCTTTACTATTCCAATAGTTGCTCTATTGAGCATCTATTTTAAAGGAATATGGTCTTTTGCAACACCTTTTTATGCTTTTATTTCGCTTCCGGTATTAGAGCTTATTTTTCAAACTGATGAACACAATCTTGATAAAACTGAGGTTGAAAACAAACTAAAAAATAAGTTATTTGACTGGTTATTGTATCTAAATCTTCCCATAGTATATGCCCTTCTGATCTATGGATTGACGGCGGTTACGTCTAACAAATTAGCTGCATTTGAGCTGGTTGGAATGGTTTTTTCCGTGGGTATTGTTTTAAGTGTAAATGGAATTAATGTTGGCCACGAATTAGGTCACAGGCAGAAATCAAACGAGCGGTTTATTGGCAAGGCTTTATTGTTGCCGTCCTTATACATGCATTTTTTCATTGAACATAATTTTGGACATCATAGACATGCGGCAACCATGGAGGACCCAGCTACAGCTCGATACAATCAAAGCGTTTATTCGTTTTGGTTTACTTCAACAATAAGACAATACTTTAGCGCGTGGAAAATTCAGAATACTCTTCTTAAAAACAGTAATAGCCGGTTTTTTTCATTCAAAAATGACATGTTCTGGTATTTGGTGATTCAAGTCATTTATTTGTTTATAATGTTATATATATTCGGAGCAATTGGATTGTTATTTGCTGTTTTGGTTGCAATTGTTGGTTTCACTTTGCTTGAAACCGTCAATTACATTGAGCACTATGGATTATTACGATTAAAGACTAAATCCGGGCGCTATGAACGTGTAAAGGAAATCCATTCCTGGAATTCCAATCATATTATTGGTAGAATCGTTTTGTATGAATTAACCAGACACAGTGACCATCATTACAAGGCGTCTAAAAAGTATCAGATTTTGGATTGCCATCAGGAGAGTCCACAAATGCCATATGGCTATCCAACCTCTATGGTTATTTCCTTAATACCGCCTTTGTGGTTCAAATTGATGAACAAGCGAATTCCACAAGAAATGATTTCTGCATAAAGCATTTCTTTAAACCATTCTCGTTGTTATATTTGTGTTTTAAAAACAATATGGATGACTAATAACGTTCGTGTACGGTTTGCGCCAAGTCCAACTGGACCATTGCACATTGGAGGGGTAAGAACTGCTCTATTCAACTATTTATTTGCAAAAAAAAATAAAGGGGTATTTGTGCTCCGCATAGAAGATACAGACCAAAATCGCTATGTCGATGGTGCAGAACATTACATTGTTGATTCTTTAAATTGGTGCAACATTCCGTTTGACGAAGGGCCTGGAAAAGATGGTGGGTTTGGACCATATAGACAAAGCGAACGCAAGCATTTGTATAAGGAATATGCTGATAAATTGGTTGAAGAAGGTAAGGCTTATTACGCTTTTGACACCAGTGATGAGTTGGGTTTCCATAGAAAGGATCATGAGGCTAAAGGCAAAACCTTTATTTACAATTGGCATAACAGATTGAAGCTAAAGAATTCTTTATCGCTTACTGAGGGCGAGGTAAGAGCTAAATTAGATGCAGGAGAAGATCATGTGATTCGATTTAAATCACCTCAAGACGAAACACTTCATCTAAAGGATATTGTTCGTGGAGATATAGAAATAGATACAAATATTTTAGATGATAAAGTATTATTCAAGTCAGACGGTATGCCAACGTATCATTTAGCAAATATTGTTGATGACCATTTAATGGCTATATCACATGTAATTCGGGGGGAGGAATGGTTGCCAAGTTTAGCTTTGCACCAACAGTTATACGATGCCTTTGGCTGGGATGCTCCGGAATTTGCTCATTTGCCATTGATATTAAAACCAACTGGAAAAGGGAAATTAAGCAAGCGTGATGGTGATAAATTAGGATTTCCTGTATTTCCTTTAGAGTGGAAAGACCCAAAAACAGGCGAAATCTCAACAGGCTACAAAGAAGAAGGTTATTTCACAGAAGCAGTTGTCAACTTTTTAGCCTTTTTAGGATGGAATCCAGGAACAGAACAGGAATATTTCACTTTGAATGAATTAGTTCAAACTTTTGAGTTAGAGCGAGTCCACAAAGCAGGAGCCCGTTTTGATCCGGATAAGATCAAGTGGTTCAACCATCATTACATGCAAGAACATAACAATGATGAATTAGCAAATTCTTTTGTTGGAATTCAACCAGAGCTTAAAGACGTCGACATAAAATATGTTTCTCTGGTTGTTGGTTTAATAAAAGAACGGGCTACATTTATAAGTGATTTTTGGGAATTAAGTAGTTTCTTTTTTATAGCTCCAAAAGGATATGCAGAAAAAGCCGCAAAAAAAGCATGGAAAGACGACACTGATGCTATCATGAGGGAATTGGCGTCCGTTATAAATAATACAGAATCAGAATCTGTTGAGTATCTTCAAACTGTTATTAAAGAATGGATTGCCAAAAAAGGTGTTGGTTTTGGAAGGGTAATGCAACCATTGCGATTGGCTTTGGTGGGTGATTTAAAGGGTCCGGATCTATTCCAGATAATGTTTATGATCGGTCGTGATGCAACTGTGAGACGAATAGAGCTGGCTATAGATAGTTTCTAATTTGATTTTTATCCTGAATTTGATTCAGGGTCTATGAGGTAAAGATTCTATTAATCTGAATCATCATCGATTGTGCGGCGACAATGGAATTAGAATAGCACGATCGCTGTTAAAATCAATTGAGATTGATTTCCTTTAAAATCAGCATCAAAATCTAGATCATTTAATTTTCTAAGCATGTTCGTTAATCCATATTGGTATTGGGCGCGAAGTCTAAAATGCTTTAAACCTGCAGTAGCGCCAATTGCGCCATTGATATTAAATTTAGAAATATCTCGTAAATCTATTGCTTTTAAATCTTCGAATCCATTGACAAAATAATCCTCCTGTTCCTTGTCCTTTAATTCAAGAAATCCATTTGCCTGCACAACTGGCCCAAAATCTATTGTAAAGTTTTGGCGAAGTAGTTTAGCATGCATAAAGATGGCTAGTTGTGTTGCTGAAAGTTTATACTCCAAAGATTCGCTCCCGTCCGCATCTGTTATACCGCCTAATACATTGACATTGTTTTGAGAGAACTGAATACCGTAACTTACGTCGTACCATTTGTGTTCTACATTAACTATTCCCGTCAATCCGAAAGCAAATCCGTTTTTTTTCTCCGTTGTAAAATTATCTGTAATTATGTCAAACTGGGAGATTCCTCCATGTAATCCAATGAAGTTCTCAATATCGTAATTTGGTCTTTGTGAGAAAGAATTTGTAACAAAAAGCAATGTTATTGCTACTAATAGGTTAAGTTGATTATTCATGTTTTATTTTTACGTTGGGCACACAAATATAACATAAATTTTGTATCTTAATTAATTGTATAATTTTTAACCATTTAACCATGAACTTATTTTTTATTCCTATTATTCTTATTGGATTAATTATTTTAATCTCAGCCTTCTTTATTGTTAAACAACAAACAGCGGCTATTATTGAGCGTTTTGGACGATTTAATAGTATTCGTCATTCCGGGCTTCAAATCAAAATTCCACTTGTTGACAGAATAGCCGGAAAACTTAGTTTAAAGATCCAACAATTAGATGTTCTGGTAGAAACTAAAACTTTAGATGACGTTTTTGTACGCTTAAAAGTCTCGGTGCAATACAAAGTTATTAGGGAAAAGGTTTATGATGCTTTTTATAAATTAGATTATCCACACGACCAAATTACAAGCTATGTTTTTGACGTTGTTAGGGCAGAAGTACCCAAAATGAAGCTGGATGATGTGTTTGTTAAAAAAGATGATATTGCCATTGCTGTCAAAACAGAATTAAATGATGCCATGGTTGAATACGGGTATGACATCATTAAAACCCTTGTTACAGATATTGATCCTGATGCTCAGGTAAAAGAGGCTATGAACAGAATTAATGCGGCTGAGCGTGAAAAAATTGCGGCTCAATATGAAGGTGATGCCGCCAGAATTTTAATAGTAGAAAAGGCAAAGGCTGAAGCCGAAAGTAAACGCTTGCAAGGACAGGGTATCGCAGACCAGCGTCGTGAGATTGCGCGTGGATTGGAAGAGTCTGTAGAGGTGTTGAACAAGGTTGGAATTAACTCCCAGGAAGCATCTGCATTAATAGTTGTGACTCAGCATTACGATACGCTGCAGTCTATTGGAGAGGAAACTAATAGCAATTTGATTCTATTACCTAACTCTCCTCAGGCAGGAAGTAATATGCTAAATGACATGGTCGCCAGTTTTGCGGCAAGTAACCAAATTGGTGAAGCGATGAAGAAAAGCAAAGAGAAGAAAAGTGATTAGTTTGTATAGCTAGAAAAGCAAAACCTCGAAGTAATTAGCTTCGAGGTTTTTTATGATATAAGCTGAATCAAATTCAGTATGTAAATATTAACCTAGAACCTTAGCTTCAGCTATCAATAAGTCGTTTTTGTCTTCTAATGCCTTATTAATAAAGTTGTTGATGTCATCGTTTCTCTCTAATTCAGTGTCCAGCAACACTCCTAATATTAACATTGCTGCAATTCGTGTTCCGGTTTTTTTTACTGCAGTTCCAAATAGTGGCTGCAATTCATCGTAGCTTACATTTTTAGCCAACTCCCGAATCTGAGCTTTAACCTTTAGTTGCTTCTCCTCTGGTAAGTTGGTGTATTTTTTCCCCAACTGTTTAATCACATCGATAGATTTTCTTTGCGATTGTGTTGGTGGTTTTTGATTTGTGGTTTGTTGAGGTTTCTTTTTAGCCCAAGTGTCACGTAATCCTACTGTTTTATTAAATACTAAATGCTCCTGAGTTGAATCATTATCTATATTGAAATAACCTAATCTTTGAAATTGGAACCTCTCCCCTTTTTTAGCGTCCTTTAAACCAGGTTCGCAATACGCTTCAACTACTCTCAATGAATTAGGGTTAAGATACTCCATAAACGTCTTATCCTGATGGCTGTCAGGCGCTTCATCCATAAATAACCTGTCGTACTCCCTTACTTCTGCTTTAATAGCATGTTTTACAGATACCCAATGCAAGGTTCCTTTCACTCTTCTAGCCGTATCTTCTGAATAGGTACAACGAATTTCAGTAACCTCTCCATCAGCATCTTTTACAATGCTTTCAGCTTTGATAATATATGCATTTTTAAGCCGAACTTCACTTCCTAATTTTAATCTAAAAAACTTATTGCTAGCCTCTTCTTTAAAATCTTCCTTTTCAATATATAATTCGTTAGAAAAAGGTACTTTTCTGCTTCCGGCATTTTCATCTTCCGGATTGTTCTCAGCTTCTAACCATTCAACTTTATCCTCAGGGTAATTAGTTATCACCAATTTAACCGGGTTTAATACCGCCATAACCCTGTTTGCTATTTTATTTAGATCCTCACGAATACAGAACTCCAAAAGGGATACTTCAATCACATTTTCTCGTTTAGCAACCCCAGCGGTTTCCACGAATTTTTTCAATGCATTTGGTGTATAGCCTCTTCTTCTTAAGCCAGAAATAGTTGGCATGCGTGGGTCGTCCCATCCTGATACAATTCCTTCATCTACCAATTGCAACAGTTTGCGCTTGCTCATTATGGTATAACTCAAATTCAACCTGGCAAATTCCCGTTGTTTTGGAGGTAATGGAAGTGTGTCTGAACTATAATCATATACTATATCTCTAAACCAATTATATAACTTTCGGTGTGGTTTAAACTCCAGGGAGCAAAGCGAGTGTGAAATTTGCTCAATATAGTCGCTTTCACCATGTGTCCAATCGTACATTGGGTATATACACCACTCATCTCCTGTTCTGTGATGTGATTGGTGTAATACACGATACATAATTGGGTCTCGCATTAACATATTTGGGTCTGCCATATCAATTTTGGCTCGAAGAATGTGTTCTCCTTCCTTAAATTCCCCATTTTTCATTCTTTGGAATAAATCTAGATTTTCTTCGACACTTCTAGTTCTAAAAGGGCTATTAGTACCCACTTGAGTTGGTGTCCCTTTTTGTTCAGCCATTTCTTCACTTGATTGGGAATCTACATAAGCCCATCCGTCTTTTATCATTTCCACAGCCCAATCATATAGTTGCTGAAAATAATCAGAGGAATACAGCTCTTTATCCCATTTATAACCCAACCAGGCAATATCTCTTTTAATAGCGTCTACATATTCCTGTTCTTCTTTTACCGGGTTGGTGTCATCAAAGCGAAGATTTACAGGTGCATTATATTTCTCCCCCAGTCCAAAGCTGATCCCAATAGCTTTTGTGTGGCCAATGTGTAAATATCCATTGGGCTCCGGAGGAAACCGGAATCTAAGTTTGTCTTTTGAAAGTCCAGCACTTAAATCTTCTTCAACAATTTGCTCAATAAAATTGAGTGATTTAGTTTCTTCGTTCATACCTTTTTAATAAGTTTACAAAGTTATCAAAAACTACTGGTTTTTTTAGATAATTAAAAGTATTACTATTGGGAATAATTAAGGTTAAAAACATAAGAGTATTTGCCTACCATGGGTGTTTAAAGGAAGAAAAGAAAATTGGTAGTGATTACAGGGTGGATCTCGAAGTTAAGGCTGATCTTCAAAGGTCTTCACAAACAGATAAATTAAGTGACACTGTGGACTATGTGCTTCTTAATAAGATTGTAAAAGAAGAAATGGCACAATCATCGCATTTACTTGAAACTGTTGCTAAAAGAATACTAAACAGAATATTTAAGGAAGAAGTTTTAGCTAAAAAAGCAACGGTTTGGGTAAGTAAACTAAATCCTCCAATTGGCGGTGACGTTCAAAAGGTCACTATTAAGATGACTCAAAAAAATAAAAAGTAAATTGTGACTGATCTAAAATTTTATTTTTTTATACATTTGCAGTCCTTATAAGGCGTCGTGGCCGAGTGGCTAGGCAGAGGTCTGCAAAACCTTGTACAGCGGTTCGAATCCGCTCGACGCCTCACAAAAAAGAGATCTATAGTAGATCTCTTTTTTTATTCTCTTATATCCTCTATTAAATCCTGAGGGTTTAACTTGTCCTTGGGTAAAAATCCTTTTACAATTAGAACTAGCCCGCATATAATCAAAACAAGTCCTAATATTTTTTTGATTCTAACTATTATATCAGGCGTAAGCCGCCTTTTTAGTTGTTTGGCGAGTAAAATTTTAAAAATGTCTGTAACCAAATAAGACCCTATCATGGTTCCAAAAAACAGCATAAACCTATTTGGTTCGTTGTCGAGGCCTGGACCAACAATAATTATAACTCCTAGCCAAAATACCAGTACGCCTATATTTATAAAATTCAATAAAAATCCTTTTATAAAAAGCATTAGATAATCGTTTTTATATCTCAATACTTCATCTGTTTGTGCGGGGTTTCTCTTAGGGCCTTTTATAAATACTATTAAGCCATAAACTGTTAATATCATTCCTCCGAAAACATAAAGTCCTGGTTGGTTGCTTAAATTTTCTAAAAGTTGAAAACTACTGAAATAGGCAATTGCAATAAAAAATATATCCGCTAGAATTACACCAAGATCAAAAGCGAATGCGGCTCTAAAACCCCTGGTGGCACTTGTTTCAAGAAGTACAAAAAAGACAGGGCCAATCATAAAACTTAAGAAAAAGCCTAATGGAATAGCTGCTTGAATGTCTTCTAACATATTTGAACTTCGTTTACACAAAGTAAAGAAATAATTCATTCCTATCCTTGAACTAAATTGATTTTAGCTTTGATTCTATGAAATAAAAAACCCCTTTATTTCTAAAGAGGTCTAATGCATATTTAAATACTTTTTAGTTGTCTCGCATTTTAATACGGCCGCCTAATAATGTGTTTTCCTTGACTGTCTCCGGATTCCCATAAATGAAAACGTCTCCTCCTGCTCTTACCGTGGCATCCACAATCTGAGACGCATTAACCTCTGCTTCTCCTGCGGCCTTAATATTAACCTTTGTGTTTTTTGTTTCAAAACTTTTACCTTCATATACTCCACCAGTGCTCAAGGTAATCTCCTGACTATTTGCTCGGCCCCTGGTTTCAATTATACCACCCGTTACAGCTCTAATTTCAACCTCATCAACATCTAAACCTGCTTTTATTCTAGCGCCTTCCTGAGCTTTTAATACTATATGTTCTTGTTCTATCAACTCATTAGAAACTATGAATGCTCCTTCATTGCCATCAATAATAGCAATACTCGTGTAATGAACTTCAACGAAGGTTTGATCTCCATTAAATATTTTATCAAGATTCATTCGAATTTTTAGTTTGCCATCTTTATTTATTACTTGAACATCATCAACGTCGTGTCCGGAAATAACAACTTTGTTTTCTCTGGATTTAATGAGATTGACCTCAATTAAATCAAATACTTTTACTTCATTAAAGTCACCAACTGATTTCTCTAATGGTTCTTGAGCCGCTATGTTTGAAATCGTCAAAACAAATAAGACTAATATTGCATTTTTCATTGAATTTTTTTTTATGTTGTTAACTAATGTTGAATTGTTTGTTTTAGTATAGATTAACAGTAGTTTAATTTGTTACACTATTTTCAACATTTAATCTTCAACTTTTCCTAATAGATGAAAATCAAGATGTTTTTTAATAAGATCGGTGTTTTTTACTTTAACCATTACCTCCTCTCCCAACTGATACATGTTTTTAGTAGTCTCCCCAATTAAAGCATATTCATCCTGATCAAATTTGTAATAATCATCTTTTATGTCTCTGACCCTAACCATTCCCTCACATTTATTTTCTTCAATCTCTACATAAATGCCCCAGTCTGTAACTCCTGAAATAACTCCTAAAAATTCTTGATCCTGATGATCTTGCATAAATTTTATCTGCATGTACTTAATAGAATCTCTTTCAGCTCTTGTTGCGAGATACTCCATATCACTTGAATGTTTACATTTTTCTTCAAAAGCATCTTGGTTTACTGATTTTCCTTTATCAAGATAATGTTGTAGTAATCTATGCACCATCACGTCAGGATATCGCCTTATTGGAGAGGTGAAATGAGTATAATAGTCAAATGATAATCCGTAATGACCTATGTTGTGGGTCGTGTATTCGGCTTTACTCATTGTTCTGATAGCTAATGTATCTACAAGGTTTTGTTCTTTCTTTCCAACGACATCGGATAGTAATTTATTTAAAGAAACTGATGTGCTTTTCTTATCCTTGAAATTCATCTTATAACCAAAACGAGCAACAAAAGATTGAAGATCTGCCAGCTTAGAAATATCTGGTTCATCATGAACCCTGTAAACATATGTTCTTTCCGGTTTTTGCTTACCTATAAATTCTGCAACCTGTTTATTAGCTAACAACATGAATTCCTCTATTAGTTTATTAGCTTCTTTACTTGTTTTAAAATAAACTCCGGTTGGATTGTTGTCCTTATCTAAATTAAATTTAACTTCAAGCTTATCGAACGATATAGCCCCAGAACTCATTCTTTGTTTTCTTAGGATTATAGCTAGTTCATTCATTTTTAGGACAGCATCTGCAATATTCTTTTCTGTATTATAAGGCTTTCCTGTTAGTGAAACTTCTTTAGGGATGCTAGTCGATTTTGTATCAATTATAGCCTGCGCTTCTTCATATGCAAATCGTGCATCACTGTAAATAACTGTCCTACCAAACCATTTACTAATAATTTTACAGTTGTCATTTATTTGGAAGATTGCAGAAAAGGTATATTTCTCTTCTTTTGGTCTTAAAGAGCAAGCTCCATTGGATAATATTTCTGGTAACATCGGTACAACTCTATCTACCAGATATACAGATGTGGCGCGCTCATAAGCCTCATCATCTAAATCGGTTCCTTCTTTTAAGTAATGCGACACGTCAGCTATATGAATACCTATCTCGTATATACCACTTTCTAATTCCTGAAAAGATAACGCATCATCAAAATCTTTAGCGTCTTTTGGGTCAATTGTAAATGTTAAAACATTTCGCATGTCACGACGTTTTGAAATTTCCTGAGCAGTTATAGATGTATTTAACTTGTTTGCATATTCTTCAACTTTTCTGGGAAATTCATGAGGCAATCCGTATTCTGCCAGAATGGAATGGATTTCGGTATTATGTTCTCCAGGTCTACCAAGAAGTTTTAAAACTTTTCCAAATGGCGAATCTGCGTTATCAGGCCAATCTTCTAGTGACACTAATACTTTATCACCATCTTGAGCGTTTTTGGTTTTGTTTTTTGGTACAAAAATATCCTTGTACATCTTCGAGTTGTCTGGAATAACAAAAGCATAATTCTTATTGATCTGAATTACTCCAACATAATCCGTTTTTGCTCTATTTAAAACTTGTGTAATTTCACCTTCTAATTTTCCTCTTTTTCTTCTTTTATAAACATATAGCTCGACTTCATCACCATTTAAAGCTTTGTTTAAATTATTTGCTGCTATAAAAATATCTTCATCAAAATCTTTACAGATCACATATCCAGTGCCTTTAGATGAAACATCTAGAATTCCAATATGATATTCTGATGTTATTACAGCCTTAAATTTCCCCCTATCAACTTCTTCAATTTCTTGCTTTGACTTTAATTTTTGAAGTGTTTTGATTATTTGGTTTCGACTACTGGCGTCGTTAACTCCAATTTTTGCAGCAATTTGCTTATAATTGAAAGATTTATTTTTTTCTTTTTTTAATATACTTAGAATAGTATCGGTAAGGTTAGATATATTGGTAGATCTTCTTCTTTTATTCTTTCTTCTCATTATTAATTTGATTAAAACAAAACTACTGTTAAAATATTAATTTTAAGATTCATATGTAAAACATTTAACTCCCATTTATTTCTTATTTTTAACCTAAAATATATGCATTTCGCCGTATTAGAAGTATTTATAATCAAAAAGATATATTATATTGTACCTTTTGTGAGTAAATTTGTAATAAATTTTTACTTATTAAATGTTTAAATAGCCCTCCTATTTATACTTATGAATCAAGTTAAAATATTTTTAATTACTTTTTTATTTTTCGCTATACATTGCTTTAGCCAAAGTGATGTCTATACTGAAGAGCATGATGACGGTACTTATTCTATTGGTAAACGAGATTTAAATGGTTACCAGCAAGGTGAGTGGATTAAACATTATTCCAGCGGAAAAGTGTTTATAGTAGCAAATTATATTAACGATACCTTAGAAGGACCTGTTAAATCATACTATAAAAATGGACAAATTCAGGCAGAAAACGATTATTTAAAAGGTCAACTTAACGGTATATCAAAACAATATGATATTAAAGGCCGACCCATTAGAGAGATTTCTTATAAGAATAACCTTATTTATGGAAATTGTATTTACTACGAAGATGGGATTATTTATACTGAGCGATATTATAAAAACGGCATTGTAGACGGTCTATGTAAAGATTATTATGCAAATGGTAAAATTCAGCATGAATATATCATGCATACAGATGGGAGAATGACAGAAAATGTATGCTACGACAAAAATGGTAAAAAAATTAAATGTAATTTCTTCTAATTTCTATTTTTAATTTTTCCCTTTTAAATCTTATTAACAAACAAATTATTATTATTAGATTTTTTTAATACTATTAATTTCTTATTGGTTATTATTATAGGCTGTTAATAGTTATCATAACTTTTGTATTTTTTTTTGGTTTTTAAGTTAATATTTTTTAATGACAGTATATTAACATTAAAATTATATTTAAAACATTATTATTCAGTTTATTAAAATAAATATTAACATTGGTTAATAACTAAGATTAATAAGAATTTTTTATAAAATATTAACTTCAGATTGTTTATTTGTCTTCAGATTCAGTTATAAAATAGCTGATAATTTTATCACTTTAAATTAGGTAGATTATTACAAGGTTTTGATTGATAATTTATTTGATAATTCCAAAATTTATTACAAATTTTAGTAAACAGAAATTAACAACTAATTAATATCATAATTAACTGTTGTTATTTTAAAAACCATAAATTGTATCTTTAAGATTTTAAACAGTGAATTAAAATGAAAATCTCTATAGGTAATGATCATGCCGGTACTAATTATAAGTTTGAAATTATAAATTATTTAAATACTCAAGGAATTACCGTTAAGAATTATGGTACAAATAACACTGATTCTTCAGATTATCCTGATTTCACGCATCCGGTTGCTCAAGACGTTTCAGAAAGCAAAGCTGACTTTGGTATCATAATTTGCGGAACAGGTAATGGAGCTAATATGACCGCAAATAAATATAAAGGAATACGCTCTGCATTATGCTGGACCAAAGAATTAGCTGTATTAGCCAGAGAGCATAATAATGCAAACATATTAAGTATTCCGGCAAGATTTACATCCTTACCTCAAGCAATAGAAATAGTAAAGGTATTTCTAAATTCAAAGTTTGAAGGTGGTCGTCACAAAAGACGAATTGATAAGATAGATATTAAGTTTTAAATGACTCACTCACATTCACAGCAGGAATTAAAAGGTAAAAACCTGTTAATTTCAATACTCCTCAATATTTTAATTACGGTTTCTCAGATTATAGGAGGCTTAATATCCGGAAGTTTAGCGCTACTTAGTGATGCTCTTCATAATTTTAGTGATGTAATATCATTGATTATAAGCTATATAGCAAATTTATTAGCTAAAAGAGATGCCTCAATTAACAGAACATTTGGATATAAAAGAGCTGAGATCCTTGCCGCCTTTATTAATGCGTCTACCTTAATAATAGTTGCTATTTTACTTATAATTGAAGCTATTAAGCGTTTTATAACTCCACAGGAAATTGAATCTAGTCTTGTTATATGGTTATCATTTATTGCAATTTTAGCTAATGGATTTAGTGTTTTACTACTTAGAAAAGACTCAAAAGTCAACATGAATATGCGCTCTGCGTATTTGCATTTATTAACTGATATGATGGCATCTGTGGCTGTATTAATTGGTGGATTACTTATGAAATTCTATGAGATTTTCTGGGTTGACAGTTTATTAACCTTAGTAATTGCTTTATATCTAATATGGGTAGGATTTGATTTGTTTAAAGAGTCATTTAAAGTACTTATGTTATTTACTCCAAATGAGCTACATATTAAAACCATCATTAAAGAACTAAGCGTTATCAAGGAAATTAAAAATGTCCATCATATACACTTGTGGCAGTTAAATGAAGAAGAAACACATTTTGAGGCCCACATCGATTTTCATAATGATATTAAACTTTCAGATTTCGACGAGATCTTAAAGCAAATTGAGTTGATATTGTTCGATAAGTTTCAAATTAATCATGTAAACATTCAACCAGAATTTGGGAAGTGCGACAGTAAGGATGTTATTGTTCAAGACTAAAAGTAATGACTGTAGATACTAAAAATTTTCAAGATTTAACTCCAAATGAGCTATACAGCTTACTTCAATTGAGATCTGAAGTTTTTGTAGTTGAACAAAACTGCGTGTATCAAGATATTGATGGAAAAGATAGAAAAGCCCTTCATGTATTAGGATTGGAAGATGATAAGATTATAGCATATACACGTATTTTTAAACCTGGAGATTATTTCACAGAAGCTAGTATTGGTAGGGTAGTAGTCAAAAAATCTTTAAGAGGTAAAGGGTTAGCATATAAAATCATGAATGCTTCTATTGATGCAGTTAAAGAGCATTTTCAAGAAACAATAATTAGAGTTTCAGCACAAACGTATTTAAGAGATTTCTACAATAATTTAAAATTTAAGCAGGTTGGTGAAGAATATATGGAGGATGGTATTCCACATATAGCAATGGTTAGAAATTAAAAAAGCAAAATTCTGACTAAAAAACTAATAATCAACAGAAGTATAATACCTATTGATCCCATAAAATAATTCAAATATGGTTCTTCATTCAAAAAATCATTTAATCTACGTTTCATTCCGTTAAAGATCCATCTTAAAAAGGCTCCTGGAATTACTATAAACATATTTTTAATTAGCTTTTTTCTTTGCTACATAGGTAATTAAAATCTCAACACGTCTGTCATATTTAGGATCACCACCTAATGGGAATTTTCTACGCATTCCAACATATTTCATTCTTTTTTTACTAACCCCTTTTTTTAAAAGATAGTCGTATACATATTTTGCCCTGGCAACCGATAAATTACGTTGCTTTGTTTTTCTATTTACCGCATCTCTACTGTTTTGAGTACAGCAAACATGACCCTGTATAGTAAAGTAAAGTTCTTTACGCTTAACCAAAGTATCTGCTATGCGCTTAAGCACGGGTTTTGATTCAGGCATCAAATAACTATATCCTGTTTTAAACAATAGTTTATCAAGAGTTAACTTATCCCCTTTCTTTAGTTCATTACTATAAATAGTTTTCTTCTTTTTTTCATCTTCAGCACTATTTTTTTCTACAACTTCTTCAATTTTAGGAACCACGATAATCTCTACCTTTCTATTCAACCCGCGAATTTTATTAATATCGTCCTCTTTTACTATTTTAAGCAAAATCTCTCCTTTACCGTCTACGTTAGTAATTAAGTCCTGATCTATTTCGTTATTAGAAAAAACAGTTTTAATTGAATTAGCTCGATTTTGTGATAATACTTGATTATAAGAGCTGGTGCCTCTGTCATCGCAAAAGCCATAGATAGAAATTTTATTAATGTCTATATCGTGTAAATTCTGAATAAAAAGAAGAAGTCTATTCTTTTCCGTTTCCGGCACGTCATACTTGTCAGTATCAAAATACACCTCATGTTTCAGCTCGTTTTGAGTAAACACCAATTGAGTAAATAATATGACAATAAAAAATAAACGTTTCATTGATCTTGTTAAAAAACAGGCTATAAATATAAATTATTTTTTATATCTCAAAGGTAGTGCCAAAAAAGGTCATATTCATATGTGAATTATTTAAATAAAGAATAATAGAAACAAAATACTTAAATATTGTTTTTAAATATTATTTTTTTAGTTCAAATAACCATTGTATTTAATCGGATTTTTAAGGATTTCTGAAGCAGTTTTAATTTCAGGATTAAATAGGGTGTAGTACTGATACAATCCTTCTCTGTAAGCGTACCGTTTAACAATCTCATTGGTAAGCAATGAAGATAACTGATCTTTTTGCTCATCAATTACTTTGCCTTTATAAGACTCTAAATTTTTAAGAAGCTCATTGTAGTCCGATTCAATACTTGAGTGTATTTCCTCTTCCTTAGCTGTTTTATACGCTGAAATTAAGGCTTTTTCTGTTTTTGTTTCAAATTTAAAACCACTCTTATTCAGATAGTTTTTAAAATCCTTAAAATCGGCATCAGAAAATTTAAAGGTATTTATATCATTGATATCATTAGCATAGTAATACTTAGTTGCGTAATCAAATATTAGATTTTCTCCCAGCAAGGCTTTTGTAATAGCACCTTTTTTAGAAGAGGCTAATTCTAAATCTGGAGACACCCCGCCTCCATCAAATACTTTACGACCATTTTTTGTCTTAAATTCGTTGTATTTTTTGATTTTTACAGCTTTCCCGCTTTCATCTCTATTCCAATAGTCTAAAGATTGGATACAACGTCCTGATGGCGTATAATATCTGGATATTGTAATTTTTAGCTGCGTTCCATAACTAAGTTGTTTAGGTCGCTGAACCAAACCCTTTCCAAAACTCTTTGCCCCAATGACCACAGCCCTATCCAGATCCTGAAGAGCCCCTGAAACTATTTCGCTTGCCGAAGCACTGCTTCCATCTATTAATACAGCCAAAGGAATTTCAAGATCAACAGGATCTCTATTGGTATAATAGGTTTTATTGTATTTACTAACTTTTGATTTTGTCGTGACAACCAATTGGCCTTTAGGAACAAAAATATTTGTAACATTTACAGCTTCTCTTAGCAATCCACCAGGATTACCTCTTAAATCAAGGATTATTTTTTCTGCACCATCAGCTTTTAATTCCCTCAAAGCCTCAATAGTTTCTTTAGAAGCCTTACTATTGAACTTGCTTAATACAATATACCCAATGCTCTTGTCAACCATTGAGAAATGAGGAACAGCCTTTATTTGAACCTCCTCTCTTGTAATTGTTGTTGTATAAGGCTTTCCCTGTCTTAAATATTTAATCTCAGCAGTAGAACCGGACGCTCCTTTTATTAAATCACTAGCATTCTCCTTAAAATCAGCTACGTTTATATTTCCAATTTTAACAATTTCATCCCCAGCCTTTAGCCCTGCTTTGTCTGCTGGATAACCCTTGTATGGTTCAACAATAATTAATTTATCTTTTTTGATTTGAACCCGAGCACCTATTCCTGTGTAATCACCAGTATTATTAATACGAGCAGTCTCTACATCTTGTTCATTTAAAAAAGTTGTATACGGATCAAGATCATTTAACATGTTCTTAATTGCCGCATCCATTAAATCTCCAGGGTTGGTCTCATCAACATAATTCATGTTGAGTTCTTTGAATAATGTAGTAAAAATCTCAAGTTGTTTGGCTATTTCAAAAAAATCATTTTTAAAAGCCGTTCCTGTCAGAAATATTGTTACAGCCAAAACGGTAATCAATATCTTTTTCTTAAATATTCTTTTCATTTATAATTATTTTACAAGAAAGCCAAACCAGTTAAAAATTTAGTAAATAGTTCTTTTGTTTTAATATTGAGCAGCTTATAATCTGGAACATCATCTCCAATATACAGAATCATAAACGCATAACCACTGACATTGTTATCAATTAACATTTTTTTATTAAGTCTGTTCGTCTCTCTAATTAGTCGTTTAATTCTATTCCTGTCAACAGCACGTTTAAATTTTTTTTTACTCACAGAAACACCCACCTGATTAATATCTCCGGCCTCAAGAAATATCATTTTTAATGGAAATACTGATAAAGATCTTCCTTCCCTGAATATTCTATCGATTAGCTTCTGGCTTTTTAACTTTTGCATATTTAAAATTAGCGGACTCACAATTAATAAGAATACAAAAATAACCTTAACAAGATTAACAATACAAATAAAGTTGAGTGATATAAGTCATATTTTGTAAAATATATTTAAATTAATTTAACGAATTGTTTCAATTAGATTGCTCGAACATGGGAATTTTAAAAGTTACAAGACTCACTACCCCTAAAGAAAAGGCGGGCTATATACATCAGTTGCTAAAAGACATTAAGGCTTTAGAACTAATGATTGAAGAGGACATGTTCGAAAAGTCACCAATACGTATTGGAGCTGAACAGGAATTTTGTCTGGTAGATGATGAGTTTATGCCAAATGGAATTGCTTTAGATGTGTTAAAAGACTTAAAGGACGATCATTTTACAACGGAAATAGGAAACTTTAATCTTGAAGTAAATTTAGACCCATTAGAGCTAAAAGGAGACTGTTTCTCAACCCTTCATAAAAACTTAAATACTTTACTAAATAAAGCAAGGAAAGCAACTAAATCCCGGAACACAAAAATTCTATTGACAGGTATACTGCCAACACTCACTTTAGAGCATATGTCAATAAAAAATATGACGCCTAATCAACGTTATTATGTTCTGAATGAAGCTTTGGTAGAGTCAAGAAAACAAGAATTTGATATTCACATCAAAGGTGTTGATGAATTAAATTTTTTACATGATTCTGTTATGCTGGAAGGCTGTAATACAAGTTTTCAAATGCATTTACAGATAAATCCGGATGAGTTTATCGAAAAATATAATTGGGCACAAGCAATTTCAGGTCCAATTTTAGCAGCATGTACAAATTCACCATTATTATTCGGTAAGGAGTTATGGAGCGAAACAAGAATCTCATTATTTACCCAAAGTGTCGATACAAGAGCGAATTCATTTCTATTAAACGAAAAACAATCCAGGGTCAGTTTTGGAAGCAAATGGGAGGAAGGTTGTATATCTAATATTTTTAAAGAAAACGTATCCAGATTCAGAAGCCTTGTAACATCTGAATACATAAAAGACAGTGTTGAAATGCTTGAAAAAGGAGAGATCCCTAAATTACTAGCCTTAAGCTTACACAATGGCACTGTTTACAGATGGAATAGAGTATGTTATGGAGTTGGACAAGGGAAACCCCATTTAAGAATTGAAAACAGATATATTCCTTCTGGTCCGACAGTTGTTGACGAAATAGCAAATATGGTGTTTTGGGTAGGGGTAATGATGGGCAAAACGGAAAAGTATAAGAATATTCATGAAATGATGGATTTTAGGGATGTTAATTTAAACTTTTTCAAAGCAGCTCGATACGGTATGACAACACAATTCTTTTGGGATGGCGAGCTAATTTCAAGCCATAAATTGATTTTTAATGAATTGCTTCCAATGGCATTTAACGGATTATTAAAAGCCGGGGTAAATGAAAAAGACGCTCAGTATTATTTAGGGATTATTGAAAATAGAATAAAATCAAATAATGGATCCCAATGGATGATCAAATGCTATAGAAATCTGCTAAAAAAGAACAAACCTTTTGAAGCTTCTCAAATATTGACTTCAAATATCTATAAGAAACAAGTTAAGGATGAACCCGTATCAAACTGGAGCACAACAAATCAAAATATTCAGGTACTAAAAGAAGAAAATAAAAATGTTCGTCACAAAATGAGTCGAGATACTTTTACCGTAGGGGTTAACGATAGTTTAGAGTTAGTTATAAATATCATGTTATGGCGAAACATTCACCATGTACCTGTCATAAATAAAAACAAAAAACTTATTGGTTTATTAACGTGGAGAGATATTAAAGGTTTTCTAGATGATAAAGAAATGATCACCACATCAGTTAAAAGCATAATGATTAAAGATGTTATTACAATTTCTCAGAATAAAAGCCTAAATGAGGCAAAAGAAATAATGAAAAAAAATAAAATTAATGGAATTCCGGTTGTAAAAAAAGGACAACTAATCGGTATAATTACTTCAAATGACATTTAATAATATGACAGAAGTCCATAGTAAGGCACTGGAAAAACCAACTATTATAAGCAGAGTAATTAGCAAACGCGAGGACAGAAAAGGAATTACCGTTGTTATATTTGCCGGAATTCACGGAAATGAAAACTCGGGAATATTTGCTATTCAGGAAGTATTTAAAAGCATTGAGGATTGTGAGTTAAATGGATCTGTATATGGAATATCAGGAAATTTAAAAGCCCTTGAATTAAATAAGAGATTTATTGATGAGGATTTGAACAGGATCTGGACTTTCGAAAATCTGGAAAAACTTATCAGAAAAAAAGAATTAAATACCGAGGAAAATGAGCAATCTGAAATTTTTGACCTTTTAAATGAAATAATCTCTTTAAACCCCGGCCCCTTTTATTTCATAGACCTTCACACCACATCTAGCAAAACCTTGCCATTTGTTACAATAAGTGACGCACTAATTAATAGACGTTTTTCTAAACTGTTTCCAGTTCCAATTGTATTAGGCATAGAAGAGTTTTTAAACGGACCACTATTGACCTATATTAATCAGCTTGGGTATGTTTCTATTGGGTTTGAATCAGGTCAGCACGATGAATTAAACTCAATCAATTACCACGCCTCTTTTCTGTATTTAGCTTTAGTTTTTTCCAGGATTTTAAAAAAGGAAGGCATTTTAGACTTTGATAAGCATTACAATAAAATAGCTGACGCAACTAATAATCATTCAGAAATATATGAAGTCGTTCACTTACACAGAATAAAAGAAAACGATAATTTTAAAATGCTCAATGGCTTCAAGAGTTTTCAACCAATAAAAAAAGGAGTTTTACTTGCTAATAACAATGATGAAGAAATTAGGTCTAAAAAAAAGGGAATATTATTTATGCCGTTATATCAAGACATTGGAGAAGATGGTTTTTTTATTGTTCGAAAAGTAAAACCAATATTTCTTAGGCTCTCTGCTATTTTAAGAAGGGCCAAGGCAGATAATTTATTAGTTCTATTCCCTGGAATACACTGGGAAAACAAAAGGAAGCATGTATTAAAAGTCGATCTGAAAGTTGCCAGGTTTTTTGCCAAGCAAGTATTCCATTTATTTGGTTTTAGAAGCAAGCAAGTAGATGAAACCCACCTTAAGCTTTATAACAGAGCCAGAAATGCCAGAACAGATCTTTATAAAAAAGAATCTTGGTTTAACTCACCTTATTAAATAATGTTTTGAACTAAGAGCACACAACTAATACTAATACGTGTTGTTTTCTATGTTAATGTCGGCCATTAATTCTTTGGGATCTATAGTTACCGATAATATTTTAGATTTAGGCTTATTTATTTTTAATCGATATGTTGGATAAGCCCAGGCCCAGTCTTTTAATAAAATCCTTGGAGATTCTTCAGGTTTTTCTCCGCGCATCATCTGCAGAGGAATATAATACAATTCCTTTGTACCATCAGTATATGTTACTTCCAAATCAATAGGCATAGGCATTAAGCCAATACGCTCTAACTCTATTGTAGTAACCCCCTCACTGTCGTCTTTAATAGATTTTATTCCGTAGTCTATAGTATTTATTGTTTGAGTCCAATCCGTTAAATACCAATCTAATTCTAATCCAGAAACCTTTTCTGCAGACCTGATAATATCTATCGGCCTTGGGTGCTTGAATGCAAAATCTTTATAATACTTTTTAATCGTTTTTTTAAGGTTTGCTTCTCCTAATATGTATCCTAATTGAGCTAAAAAAACCTGCCCTTTACTATATGCAGATATACCAAAAACACGATTGTATTCATATCTGTCAGAATGAGTAGTTTGCGGCTGCTCATTACCGGAAGTAGCTAAATAAATATAGCTGTTATAAGCCCCTAAGGAAGGATTTTCTTTATTATAATCCATTATTTCATTCATAGCAAGATCACTATAAAAGCTGGTGAATCCCTCGTCCATCCATTCATGTTTAGATTCATTAGAAGCCAACAAAAACTGAAACCAGGAATGAGCTAATTCATGAGCTGTAACCCCAACTAAACTGCCATAACTTCGGTTTCCGGTAATAAAAGTACACATCCCATATTCCATGCCACCATCACCGGCCTGAATCACTGAATATTGTTTATAAGGATATGCACCAATTTCATCACTGAAGTATTCCATCAATTCTACTACTTTTGGCTGCATTTTTTTCCAGTTTTCAACGAATTTCGGATTGTTTTTATAAAGAAAATGCAATAATGGACCATCAGGAACCTGCAAAGTGTCATGAATATAATCTGGATCTGCAGCCCAGGTAAAATCATGAACATTTGGCGCTTTAAAATGCCATGTAAGCTTGTTTGGTTTGGTTGTATTTATTGGTTCGGCTTCATAACCATGCCCTATTTCATTCGGGTTTTGCAAATACCCTGTACCACCAAGCACATAATCCTTATCTATAGTTATTTTCACATCAAAATCACCCCAAACGCCATAAAATTCTCTGCCTATGTAAGGATCTGCGTGCCAGCCCTCAAAATCGTATTCTGCCATTTTAGGATACCACTGCGCCATGGATAAAGCCACATTCTCTCTGTTGTTTCTTCCTGCGCGCCGAATTTGAAGCGGTACCTGGCCATTAAAACGCATATCAAATTTCACCTGCTCTCCCGGTCTTATGGGTTTGTTTAAATCCACCTCTAGTATGGTTCCAGCAGTTTCGAATTTAAGCTTTTGGCCATTTTGTTTTAGCGATGACACATTTATATAACCAATTTCATCTGGTTTTAGTTTGCTAATCCTATCACGAACTCTGGGGTCAGGATCTGAAATAGTTAGTGATCTAACATCCATTTCACTGCCTGGTTGAAACGCATTGAAGAATAAGTGATAAAAAACCCGATTTAAGGTGTCTGGCGAGTTATTTGTATAGATCAATTCTTGTTCCCCTTTATACTTAAAAGTGCTAACATCCATATCGATATTCATCTTATAATCAACATGTTGCTGCCAATAATATCGATCAAAAGTATGAAAAGCACCAGAGCTTCCATTTAGTGAGCTTTTACAAGAGATAAATAGAAAACTAAAGACAAAAAGAAGAAAATAAATCCTGTTCATAGAGTTCTACTACCTCGACATTTGTGATGCCATAACTAAAGCATTATAAGCGTTAGCAATTTTACCTGATTTACAGATTTCATTAAACGTACGTACATCTTCAGGTTTTCCTGCCACAACCACTTTTGACTTAATAGGTAGGCCGGAATTTAAAATAACTTCTTTCACTTGTGCAGCGGATAATTTTGGATAGTAGGAACGAATTAATGCTGCTATCCCCGCTACTGCAGGAGCCGCCATAGACGTACCTCCTTTAGTGTCATATTCATTTTCAGGAGTAGTAGAATATATTCTAGCCCCTGGAGCAAAGACATCCACATTGTTTTTTCCATAATTTGAGAATCTTGCCACCATATCAGACCCATATTTTGGCGCTAAGGCTCCTACAGTTATATATGAATTGGACACCTCAGGCCCATTATTTATATTATCATTCGGATAATTAGGCTCCTTATCAATATTTTTACTGTCATTGCCTGCCGCGTGAACAAAAACGACATCTTTTTCACCAGCGTAAGCAATGGCATCTCTTACCCATTTACTGTGAGGAGAAAAATCTTTTCCAAAACTTCCATTAATTACTTTGGCCCCATTATCAACAGCATAGCGTATAGACAAGGCAACATCCTTGTCATATTCATCCCCATTAGGAACAACTCTTAATGTCATAATCTTTACATTATCTGCAACCCCTTTCATTCCTTTACCATTATTTCGTTCAGCAGCTATAATTCCAGCTACATGAGTTCCGTGACTCTCAGATTTCTTGACAGGCAATACATTATTATTTCCATAACCAATATCAGTAAGATCATTTATATTGTCATTGGTTTTCCTGCCTTTAAAATCTTTAGACAGATGGTAGTTTAATATCTCAGTGTATTGTTCCGCAGCTTCCTTGACCTTCTCGTAAGTGAGATCTTGCTGATATAAAAACAGCTGAATATTCTTAGCCTGAAGTAATCCCTGATCTTCAGTTTGTATTTTTATTACATCCTCTTTTACATAGTCTTCTTTTCCCAAGTGTTTTCTAATTAGTTCTTGAGCCGGAGGAATCTGTTGCATCAGTCCTTCAATATTTTGTTTTACTTGAAGAGTTTGCCCATATTCTTTTTCATAATCTTCTTTAGCCCTCATGAAATCAGGATTACTTGAATCATTTTCAGCTAAGATTCTTGTCATTTCCAACTGCTCATTATAAGCATCACCCAAAAAATTCCAGCCATGAATATCATCTACATAACCGTTTTTATCATCATCTTTTCCATTGTTTGGTTTTTCTTTTAGGTTAGTCCAAATAACACCATCTAAGTCCTCATGCTCTATATCTATACCAGAATCAATTACCGCAACAATAACAGTTTTTCCTTTTCTGCCCTCAAGCAGCTCATTGTACGCTTTGTCAACACTCATTCCTGGGATGGTATCATTTACCAAATCTAAATGTCCCCAGGTTTTCTGTTCGTTTTCTGTTAACTCGCTTTCTTTAAGCGGTGTATTATCAATATTTTCAATTGGCGTGCTTATTATTGGGGCACTTCCACAATTGGTTAGTAATGCAACAAATAATGCAGTAATAAACAATGGTTTTAATAATCTCATTTTTTTTAGTTTTAGTTAAAAATTTCTTTCGATTTATATACATCTTTTAAACGCACTCCTTTTTCAGTATGCTGAACGGTTATTATTTCGTTATGAGCATCGTGCTCTAAGAATAAATAATAATTATCATCAGCAGCAGTGTTTAGGAATATTTCTTTTTCATCCAAAGTTAAAAGCGGTCTTGTGTCATAGCCCATCACAAAAGGGAGTGGAATATGACCAGTGGTCGGCAACAAGTCGGCCATAAAAGCAATGGTCTTTTCTTTATATTTGATAAGTGGAATCATTTGTTTATCAGTATGACCATTTGCAAAAAAGATATCAAATCCTAATTCGCTGTTTTCAAGCAGGTTTGTTTTAGGAATTGAAGTAAACTTTAATCTGCCAAATTCTTCCATGGGCAGAATATTCTCCTTTAAGAACGAAGCCTTTTCGCGTTTATTGGGTTCTGTTGCCCACTTCCAATGATCTTTGTTACTCCAGTATGCGGCATTTCTAAATGCAGGTTCATAACCTGTCTTGTCCTTATTCCATTGAATACTACCTCCACAGTGGTCAAAATGAAGATGAGTCATAAACACATCAGTTATATCATCTTTATGAAAACCAACTTGTTTCAATGATCTTTCTATAGTATCATCACCCCAGAGGTGATAATAACCAAAAAACTTTTCACTTTGTTTATTCCCCATTCCGGTATCTATCAATATTAATCTATTTCCATCCTCAATCAGCAAACAGCGAGCTATAAGATCAATCATGTTGTTGGAGTCTGCGGGATTTGTTTTTTGCCATAATGACTTAGGCACTACACCAAACATAGCACCGCCATCAAGCTTAAAATTACCGGCATTAATAGGGAATAAGTTCATTTCGTGCAAATTAATGAAACAATAGTTTAAACGCCAAATACTTAAGAAATATTTAATGAATTGATACAGTAAATAATAATTAGTATTTTAACCCAAAAATAGGACCAATGTTAGAATTAGCAGGAATTATTATACTTGGAATATTAGCACAGTGGTTTGCATGGAAGTTTAAAATTCCAGCAATTTTACCATTAATATTAATAGGCTTGCTTGTTGGACCTATAGCCGCAGAGTTTTTATCTGAAGATGGTACTAAATGGATTGAACCAATTTGGAATGGGGAAAAAGGATTGTTCCCAGGCGAAGGGCTTTACTATTTTGTATCACTTGCAATTAGTATTATTCTATTTGAAGGAGGCCTGACCTTAAAACGAAATGAAATTCGAACAGTTGGTCCGGTTATAACAAAATTAATAACACTAGGAGCAGCTATTACATTTTTTGGAGGAGGACTGGTCGCACATTATGTTTTTAATTTAAGTTGGGAAATAGCATTTTTATTTTCTGCTTTAATAATTGTCACGGGTCCAACGGTAATTACGCCTATATTAAGAAACA
>JABDOZ010000160.1 GCA_013043005.1 Flavobacteriaceae bacterium | reverse complement strand
TAATAATCGTTTGTATGAATCTGCGATTGCGATTTCAATTTGCTCTGAACATGTATTGTTAGAGCGAATTATTCTATCTTCAATTTTGGTTAATGCACGATCATCATCAATCTCGATTTTTACACGAATAAAACCTTCTTTTTCGGCTCTTAAAATTGCTAATAATCTGTGCGATGGAATTCGGTTTAGAGATTCACTCCAATCAAAATAATCTCTGAATTTTTGCGCCTTTTCAGACCCTGTAATGAGCATAGCCGAAGTATCGATTTTAGATTTAACAGCTTTTGTGTTAATTGTTGCGAATTTTTCAAGCTGATTCCGAATGTTGTTTCTTATATCTTTACGTTCGTTAATCCATTCTGCAATTATGTGTCGTGCACCTTCAAGTGCATCTTCAACTGAATTAACATCTCCTTTTATATACTTAAAAGCAATCGACTCAACATCATTTGTATTCTGGCTCATTATGATTTTTGCCAAAGGTTCCAAGCCATTTTTACGAGCAGTTTCCGCCTTGGTTTTGCGCTTCTTTTTGTATGGTAAGTACAAATCCTCAAGGGTTGTTAAATCTTGAGTGTTGTTGATCTTATCTTTTAATTCTGTAGTCAGGACATCTTGTTCTTCAAGTGATTTTAGGATTGCTGTTTTGCGTTTCTCCAGCACCTCAAAATGTTCTTTAAACTTTACAATCTCACCTATTTGAACTTCATCCAAGTTGCCTGTTGCTTCTTTTCGGTATCGAGAAATAAAAGGAATTGTACAATCTTCATTTAGTAAAGCAATGGAATTTTTTACACTACTTTCAGGAAGTTGTGTTTTGGAAATTATGAATTGAATTTGAGACATATCAGAATTAATTATTCCAGTTTTTTATAAGGTAAATCTTTTAAGAAGTAGTTGTAAGTTATGGTCAATGCCAATACAAATAAAGCTGCAATTACACCAACAATGACATCGTAAAATGGGTAAAGTGATAATGATAATCTAATTAATATGGTCGCCAGAACAAAGGCAGAATACCTGAAAATTTTGTAATAATTTAAGGTGAATCTTAAGGCAATTAGAACAATTAAAATGTCACTAAATACAAGAACTGTATAGAAATCCTGAAACGAATGCAAATAGGTTCCGGTTTCAATAAGAATTTTTAAATCCCTGAACCCTATAAACGCAAAACTTATTAGCAAGCCAATAGCTAACAGTTTTTTGAATCTGATAAACTGAATCTGATCTTCTTCAGTTGAGGTTAGTTTGATGTGTCTTTGTATTTTATTGTTCAAACCAATTATGGAAAAGATGATTATCGCTCCAAATCCATATATCATCATATTAATAAAGGATTCCTTTATTTGCAACCATTCCAGATTATTCCCAAAATGACTGAATTCTTTAAAGGCATCTCTTAAAAAGATAAGTGATAATAATTCAAACTGTTTGCCAACGGACTTTGCAACCGATTTAGGAAGCATAAATATTAATCCGAAAAGTTCTACAATCAGTAAAACGGTAAAAACTATTTCTATAGAAAAGAATGGGTTTTTGAAGTGTTCATCAAATCCACCGAGGCTTATAAAATCATTAATCACCAAAACACTCAATAATGAGCAAACAATAAAGGTAAGTACCAGAACAATACTGATTGCATGTAAACTATTTTTGTTTTCCCAATATTGTTTTAGGTTTTCAAAAGCGGAGTTGACTATAGATAGAAACCGTTTTAGCATGATAGTTAAAAATATGAATTTGTTTTTAACTTATCTTCAATCCATTTGTAATATTTTTATCATCAGGATTCACAAATACCAATTTCCCTTCTGGAGTTTCAGTCATTAAAATCATGCCTTCGCTTTCTACACCACGAAGTGCTCTTGGAGCCAAATTAACTAAAACGGTTACACGTTTTCCAATGACTTCGTCAGGTTTAAAACTTTCAGCAATTCCAGAAACTATGGTTCTAACATCAATTCCAGTATCGACTTTTAAAACCAATAATTTCTTGGTTTTCGGCATTTTTTCCGCTTCCAGAATAGTGCCTACACGCATATCCAGTTTCGTGAAATCATTAAACGAGATTTCCTCTTTTTGTGGTTCTGCGGTTTTATCTGCCGCTTCATTGGCTGCCTTACTCGCTTGTAATTTATCCAATTGAGCCTGAATTTCCTTGTCTTCGATTTTATTGAATAATAGTTCTGCTCTGCCTATTTGGTGACCTGCAGGGAGCAAATTGTCTTTTACTCCGATGTCGTTCCAAAGAGATGCTTCGACAGGCTCAGCATGAAATTCAGTTTCGTTTTTGTCATTCTTAGTAAAACGAAGAATCTTTTTTAATTTATTAGATGTAATCGGTAAAAACGGTTCGCTTAATGTTGCTAGAGCACTTGCAATTTGAAGTGCTATGTACATTATGGTCTGTACACGAGATTCATCTTCTTTTATGACTTTCCATGGTTCTGAATCAGCAAGGTATTTGTTACCCAAACGAGCCAAATTCATTAATTCTCCTAAAGCTTCTCTAAATCGGTAACGTTCAATGGAACTTGAAATAACAGCAGGATAAGCTTTTACAGCAGCTCGTGTTTCTTCATCTATTTTTGAGAAATTGCTTGGAGCTGGAACAATTCCGTTGTAATATTTGTTGGTTAATACAACCACACGATTGATAAAGTTTCCAAAGATAGCTACTAGCTCATTGTTATTTCTTGCCTGAAAATCTTTCCAAGTAAAATCATTGTCCTTTGTTTCTGGTGCATTTGCAGTTAATGCATAACGCAGTACATCTTGTTTATCAGGAAAATCTTTTAAATATTGAGGGAGCCATACTGCCCAATTTTTTGATGTAGACAATTTGTTGTTTTCCAAATTTAAAAACTCATTTGCGGGTACATTATCTGGCAAAATATAAGACCCTTCTGCTTTTAACATGGCTGGGAAAATAATACAATGGAAAACGATATTATCCTTACCTATAAAGTGAACCAATTTCGTGTCTTTATCTTTCCAATATGGTCTCCAATCTTTTCCAACCCGTTCTGCCCATTCCTTTGTAGAAGAGATGTATCCAATTGGTGCATCAAACCATACATATAATACTTTTCCTTCTGCATCAGGCAAAGGAACTGGAATTCCCCAGTCCAGATCCCTTGTAACAGCTCTTGGTCTTAAACCATCGTCTATCCATGATTTACACTGACCATAAACATTAGGTTTCCAGTCTTTTTTGTGATCCTTAAGTATCCATTTGTTTAAAAATTCTTCATGCTTGTTTAATGGCAGATACCAATGTTTGGTTTGTTTTAAAGTTGGTTTATTACCTGTTATTGCTGATTTTGGATTGATCAAATCAATTGCATTATGACTGGTTCCACAGTTTTCACATTGATCGCCATAGCTTTCTTCATAACCACATTTAGGACAAATTCCAATAACAAAACGATCTGCTAAGAATTGGTTTACTTCAGCGTCGTATAATTGTTCTTTAGTTTCCTCAACAAATTCGTTTTTATTGTATAAAGTTGTAAAAAATTCAGAAGCCGTTTCATGATGAATTTTGGCAGATGTTCGCGAATAATTATCAAAAGTAATTCCAAAATCTTCAAACGATTGTTTGATAATTGCATGATACTTATCGACTATATCTTGAGGTGATACGCCTTCTTTTTTTGCTTTAATAGTTATAGGTACACCATGTTCGTCACTTCCACAAATAAACGCCACATCATTTCCAGTTAATCTCAAATAGCGAGCATATATATCTGCCGGCACATATACACCTGCCAAATGACCTATATGAATAGGGCCGTTGGTGTAAGGAAGTGCAGCAGTAATAGTATATCTTTTTGTTGTATTCATCAAATGGATTTTTAAGAAGCTAAAATACAGAAACCTATTGAGAAATTATGTATTTTGTTATTCCGAATTAAACTGTATGATTTCACCAAAATCCTTAAAGCAAAACGACACTGTAGCAATAGTTTCTACAGCCAGAAAAATTTCTTTGGAAGATATTCGATCTGCAATAGATTGGCTTAAAATCGGTAAATTAAAAGTTAAGATTGGAAAAACAATAGGATTAGATGATAACCAATTTGCAGGTTCTGATCGGGAACGAACTAAGGATTTTCAAAATATGTTGGATGATGATGAAGTAAAAGCCATATGGTGTGCACGAGGTGGATATGGTACAATCAGAATAATTGATGCTTTGGATTTTTCGAAATTTAAAAAGAAACCAAAATGGATTGTTGGATATAGCGATGTAACGGTGTTACATAATCACGTCAATAATTTAGGGTATGAGACCTTACATGCAACAATGCCAATCAATGTTGCCAAGAACTCATCTGAAGCTTTAGACACTTTGAAAAAAGTATTGTTTGGAAATCGTTTAGAATATGCAATGCACCCCAATAAATTTAACAGATCAGGTGACGCAAGAGGTGAATTATTTGGCGGAAATTTAAGCATTTTATATAGTCTTTTGGGTTCTGAAACTTCTTTGAATACAAGGGATAAAATTCTATTTATTGAGGATTTGGATGAATATTTATATCATGTCGATAGAATGATGCAAAACCTGAAACGCAATGGGTATTTTGAAAATTTAAAAGGTTTAATAGTTGGAAGCATGTCTGATATGAATGACAACACTATTCCATTTGGGAAAACAGCTGAACAGATTGTTTTTGATCTATGTAAAGATTATGATTTCCCTATTTGTTTTAATTTTCCAGCTGGACATATAAATGATAATAGAGCCTTGATAATGGGAAGTAATGTTGAGTTAAAAGTTAATAATGAAATGTGTAAATTGAGATTCCTTTAGTAATGGCGCAACATAACGAACTTGGTAAAAAAGGCGAGCAATTAGCAGTCGATTATCTTTTAAAAAAAGGATATGATATTGTTGAGCGAAATTACAGGTTTGATAAAGCAGAAGTTGATATCATAGCAAAACAAAATGATATTTTGGCCATTATAGAAGTAAAAACGCGCTCAAGTATAGATTTTGGAAATCCACAGGATTTTGTAAAACCAAAACAAATCCAACGGTTGGTAAAAGCCGTGGATGAATATGTAACTGTTAATGAGTTAGATGTTGAAGTACGTTTTGATATTGTAGCTATCGTGAAGAAAAGTAAAACATATGAAATTGAACATCTTGAAGATGCGTTCTATCACTTTTGACAATTATGTCATTCCGACCGAAGTGGAGGAATCTATTTTTGACTCAGCATAACAGATAAGAGATTTCTCGACAGGCTCGAAATGACAGTTTAATTTGAAATGAAAATTGATTAACCTTCCTTTTTTATTTCTTCCTCTTTTGGCTCTTCAAGCTTAACAGGATTTTCATCCAAATATGCTTTTAAAGCTTCAAAATCATAAGGTTTTGCAATAATTTTTTTATCCTTATCAAGAACAAAGTACGTTGGTGTGGCAGCCACGCCATAGGCATCGCCAATAGGATTGTCCCATTTGCCTTCCCCATAAATATGGATAAAATCCGGATAATATAAAATTTCGTTGTTCCAATTATAAGGTTCATCTTCCATACCTATTGCAATCACTTTGGTATCACCTTCTTTTAATGCAGCAATGTGTTTTTTCAATTTTGGCAAGTCTTCAAGACAATGAGAACACGAACTGCTCCAGAACAACACAATGTATCTTTTATGAGATTCTAATTCAGAAACTTTTATTTCTTCTTTTTCATCC